>JBBRMX010000017.1:0-26731 GCA_038230615.1 Thermomicrobiales bacterium | reverse complement strand
TCGGAATGACCGAGGAGGAAGCCCGCAAAGAATACGGCGATAAGGTAGAAGTCTGGCGGTGGAACTTCGACCGCGTGGATCGTGCAATCACGATGGGCGAGACGGACGGGCTTATCAAGATCATTCTCGCGCCCAAATCGCTCACGAAGATGCTTGGCGGGGGGCAGATCGTCGGGGCGCACATCATCGGACCGCACGCAGGCGATGTGCTGCACGAGATCGTCGTCAATATGCAGGCAGACGCCTTCGCGGGTCGTGTCGCACAGGCGATCCATGCGTATCCCACGCTCTCGCTCGGTGTCCGGCAGGCTCTCGGTCAGCGGTGGGATGCGGGTGTTGAGCCGCTCGATTAGCGGGCATTGTACGTGGGACACCGCCACTGCTTCTTCGCCGTTGCGGGGGAGCAGTTTGGTGTGGGCCGTCCGGTATGTTGCGGCATCTCAGCGATACCCTGCCGGATATTTGGCATGGGTGCCGCGCACGGTGTAGACTGTGTGGCATACCAACGGAAGAGTTCCGTGTGCGCAGTGGCGCGGTGCGGGGCATGACACAAACGGTGGATGGGAGTGCAAAACATATGACGGACGTAGCGACGCGGGCGGGCGATGCTCCGATGGACCTGCTCGGCGCGATGGGTATGGCAGTACGGGATGCCAGCGTCAACGATTTCGATCCGAACCTCACGCGCATTTCGTTTATCTATGGTTTGCCAGACTTTAACCATCTTCCCACCGCCGCAGTCGCGCAGGCGGTGCAGACTGCGCTGCAAAACGAAGGCGCGACTGCGCTGCAATACGGGCGCGTTGGCGGCTATCCGCCGCTCGTGAACTACATCCGCGCCTTTCTGAAGCGGACGCAGATGATGGAAGTTGCAGAAGACGCTATCCTGCTCACCGCCGGTTCTACTCAAGCCCTCGCGTTCGTGGCACAACTGCTCGTGGACCGCGGCGATACGATCATCACGGAAGACCCGACATGGCCCGGTGGCGTCAGCCTTTTTAACCAGATCGGTGCACGCCTCGTGACCGTCCCGATTGACAGCGACGGGATGCAGATCGAGGCACTTGCGGAGCGGTTGGCATCGCTGCGGGCGGAGGGCGTGCGCCCGAAATTTATCTACACCATCCCGAACTTCCAGAATCCCGTTGGCGTGACGCTGACGCTGGAGCGGCGGCAGCGGCTCCTTGATCTGGCGGAGGAGTACAACACCTTCGTCTTCGAGGACGATGCCTATAACGCCCTGCGCTTCGAGGGTGCGCCGTTGCCCGCGCTCTATGCCCTCAATGCAGAGCGCGGCGGTAACCGCGTGATTACTATCGGCACGCTCTCCAAGACGCTGGCGGCGGGAATGCGCCTCGGCTGGGTAGTTGCCCCCCCCGCACTCATCCGCAAAATCGGCGGCATCAAGGGTGATGGCGGCGTCAGTCCCTTCTCTGCGACCGCCGCCGCCGAGTTCTGTCTCGCGGGCAATCTGGAGCCGCACATTGAGACACTCAAGGCTCTCTATCGTGGTCGCCGCGATGCGATGGCTGCTGCGCTGAGCGAATATATGCCGGAAGGCGTCACATGGACGCAACCGGAGGGCGGGTTTTTTATGTGGGTAACAGTACCGGAAGGAATCAATACCGGCGCACTGCTCCCGCAAGCGATGCAGGACGGGTTCGATTTCCTGCCGGGTGCGGCGTGCCGTTTCGACGGGCGCACGAATGAAATACGGTTATCGTTCAGTGTGGTAGACGAAGAGCAAATTCGCGTCGGCATCGCCAAATTGGGGCGATTGATTCACCGCGCGATGGCGGGACAGCGAGAGGACTGAGTGCGAAGGAGTGCAGACTGAGTGATTCGCTCTCTACGTCGTGCGTTGCACAACAAACGCGATGGCGCGAACACGATACCCAGTCCGTCACTCTCAGTATTCAGTCCTCCCCCTTGGGAGGCGTAGTGCGGCATGAGTGTCAATGTCGGGGTCTTTGTTGATGTATCGAACCTTTTTTATTCCGCACGCAGTATGGGTGTGGAAGTAAATTATATTCGCTTGCTCGACCATGTGACGCGCAACCGCCACTTGATCCGTGCCAGCGCATACACGGGCATTGACCCGGAAAATGGCAGCCAGCGGCGGTTCGTGGATTTCCTCAGCGCAAACGGCTATCGCGTCGTTTGCAAAGACATTCAGAAGCACGAGAGCGGGCGCATCAAGGCAGACCTCGATGTCGAGATGACGCTCGATGCGTACATGATGAGCGACAATTTCGATGTGCTCGTCATGGTTACGGGCGATGGTGATTACAAACGCCTCGTCGAGGTCGTACAGCAGAAGGGTGTGCGCGTGGAGATCGTCGGCTTCGGCGCGAGCACCTCCAGCGACCTCATCGCTACGGCAGACCAGTTCACCGAGATCAGTACGATCAGCGAAATCTTCCGAAATGGCACCGCACCGCACCCGCCGGGGAACGATGCCGCCCCACCCCGTGACCCGTCGCAGCCCTTCGCAACGAGCCGGACATACAACCCGTGACCACCGGGGGTAGATACCAATGACCGACACACCTACAGCCCAAACGCTTGTCGCTGCGCCGACGATTGCCCACGATGCCGCAGTACACGCAGCGAGTGGAAGTGTCCTCCAACATGCGGCATGGGGTGATTTTAAATCGCGGCACGATTGGGATGTAATACGGGCGGCGGGCGACAATTTCGCCATACAAGTGCTGCTTAAGTGGCGATATGGCGTCATCATCGGCTATGTGCCGCGTGGCCCTGCGGTGAATTGGGCGGATGCCGACGCGGTTGCGGCGTGTATCAAGGCGATGGATCGTTTGTGTCAGCGGTCGAATGTCGCACTCGTGCTTGTGGAACCGGATGCGGCACTTCCGCCGGGGTTCGCCGCCCAGCGGTATGGGCTGACGCTTTCCAATCTCTCCGTCCAGCCGCGCCGTACGATTATCGTGCCGTGCGATAAATCGGACGAAGCCTTACTCGCCGCGATGAAGCAGAAAACCCGCTACAACGTCAATCTCGCGGCGCGGCGTGGGGTGACAGTGCGTATTGGTGGCGCGGATGATCTGCCCGCTTTCTGGTCGTTGCTCGAAACGACCGCCGCCCGCGACACCTTCGGTGTGCATACTCCGGAATATTATGCCGATCTTCTCGTCGCGTTCCCGCCGCCGCACGCGGGCGCATTGCTGTGCGCCGAATACGAGGGGCAAATCGTTGCCGCCGCGCTGCTCATTCGGGGC
The DNA here is from genome assembly GCA_038230615.1 of Thermomicrobiales bacterium. Taxonomy (GTDB): domain Bacteria; phylum Chloroflexota; class Chloroflexia; order Thermomicrobiales; family JALYUS01; genus JBBRMX01. Next base: position 23,492 of record JBBRMX010000017.1, on the reverse strand, counting down.
GGCACTACCGCGATTTACCTTGCGGGGGCATCGAGCGATACTTCCCGCGAACACATGCCGACTTATGCACTCCAGTACGCCGCGATGCGCTGGGCACGCGATGTCGGTTGCACACACTACGATCTCTGGGGCATCCCGCCGACCGACGAACCGCCCGCGAACGCGCAGGGCGAACAGCAAAACGTGCGCGACGGTCTCTGGGGTGTCTATCGCTTCAAGCAGGGCTTTGGCGGGGAAGTCGTCGCCTATCCTGCCATGTACCAGAAATTCTACCGCCCGTTGCTCGCGCCGTTTATTCTGCTCGGTCTCAACAAACGGCGGGGAATGCTCGCGTGAGCGTGCCGCCCGCCGCTGCGATGCCGCCCCGCCCGCTCTCGATGCTCCTCTCTGGTTGTACTGCGACCATTACAGGCGACGCCGGAACGACGATCACCGGGGTCGCGTACGATTCCCGTCTCGTGCAGGCGGGCAATCTGTTCGTCGCATTGCGCGGCGGGTATGCCGATGGGCATCGCTTCATCGCACAGGCGGCGGCGCGGGGCGCGGTCGCTGTGCTGGTCGAGGAACCACCTGATGTCGCGCCGACAGGCATCAGGTCCGTCACCATCGTGCCGGATACTCGCGCCACCCTCGCGCACGTCGCCGCAAACTGGTACGAACATCCTGCCGATAATCTCTGTATCATCGGCGTGACTGGCACCAACGGCAAGACGACTACCGCAACGATGATCGCGGCGGTACTCGATGCGGGCGGTTTTTCGACGGCTATGCTTGGCACCGTCGAGATAAAACTCGGCGCAACCCGCCACGCAAACCCGAATCACCAGACGACACCCGAATCACTGGCGGTCCAGCAGTTCCTGCGGGAGGCGGTCACTGCCGGATGCACACACGCCATTCTCGAAGCGACTTCGCATGGGTTGGCGACCCACCGCCTCGATGCATTGCCATTCGATATCGCAGTCTTCACCAATATCTCGCACGAACATCTGGAGTTTCACAAGACCTTCGCGCAGTATCTCGCCGCGAAGCAGTCGTTGTTTGCGAGGCTGGCAGCATTCCCAGAGCGGACGCGCCCCCGATACGCCGTCGTGAATGCGGACGACCCACACGCGGCGGCGTTTTTGTCGGTGTCGGGTGGCGCACGACAAGTGACGTACGCGCTCGATCAGACCGCAACAATTACCGCCTCCAATATTACCGAACGCATCGGCGCGACGGACTTTATGTTGCGTACATCACGTACGGACACGAGCGTATATATCGAAACGATGGGTGTATACAACGTGTATAATGCACTTGCGGCAGTGGCGGTCGGATACGTACTTGATGTATCCCTGCCTATGATTACAGCGGGGCTGGCGGCATTCCACGATGTACCGGGGCATTTAGAACGTATTGAGATGGGGCAACCTTTCGCGGTAATCGTAGATTTCGCGCATACCCCCGCTGCCTTCGCGGCACTCCTCGGTTTGCTTCACCGCACGACGGCGGGTAAACTTATCGTCGTGTTTGGGAGCGCGGGAGAGCGCGATGTTGCGAAGCGAGCGATGCAGGGTGCAATCGCAGCGCAATTCGCAGACTATGCGGTCTTCACGAACGAAGACCCGCGCTTTGAGGATGCAGACGCCATCTTGCGCGAGATTGCCGCTGGTGCGACGCCGCATGGCTGGCACGATGGACAAGACTATTGGTGTATCGCAGATCGCGCTACCGCAATTACCCATGCGTTCCGTGTTGCTGCGTCCGGCGATACCGTCGCCCTCATCGGCAAAGGGCATGAGAACTCGATCATCATTGGTGGGGACGCTGTCCCGTGGGACGAAGCATCCGCAGCCCGTGCCGCCCTTCGGCACCTTGGATACGCCGATGCCGTATAATGCAACCGGGGTGTGTACGTACTTCTCTCGCCGCCGGGGGGAGAGGGCGGGGGAACAGCGAATGAGGAATCAAAAAAGACTGTTGGGTGTCTGCTGCATCGTGCTCGTCCTCGCTGGATGCGGCGGGCAGCAACTCTCCGCGCCCCGCGTGCAACATGTCGGGTCGAAAGCGGACGGTCGCTTGCTGTTCGCCAAAAATGGTTCCGAGAATGTGAAAGACGACGGAATTTACGTCATCGAAAATGGTGGCAAGCCGCGTCAACTCATCAAAAAAGAGACCGGGGATTACGCCCTGCAATACCCTCGCTGGTCGCCGGACGGTAGTCAGATCGCCTATGTGCGAGTTGGCGACCGTGGTATTTATTCCGACCTTATCCTCGTCAATCTCGACGGCAGCAATAAGCGCACCCTCACGAGCAACAAGAGCAAGATCGTCCCCGGCACGACGAATATTGACTTGCAGAAAAACTACGTCCTCGATAGTTCGATTGCTGTCGGGCTTTCGTGGTCGAAGCAGGGCGGCTTTCTTACCTTCGCCAGTGACAAGGGCAACGGCACATTGCTGCGCCCGTGGATTTCCGAGCGACCGGAGATGCTCAAGGCGTTCGACCCAGGCCTCACGCACGCGATCAGTGCCACGGCTGCGGTACAACAGGAAGTAGATAGCACCGCAATCTCCCCAGACGGCAAACTAATGGCATTCTCGATGGTTTGGCAGGCGGCGAATGACCCGCTCCGCAAGACGCAAATCTACTTGCTTAATCTCGAAACGAAGAAATGGGCGCAACTCTCCGATTTGCCCGACGGCGCATATGACCCCACCTTCTCACCGGACGGGCGGTTCATCGCGTTCGCGGGGCGACCCGCCTTTCGCGTCAACGACATCTACATTATGACTACCGATGGAAAGAATGTGACGCGCGTTACCGAAACCGGCAGTGCGCGTGCGCCTACCTTCTCGCCGGACGGCAAGCGGTTCGCGTTTCTTAACAGCGCGGAGACCAACCAGTTCAATGTCTGGGCGGCAGATGTGTCGTTCGATCCTGTAGGGGCGGGTATCCCTATCTTCGGAAGGCTGGAAAAAGTCATCGAAGACAAATGGATAGACAGCCGCTCCGGTCTCTCGTGGTGGAACGGATAAGCAGTGTGCCGAGTACACGGTATCGAATATGGAGATGCACACATTGGTGGTAGAACGGACAGAGCAGACGACTCTTGCGACGGGAACGCAGTACGCGCCATACCGCATTCCGGGTGGCGTCGCCCGTGTGCCGCATCTGTGGGCGATTGCGCGGCGGCGATGGCCAGTGCTCGTGCTATTACCGCTGCTTGCGCTCAGTCTCGCTGCCTATAATTACAAACACACTGCCCGTACTTATACCGCCAGTGGCGAAGCGACGATCACCAGCATCGCCCCCGATCCCCCCGCCCCACAGGGGTACGACAATTACTACCGCGCTCTGACGAGCGAAGCCTCCGCGGATGACCTCGTCCGGGTTGTGCAGGGGAGCCGCTTCGCGGACGATGTCGCAAAGCGGCTGCAAACGACCGATACGCCGGTTTCGGCGGCAGAAGTGCAGGGTGCGATCACCTCCACCCGCGTTTATCGCGTCCTGACGATCAACGCGACGAGCAGCGATCAAGGGCGTGCGCTCGTCATTGCACGCGCCGCCCTCGATACGCTCGTGGCGAATGCCCCGGCATACTTGTCCGGTCGTCCTGTGCAGGCGGCGGCGATTAATGTACCGTCCGGTGTTGCTGCCAGTTCGCTGCGGTCGGGGGTGCTTGCGGCGGGGACGCTCATTGCATCATTGCTTGCGGCACTCGCCATCGCGCTGCTTGTGGAATTGTTCGATACCCGCCTGCACGACGGACGCGAAGTCGAGGAGATGCTCGGTCTGCCGCTGATCGGCACCGTGCCGCCCACGAAACGGGCGTCGTGATGCGTCCGGAGCACTATCTCCGCCCCATTTTGCACCGCTGGTGGGTGATCGTGCTTGCTGCCCTCGTTGCGTCGGGCGTCGGGTATGCCTCACAGATCGGCAAGCCCAAAACGTACGAAGCGCAGACACGCCTTGCCGTCTCTACCATTCCCACCGATTACTTTTTCGATCAACTCGCCGCGAACTATACGCAGGCCCTCGAACCGTTCATCCATAACCCGAACGCGGTGCAATCGGCGGTAGACAAAAGATATTTGCCCGCTGCCGATGCCGCTACCGCATATGGCGTCGTCACCCGCGCCAGCCGCGACAATCGTACCGTCGCAATCGCACTTTCCGATACCGATCCCGCCCGCGCCGCCCGCGTCGTCGGTGCGCTGGCGCGGGTTGCAGTCGAAAAGAACGCCGCCGACCGCCAGCAAACCGCCGATGATGACCGCCGCATCAGCACCGCCGTAGGCCAGCAGAACGCACAGCGTACCCCTGTCGTCGTCGTGACAAGCCTCGATTGCGCTGCCCCATCGGTCGGGCTGACGAGTGTAGCGGTCCTGCCCGATTGTCCTGCTGCGCCTGCCACGGCGAACGGCCCGCGCACCAAACTGACCGCACTCGCTGCGGCGTTGGTCGGTGCGGTTCTCGGTCTCGTTGTGGTGCTGGCACTGGGCGCACTGGACGATTCGCTCACAGGGCGCGACGATGTGCAGCGGTATTTGCGGTTGCCCGTCGTCGCAACGATCCCACCGGGCAGTGTACGAAAACGAACGGATGACCCGCGAGGCTCCAGATAAAGGTGGTGCAAGTGCAAGCGAGTGAAGACGCGAACAGCGACCGTGCGACAACAGCAACGGCAGCACGCAATGACCGGCTTCCGATGCTCGATGCGCCGGAAAGCCCCGCTGCTGAAGCGTACCGCGAGTTGCGGACGAATCTGCGCTTCGATGCCCGCCTCGATATGGCGGGCGGCGGGCGGGCGATAGTGATCGCCGATGCGGACGGCACAACCGACCGGGCGGCGGCAGTGGCGAATCTTGGTATCGCCTTCGCACGGGCGGGGGATCGCGTCGTTGTGGTAGATGCCGATCTGCGCGGAGCGGCGTCCGGCGGGTTGAGCGCGTTGCTCGGCAGCGACCGCGCAACGGCAGGTCTCGGCATCTCCATCGAGGGACCGGAAGAGGATCACAAACGCGTTTTGCCGCTCGTAGAGACTGCCGTACCGCGATTGCTGCTGCTCCCCGCCGGAGCGCGGGGTGCGAACCCCGCCGATCTGCTCGGCGCGGAGGCATTCGGCGTACTGCTCGCCGCGCTCCGCGCACAGGCGGATATCGTGCTGTTCGATGCCCCCCCCGTTACGGAAGTTGCGGACAGCCGCGCCATCGCCGCACGGGTGGACGGCGTTCTGCTGCTCATCGCCGAAAATCGCACCCGCCGCCCGCAGGCACAACGTGCCATCGCCGCCCTCGAACAGGTCGGCGCGAAGATACTTGGCGTCGTGCTCCTCGAAAAGTAACCGTTGTCTACAAACTGTGCAGTGAAAAGCGCACGAACGACCCAATTCGTGCGCTTTTCCTCCCTTTCCCTTAATCGCACCCGCCACTGCCGCGAATGTCTGTGCAAATACTTGACAAAACCTCTCTCCCGAAGTATCTTTTAGGCGACAGTTCGCGGGCGCACTCTCCCTCCTCCTCCTATTCTGTGCGCCAGTTCCGATCCGAGAGCAGGGCGGTTGACGCTACTTTTCATCGTTCTAGCGGGTGTCCCTTCGGTCATTTCAGCCTGCCCGCGCTGCCCTTGCTCTCTTCTTGCTATTGATACGATAGCGAACGAATCTATGCCGCTGTACCTCATCGGAAGCGGTATCCCGCGGTGTACAACAAAGGAGAGCGTGCGAATGATTCTTGTCACGGGTGGCACAGGCTATGTCGGATCGCGGCTGGTCCAGAAACTCGTCGCGCAAGGGCGCGAGGTACGCGTCTTGGTGCGTGACCCCAATGCCGCAAAAGCGAAATTGCCGCAAGGCGCGATCCCCGTACAGGGCGATGTCACCGACCCTGCAACACTCCCCGCCGCCCTCGCCGGGGTGGACACCGTCATCCATCTCGTTGCGATCATCCGTGAACGCGGCGGTAATGTCACCTTCGAGAAGATCAACTATGAAGGCACCGTGCATATCATAGATGCCGAGAAAAATGCGGGCGTCCACCGCCACTTGCAGATGAGTGCGCTCGGTGCATTGCCGGACTCAAACTTCCCGTATCACTACACGAAATTTCGTGCCGAGGAATACGTGAAAAAAAGCGGGCAGGACTGGACAATCTTCCGCCCCTCGATCATCTTTGGCCCCGGCGATCAGTTCTTTACTACCCTCGCGGGGCTGGCGAAACTGCCCGCGCCCTTCCCACTCCCCGGCGGCGGCGTCACCAAGTTCCAACCCGTCTGGCTCGATGATGTCGCTGATTCCTTTATCCGTGCGCTGGATGATGTAAAGACCATCGGGCAAACCTACGAACTCGGCGGCCCGGACATCCTGCCCTACAAGCAGATGGTCGAGGTGTTGATGGATGTCACCGGCAAACACCGCCCATTTCTTTCGCTGCCCATTGCGCTCATCCAACCTGCCGCCTTCGTAATGGATAAGATTCTTCCGAAGCCCCCCGTCACGCCGGAGCAACTTAAGATGCTTCAGCTCGACAACAGCAGCAAAAGCTCCGCCACCGCCACGCTCATCGGTCATGCCCCGAAGCATCTCAAAGACGGTCTCGATTACCTCAACGGCTGATGAGTCCGCTTCACCACACCGCTATCGCTCTGCCCTACTGAAGGTAGAGAGGTAGCGATATTCTGTATGTGCATTTCGTCACAATCGCCCGCGTCGTGCGTTATCATAAAGGAGGAGACAGCGCACACCGCACTCAATGGCGAGGCGGTGCACGTCTCCGACCCGCACAGGAGGGCATCATGCAGCGCATCAGCCAGACGCAGTATGCAGCGGTGACCGTCACATCGGCACTCATTTTTGGTGTCGGATGTTTCAGCGAATACTTTCTCAGCCTCGTTATTCTCGACGCCGATACATCCCGCTACGCCTCCGCGACAATCGGAGCGGTCGTTTTCGCCCTTACCCGATGGGCATGGATGCGCCGCGAGGCGGCATATGTCGTTGCGGCGGCGGTCTTCACCGCGATGGCGATCATTGCCGGATCGCTTCCTCTCTCGTCCGCCACGAACGGCGTACTTGCGACGCTTTCTCTCGCGGTAGTCGCATCGTGCATCATCGCGTATCGCCTTGCACCGGACGCGCAATCTGCTGATGCTGCGGCGCGGGTGCGGCAGAACGAGCGGTAACGACCGCGTCGCTTGCCCCACACCGCCCGATCTCCTCGCCGTCTCTTATCCTTCGTGCGGGCGTGTCACCGTCGGCTGTGCGACGTAGCCCGCCGCCCGCACTACATCCAGTACATGCGCGGCATGATCCGCATTGCGCGTCTCCACGATCAGATCGAGCGCGATAGGGCCAATCGCCGTGTACGGTCCGAGTCGCTGGATTGCCACATGCAAAATATTCGCCCGTTCTGCCATCAACACACCTGTCAGGCGGTGCAACTCTCCCGGTCGGTCGGGCAGGAAACTCTGGAACGCCAAGAACCGCCCCGCTGCTGCCAGCCCCGTCTGTACACACTTATCGAGCAGGTTCGGGTCTACATTGCCGCCACTTACGAGGATGCCGACCCGTTCGCTCGCCTCTGGCAACAGCCCGCCTAATGCTGCCGCCAACGGTGCAGCACCGGCGGCTTCGGCAAGCAATTTCTCCCGTTCCAGCAGCACAACCATCGCCTGTGCCATCGCTTCGTCATCCACCGTGACGATCTCGTCCACATGCGCGGCGATGAGCGGGAAGGTGTGCGCCCCCGGCATCTTCACCGCGATGCCATCCGCAATCGTCGCAACTGGCATCATCTGCCGCTCCCCGCTCCGGAACGATTCCGCGAAGGCGCACGCCCCTGCCGCTTGTACCCCGATAATCCGCAGCGACGGTTTGAGCGCACGCGCTGCCACCGCCATCCCCGCCATCAACCCGCCTCCACCGACCGGCACAACCAATGTGTCGAGGTCGGGATCGTCCGCAAGCATCTCCAGTGCCACTGTCCCTTGCCCCGCCACGACATCGAGATCGTCGAATGCGGGGACGTACGTCATGCCGCGTTCCGCCGCCAGTGCGTAGGCGATTTCCGCCGCCTCGTCGTAATTGCCGCCCGCCAGCACCGTCTCCGCACCCTGCCGCTCGATTGCTTCCAATTTCGCCAGCGAGACGCCGAGCGGCAGCACAATCGTCGCGGGGACGCCGAGTAGCCGCGCCGCCAGCGCGACCCCCTGCCCGTGGTTGCCTGCCGAGGCGGTCAGCACGCCGCGTTCACGGTCGGCGGCAGACATGATGAGCAGTCTGTTCAACGCGCCCCGGATTTTGAATGCCCCCGTGCGCTGGAGATTTTCTAGCTTCAAATAGAGCGGCTTGCCCGCCAGTGTGGAGAGATCAGGCGAATGTTGCAGCGGTGTGTGCCGCACATACGGCGCGAGGCGTGTCGCCGCCGCCTGCACATCCGCAAGCGTGACGGTCGGACGGTCGAGTGCCACAGTTGCCACAGTTGCCATTGTTCTGCATCCTCCACGCACACGGCACACAAAAAAACCCGCCCCCTACATAAAGGGACGAGCCAGAATCGGCTTCGCGGTACCACCCTCATTCCCGCCGCATCCACAGCAGGCACTCTATCCACGCCCTCCAACGTGCCGCCGGGGTAACGGGTGGCACACCCGACCGGATCTACTAACGGCGCGCGTCTAGTCACGCAGCCGCGTTGGACCGGTAGCTCCGGAGGGATCGCGTTTGTTCGTCGTGCCGCCCCGCCTCACACCATCCTGCGGGGTCGCTGCTCGGTCGCCTGAACACGCCGTTGCTCCATCATCACTGTATCGGCATCCTACGTGCCGCCCGCCCTTCTGTCAAGCCACAGGCACCGGAACAAGTAAGGAATAGCACGGCGAGATACGGCGTTCAGTGCCGTGGGTATGCTGCACACGTTCATGTCTCCCGAATACAGTCACTATCTGTACCGACTTGACAACATCAGACTGTACGTATATAATCAGAACTAATGTTCGATTCGTAAGGAGAAATCCTGTGGCGATGTCCATAAACCCAACTACTCCGCACGCGCGCATTCCCGCAGGCGCAATCGCGCGCGTCGGCGCACTCGCACTCGTCGCTGCAGTCGCTATCACTGTGCTGATCTACTTCATCGGCAAAGCGATCTGGGGCTACAGTACAGAGTTTCTGCCGCTGGCGAATGTCAGTCCGACTATCCTCTTTACCGCGTTCTTCGGCATCCTCGCAGTCGTCGTCTTCGCGATTGTGGCACGGGTTTCGTCGCGCCCGATTCCGACGTACCGCATTGTCGCGCTCGTCGCGCTCGTGCTTTCGTTCCTGCCCGATTTTTCGCTTGTCGGGACGCCGGGGGCATCCACGGGTGTATTTATTGCCCTGATCTCGATGCACTTCGCCGCTGCTGCAACCCTTGTCGGCACCCTCACCACTCGTTTGCCGGAACGATAGCGGAGAATACCGCGAACCGGTCCACGAAAGAAAGCAGGAATCATGGCGACGATGCCCACTACCTCTCCCGCATCCCAACCACCCCGCCGTGTTCGTATCCCGGTCGGCGCAATCGTCCGCTCCGGGGGCATCGCAGTTGCGGCGGCAACCATCGCAAATGTCGTGCTGTACTACATCGGCGCGGCAATTTGGGGATATAACGCAGCGTTTGAACCAGTCGCTTCGGTCTGGCCAACGGTGATCGCCATGATCTTTTACGGTGCAGGTGCAGTAGTGGCATTCGGTATCGTGGCGCGGGTATCATTACGTCCAATCCGCACCTATCGCATCGTCGCACTCGTCGCGCTTATCCTGACGATTTTACCCGATGCGACGTTGGTTGGTATGCCCGGTGCAACCACCCCCGCGATTGCCGTCCTCGTAGCGATGCATATCGTCGCCGCAATCATCATCGTTGGTATCCTCACGACGCGCCCATTCGCACATTGACTTTGTATGTGCGCGGAATGGCGCGGCGCATCTGAGTGTTGCGGAGGACGGGGCGAAAACTGTCCGAACGGACAGGTACAAACCATCCGTATGGAGCATGTGGATAAAGAGCCTGCCTCTTTATACTGAACATGGTGGCAAAGGCGACAAGGGTGACAAGGACGTTGCCAGTTCGCACCGATATGAGAGAAAAGAGGGTCCGATGAGAATTCCGGCTGAACGTGCGAAGTGGTTTACGCTTGTCGCGGCGTGTTTCGCGCTCTTTATGGCGATTTTGGACAATCTCGTCGTCAATATCGCGCTGCCGACGATCTCGCGTGATCTCAATGCATCTACCACCCAACTGCAATGGATCGTCTCGGCGTACACACTCGTCTTCGCCTCGATTCAGATCACGGCGGGCGGCTTGGGCGACCGGCTCGGTCGCAAACGGTGGTTCCTGTTCGGTCTGGGGTTGTTCACCTCGGCATCGCTCTTCGGTGCGCTCTCGCAGAACATCACCATGCTGATCGCGGCGCGGGCGATACAGGGGCTTGGCGCGGCGTTCATCATGCCGCTGACCCTCTCGCTGATCTCGGTCGCATTTCCCCCGGAAGAGCGTGCGAAAGCCCTCGGCATCTGGTCAGCGATTTCCGTCTCCGGTCTCGCGTTCGGCCCGATCATCGGTGGCGCACTCGTCCAATACGCGAACTGGCACTGGGTCTTCATCATCAATATTCCCATCGGCATCGTCGCGTTCATCGTTTCGGTCATTGTCGTGAAGGAATCGCGGGACGAGACCGGCGACATCGCCCTCGACATCCCCGGCACGGTTCTCATTACTGCTGCGATAGGTTCGCTCACATGGGCATTGATCGAAGCGGGCGAACGCGGCTGGGGCGATACGCTCATCCTCGCGGCATTTGGAGTGGCGGCGGTCTCACTCGCGGCATTCATTGTGGTGGAGTCGCGGGTTGCCCGCCCAATGGTGCCGCTGCGGTTTTTCCGTTCCAGCACCTTCACAGGCGCAAATATTGACGCCTTCGCGGTCTCCTTCCTGATCGCAGGCGTGTCGTTCTTCACGACACTCTATCAGCAGAATGTCCACGGGTTTTCGCCGGTGCGGGCGGGCTTGGCATTGCTCCCACTCGTCATCATGATGATGCTCGGTGCGCCCATCTCGGCGCAACTCGTCGGGCGCGTCGGCGCACGCAGCCTGATCTCCATCGGGATGGTCATTGCGGGTATCGGTACGCTGCTCATGCTCCGCCTCACGGCGGATTCGCCGTACATTACGATTGTCCCTGCTCTGATGGTGATGGGCGCAGGCATGTCGCTGATCTTCGCCCCGATGACGACCGCCGTGCTCAACAGTGTTGAGACCGCCAAGAGTGGCGTAGCGTCGGCGGTCAATGGCGCGGTGCGGGAGGTTGGCACCGCGTTCGGTATCGCACTCCTCGGCACAATTGCCAATCGCACGTATCTTGCATCGTACGATGCCGCGCCAGACATCATTGCGGCGCGTGCGAACCCGTCCCTCGCGTCTGCCCGCCCGCTCCTCGACCGCATCGGCGGCGGTATCAGTTACGCAGGGCGCGTCGTAGAGCAATTGCCGCAGGCGGCGCAACTCGGCCCGCTGGCGGGGCAAATCCGCATTGCGAGCGCGGAAGCATTCGTGAAGGGCATGGATCGCGCCTTTCTTGTCTCCAGCATCTCAATCTTCGTGATGAGTGTTCTCTCGTTTTTCTTGTTGCGTGACGCTGTCGTGAAGCGTGAGCCAGTCGCGGTCGGCGGCGAAACGACCCCCGCATTGTCGCCCGCCTATGCCGGGATGCCGTCCGGCCAGCCCACGCAGGGCGAATGGGAACCCGCGTATGCGAATGGCTTTGCCCCCGCGCAGGAGTACGCCCCCGTGAATGAACATCGCAACGGCACGGGCAGCAATGGCAACGGAAACGGCTATGCAACGTACGAACCGTGGCAACTTCAGCCCTCCGCACCGGCAATGCAGACGGCAGCGATGCCCAATGCAACTCATTACGGTGATACGGCTGTGTATTCGATGGAAAACCACACTGAGCCGCTCGGCGTCTTGGCACCGATTGCCCCAGTCGCGCCGCAACCGTTGGCACCGGCGGTCGCGGAAAAGCCAGTTGCGCTGCCGCCCCCCGGCACAACATGGACGGACAGTTTTCTCATTCCGTCCGAGATGCGGGCGTATGCTCCTACCGTAACGAACGGGCACGCGCCCGCCGGTGCAATCACTGAGCAGAACGGACACGACGAACCCGCATGGTGGACGGAAGCGGCTGAAACCCCCACTGCCCCCGCTCATCTCGATCCGGTCGGGGCGGTGAGCGATGCGGAAGTCGAGACGCTGCGACGGCGGGTTGCGGAACTCGAACCGCTGGCAGCGCGGGTTATGGAACTGGAACAGACGGTACGGACACTTGCAACGCGAGTCCAAGAAGTGTCGCGCCCTGCGGTGAGCGACGAACTGCTGACGCGGCGGGTGGCGGAGTTGGAGCATTTCGCGCAACAATTGCCTCACCAATGGCCGGAAGACCAGACGGTGCGGATTGATGAGACAGTCGCAAAAGTGAATGCGCTGGAAGCGTTCGCGTGGAATATGCCGATACGCGAAATCCGCGAGCATATGCGCCGCGAAACGGAACTCGCGGAGCGGGTGGCGTCGCTTGAACGGTTCGCACGGTCGGTTTCGCGCCTGCCCGCCCCGCAGCCGCAGCCCGCGCAGCAGGGTCCGTATGTCGCGCCATCTGCGGCATTGCAGGGGCAGGGGCTGGCTCCGAATGGCGGGCGACCGCCGCGCCGGTAAGCATGTAGGGAGGAAATTGTGAACGACGCCGCACGCTTACGGGCAACCTATCTCACGGGTGAACGGGTCTATCTGCGGGCGATGGTAGCGGCGGACAAGGAAACAGCGGCGGCATGGTTTCCGTCGCTTTTCCTTGTGAATGCATCCCGCGCTGAGGCGTGGCTTAAATAGCAACATACCGATATCTGGAACAAGCGCGACCGCTATTATGTCCTCTGCGCCACGGACGATGACCGGATTGTGGGGGGCGTTGTACTCGGCAACCGGCAGGAGCGCATGGGGTTTGTCTGGTTTCATATGGCACCGTGGGAAGCGGAGGCAGACGCGCTGCGGGCGGCTGCGTTGAGGCTCATCGTGCCGTGGGTGCGAGACGATCTCGAATACATTACGCTCGTCGCGCATTTCGCTGCGGATGAGACGGCGACGATTGCTGCCGCCGAAGAACTGGGTATGACGTGCAATGTGCGGTTTCGCGGGTTCGTTGCCCGTCCCGGCGTGCGGATAGACCGGCTGGTCTATCAGGCATTGTTCCGTGTATGGGGGGAGGCTAGCGATGCGTAATCCTGTCATGGTCGGCGAGCGGGTCTATCTTCGGGCAATCGAGGCGGAAGATGCGATGAACGATGCAGCGATGGCTGCAACGGAGACCGATACCTTCATGTATCGTGGACGGTCGCCGGAAAGCCCGCTTGCCTTCGAGCATTACATCGCGGAGAAGTACAAAGAGGGGACGCCGGGACAGGTGGAATTTGCCGTCTGTCTCAAGGAGACGGACGAACTCATCGGTTTTGTGGAGATTGACGATGTGGACTGGGTGAACCGGACGGGGGAGACGGGGAGTTTCTTCGCGCCGGTGTATCGCAATCAGGGGTACGGACCGGAGGCGAAGCATCTGCTGCTGGAATATGGATTCGACCACCTGCACCTGTTTGCGATGAGCAGTTTCGTCTACGAGGCAAACACGCGCTCTGCTGCCGCGCTCGGCAAGCAGGGGTATCGTCCGGCGGGGCGTATCGAGCGGCAAGATGTGAAAAACGGCGTGTACGGTGCGTTCCTCGTATTCGATGTGCAGCGCGTCGAGTGGTTGGCGGCGCGGGATGTGTGGCGGGCGCAGCAGCGAGAACGCCGTGTTGCCCGCGATGATACACTGCGCAATGACGCAGCGGAGCAGCATCGCCAGCATCAGCAGCAGGTCGAGAGCTGACCGTACACAGTATTGCGATGCGCTCTCCGGTGTGCGATACTGCGCGGAACAAGTGAAGAGACCCGGACACTCATCACGAGCGGTGGAGGGACAGGCCCGACGAAGCCCGGCAACCACCCGATGTGAGAAGCAACGAGCCGGATGTACCGAACGACACCAAAACGCTCAAACTGCGTTCCTCGTGCTTGGTACTCGATACCTCGTTGCTTCCCCTATGGGGATGGTGCCAATGCCGCCAGCGTGACGACGCGCTGGACGATGAGCAGTCCGCCCGATCACCGGAATGCTGTGTGCGCGTGCGGCTGCTTTGCAACGAGGCAGCCGCATTTTTCATGTCCGGTAAAGGGGAGGGGGAAGGAACGAGTACACGTAACACGTACCGAGAATGCGTCCCCGTACCTTCTCGTTACTCGTTACTCGTTACTCGCTCCTTGTCACTGGCAAGGGTAATGGGGACGCACACGGTTTCTGCATCTGCATCGTTTGCACCATCGGTCGCGTGGGTCGCGGACGGGCTGACTATCCTCGATCAGACATGTCTGCCGCACGCGGAAGTGTACTGCACCCTCCGCACGGTGGATGACGTCGCCCGCGCCATTCGTACGCTGCAAGTGCGGGGCGCACCGGCAATTGGAGTAGCGGGGGCGGCGGGTGTCGCGCTCGCGGCATTCGAGTGGGATGCCCAAGATACGCGCATGTTCCAGATGCACATCACGATGCAAGCGGAGCTGCTCCGTGCGACGCGCCCGACCGCCGCGAATCTCGGCTGGGCGATAGACCGGATGCTTGGTGCCGCCCGCGCTCACAGCGCGACGCCGCAGACGGTGCGTGCTGCATTGGTTGCGGAAATCGGGGCGATCATCGCGGAGGAACGTGCCGCGACGGAGCGCATGGCGGCGCACGGCGCACTGCTGCTGCCCCCCGGTGGCGTATTGACGCACTGCAATACAGGTGCGCTTGTGTCGGCGGGCGGCGATGGCACCGCACTCGGCGTGATTCGGGCGGCGTGGCGGGCTGGCGCGGTGACGCATGTGTACGCGGACGAGACGCGCCCCCGCTTGCAAGGCGCGAAATTGACGATGTGGGAACTCCAGCGGTGGGGCATCCCTGCGACACTGATCGCGGACGGTGCGGCGGCGTCGCTGATGCGGCGCGGGATGGTGCAGAGCGTGGTTGTCGGCGCAGATCGTATCGCGGCGAACGGCGACACGGCGAACAAGATCGGCACGTACATGCTGGCACTCGCGGCGCGGGCGCACGACATTCCATTTTTTGTCGTCGCGCCGATAAATACGGTGGACATGACGCTGCCGGACGGCAACGCAATACCCATCGAGGAACGCGACACTGACGAACTGACGACGATTGACGGCGTGCGGATCGCGCCGGAGGGCATCGCAGCGGCAAACCCGGCGTTCGATGTAACGCCTGCCGCGCTCATCACCGCGATTATCACCGATGAGGGTGTATGGAGGACTGGGGGATGAGGACTGAGAACTGAGGGCGACGTGCCGCGATTCCGACATCAGGTTGTGTGTTCCATACCACGATCCATGATAGTCGGAGCGGGATACGTAGCCCTGAGTGCTCCGCTCATCGCTTTCCAAAGGAGGGGTATGGCAACGGACAGAACGAAGCAGCGGGCGGCAGGGATCGTGGTGACGGGATCGCTGGCGTATGATTTCATCATGGACTTTCCCGGCGATTTCCGGGATCACATCATGGCGGACAAGGTGCATGTGCTCAGCATTAGTTTCCTTGTTCCCAAGATGAAAAAACAGCGTGGCGGCACGGCGGGCAATATGGCGTACTCGCTCTCGCTGCTCGGTGCGCCGTGCACCGTGCTGGCGACGGCGGGGACGGAAGACTTCGCGGCGTATCACGAATATCTAGACAGTCTGGGCGTAGATACGAGCGCGATTGTGCGTGTGCCGGACGATTTGACGGCATCGTTTTTTGCGATGGCGGACAAGATGAACAACTCGGTGGGCGGGTTTTACGAGGGAGCGATGCGCCGCAGCGATCTGACGACCTTTCACACCTTCGACCCCGCGACAGTCACACTCGCGCTCGTCGGCCCGACGGTGCCGGAGGCGATTGAGCGGTTCCCGAAAGAATGCCGCGAACTGGGTATCCCCTTCGTGTATTCACCCGCGTGGCAGACGACGATCATGAGCGGCGAATCGCTCGCGGACGGTGTGCGCGGTGCGGCGGTGCTGCTCGGCAGCGATTACGAATACGCGACAATCTCCGAGAAGACCGGGATGGACGAAGACGCGCTGTTGGACGCGCTTGCGCCGGACGGTGCGCTGGTAAAGACGCTTGGCGGGCAGGGGAGCATGATTCGCACGCGGGAGGCGACGTACGACATACCCGTGTCGCCCGCACGGGAGGTCGTGGACCCGACGGGAGGCGGCGATGCATATTGCGCGGGGCTGCTGGCGGCGATGGTACGCGGGCTGCCGTGGGATGTTGCGGGGCGTATCGCGGCGCAGGCGGCGACGTACGTCGTCGAGCAGTACGGGCCGCAGGCGCACACCTACACGAGGGACGAATTCGCTACACGGTACGAGGAGAGTTTCGGGCATGCGCTCCGCGAAGCAGGAGTTTGATGGGGCGCACCGACCTGCGAATAGTTGATTGTTGAGGGAAGGAGCGTACGGGTGAGCAACACATTTATGACGGCGCACCGGCTGTTCTTCACGTCGGAATCGGTGACGGAGGGGCATCCCGACAAGATTTGTGACCAGATTTCCGATGCGGTACTGGACGCGATCCTCGCGCAGGACCCGATGGCGCGGGTGGCGTGTGAATCGTCCACCACGACGGGGCTGGTGTCGGTATTCGGGGAGATCACGACGAGCGCATATGTGGACATTGCCGGGATCGTGCGGCAGACGATTGCGGATATCGGCTACACGCGGGAGGCGGATTGCCGCTTCGACGGGGAGTCGGTCGGTGTTAATATCGCCATCGGGCAGCAGTCGCCCGATATTGCGATGGGCGTAACGAAGAAAGACAGCGACGACATCGGTGCGGGCGATCAGGGCATGATGATCGGGTTCGCGTGCAACGAGACGGACGAGCTGATGCCGCTGCCGATTTCGCTGGCGCACAAACTGGCGCGGCGGCTGACCGAGGTGCGAAAGAACGGCACACTGCCGTACCTGCGCCCGGACGGTAAAAGCCAAGTGACAGTGGAGTACCACGAGGGCAAGCCGGTACGCGTAGACACCATCGTCGTCTCGACGCAGCACGCGGCGGATGTCGAGCAGTCGCAGATTCATGCGGATATTCGCACGCATGTCATCAATGCGGTGATCCCGGCAACGATGCGGGACGACCAGACGAATGTATACATCAACCCGACAGGAAAATTCGAGATCGGCGGTCCGGTCGGTGACGCAGGGTTGACGGGGCGTAAGATTATCGTGGACACGTACGGCGGGATGGCGCGGCACGGCGGCGGGGCATTCTCCGGCAAAGACCCGACCAAAGTTGACCGCTCGGCGGCGTATGCGGCACGCTATGTGGCGAAAAATATTGTCGCTGCGGGGCTTGCGGAGCGGTTCGAGGTGCAATTGTCGTACGCGATTGGCGTCGCGCACCCGCTCTCGATCATGGTCGAGACCTTCGGGACGGGGAAAGTATCGGACGAGACTTTGCAGGCATTGATTGCGGAGCATTTCAATCTGACTCCCGGCGGCATCATCCGCACGCTTGATCTGCGTCGCCCGATCTATAAGCAGACCGCCGCATACGGGCATTTTGGGCGAGACGACCTCGATGTTCCGTGGGAACGGACCGACAAAGCCGACGCATTGCGGGCGGCAGCGGGGTTGGTCGTCGAGCGCGAAGCAGTGCTGGCAGACGACTAAACTGGCGCACACGGGTGTCTCTCTATCAGCGCGATAGAGAGGCACCGATGTGTTTTGCCGGAGAACAGTAGACAGACCGAGGAATATTCGGTAGTATCAACGGCGTATGAGCATATGCGGGTGAGTAATGGAGGTTTGTGCATGGCGGTAAACACGGTAGACTCGGACATCACAGATATTGGGCTTGCTGATCAGGGACGGATGCGGTCGGACTGGGCGGAGCAGCAGATGCCGGTGCTCCAGACGATCCGGGAGCGGTTTGCGAAAGAGCGACCGTTGGAAGGGCTTCGCATCGCGGTGAGCCTGCACATCACGACCGAGACGGCGGTACTGCTCCGCACCCTGAAGGCGGGCGGCGCGGAGCTCGCGTTGTGCGCCTCCAACCCGCTCTCGACGCGGGACGACGTATGCGCCACGCTGGTCGCGCATGAAGGCATCCCCGTATACGCAAACTACGGCGAGGATGTGGAGACGTACTACAAGCACGTCGGGCAGGTGCTGGCGCATGAGCCGCAACTGACAATGGACGACGGCGCGGATTTGATCGTCAAACTGCACGAGATGGGCGGCGCAATGCTCGACCGCGTGATCGGGGCGATGGAGGAGACGACAACAGGCGTCATCCGCGTGCGCTCGATGGCGCGGCAGGGTATCCTGCGGTTTCCCGTGGTAGCAGTGAACGACACGCCGACGAAGCACTTCTTCGACAACCGCTACGGCACAGGACAGAACACAATTGACGGCATCCTGCGGGCGACGAACATTCTGATCGCGGGCAAAACGTGTGTGGTTGCTGGGTTCGGGTGGGTCGGCAAGGGCATTGCGATGCGGATGCGCGGCATGGGCGCGAATGTGATCGTGACCGAAATTTCCCCGCTCGCCGCGATTGAAGCGGTGATGGAAGGCTTCCGCGTGATGCCGATGGCGGACGCGGTGAAGGAAGCGGACATCATCGTGACCGCGACGGGCGGCACGGAGATCGTTGCGGAACAGCACTTCTCTACCCTCAAAGAGGGCGTATTGCTCTGCAACAGCGGGCATTTCGATGTGGAGATTGATGTGAAGGGTCTGCGCGGGGCATCGGTGGCGCACAAGATGGTGCGGAACAACACCGAGGAATACACCCTGACGAACGGCAAGCGCGTATACTTGCTCGCCGAGGGACGGCTCGTCGGGCAGGCGGCAGCGGAAGCCAGCCCCGCCAGCGTAATGGATATGAGTTTCGCCGACCAAGCCCTTGCAACCGAATGGCTGGTAAAGAACCAGAAAGATTTGCAGCCGATTGTCTACGATATCCCGAAGGATATTGACGACATGGTTGCGAACCTCAAGCTCGAAGCCCTCGGTATCCGGCTCGATGTCCTCACGGGGCGTCAGGTGGAATACAACAACGCATGGCAAGAGGGAACCTAAACCGACGACCGTGACGGGCGAGGTAGAACAACGGGGGCGGGGGCGGTGCAGATGCCGTCCCCGCTTCGCTGCGTGTTACGATAAGAAAATTGGAGAGGAGACGCGATGACGACGGAACTGCGGGCGCGGCTTGTAGCGGAAACCGACCTTACCGACGCGGACGAGGGGCGGATACGGGCATTGCTCGTCGCGGCATTCCCGCAGTACGTCGAGATTTTCACGGCGGTATCGTGGTATGCGGCTAGACCGGACCACCGATTGTGGCTCGAAGATGCCGAAGGACGGATGGCGGCGCACCTCGATTTCGAGCAGCGGGTGATTGGGGGGGGCGACACCGATGTGTTTGTCGCAGGGGTTGGGGAGGTGGCGACACATCCCGATTGGCAAGGGCGGGGCGTCGGGCGGTTGCTTATGGCGGAGTTGCAGCGGGTGTTGCGCGACGAACTGCCGGTGTCGTTCGGGTATCTCAATTGCCGGGAGGCAGTGGCGGGGTTTTATGAGTCGGTCGGGTGGCACCGGGTGAAACAGCCGGTGCGTTCGCTGGACCCCGCCACGCACGAATGGCGCGTGGAAACTGACCCGACGATGGTGCTTCCGGCGCGGGAGACGGTAGAATGCTTCCCGCAGGGCTTGATTGATCTGCGCGGGATGTGGTGGTGAACCGACAGGGGGAAGTGTGGCGGGAGAGCGAGTACTGGTGACGGGCGCGGCGGGGTTTGTCGGGCGATACCTGCTGCCGTATCTCGCGGTAACACACCCGGACTGGACTCTGACCGGGACCGCGCACCGGGCAACGACCGACACCGCGCTTGTGCCGTGCGACCTCGCTGACGATGCTGCGACCGTCGCGCTCGTCCGGCAAACGCAACCCGCTTTTGTCGTGCATCTGGCGGGGCAGAGCGATGTGGCGCAGTCGTTTCGTGATGCCGCGGAGACGCTCTCGACGAATATTCTCGGCACGTTGCATCTGCTCCAAGCGTGCCGCGACTATGCGCCCGCTGCGCGGTTGCTCATCGTCAGTTCGTCCGAGGTATACGGAAAGACGCCACCGGAGGTTCAGCCCGTCGGGGAAGCATATCCGCTCGCGCCTGCCAGCCCGTACGCGGTGAGTAAGGCGGCGGTGGAGATGCTTGCGCTTCAGTTTGCAGGATCGTACGCACTGGATGTCGTGATTGCCCGTCCGTTCAACCATATTGGTCCCGCGCAGACCGACCGCTTTGCGATCAGCAGTTTCGCACGGCAGATCGTGGCGATTGAGCGCGGCAGACAGGCTGCATTGCGCGTCGGCAATCTCGATGCGGCACGGGATTTCACCGATGTGCGCGACATTGTGCGTGCGTACGATCTGTTGCTGACACGCGGGCGGACAAAGACCGCATACAATATCGGGCGCGGCTGTGCGGTGACATTGCACACCGCCGTCGAGATGCTGCGGGGAATGGCACAGACGACGATTGCAGTGGAGACTGATCCGGCGCGGTTGCGTCCGTCGGATGTACCGATCATGACGGCAGACACGTGGCGACTGCACGAGGCGACAGGGTGGAAACCGGAAATCGCCCTCGATATATCGGTGCGCGATATGCTCACGTGGTGGCGAGCGCAACCATGACCGCGCCGCGCATCGAGAGCGCCGCGAACCCGTTGGTGAAGCGCATCCGTGCGCTCGAAAACCGGCGCGAACGCGAAGCGCAGGGGGTGTTTTTCGTCGAGGGAATTGCGCCGGTGTGGGCGGCGGTGGAGCACGGTGCGCCGCTAGAACTGCTCGTGGTCGCGCCCGATCTCCTGACGAGCGAACCCGCCCGCCGGATGGTTGCGGCGCAGGAACGTGCGGGCGTGCGTGTGGTCACGATGGGCGGCGAGGTGTTTGCCCGCATTGCGACGCGGGAACATCCGTCCGGGCTTGGCGCGATTGTGCGGATGGGGCGGCAATCGCTCGATGCGCTCGCGGTGACGCCGGACGCGCTCTTCGTCGCGCTCGATAGCGTCGGCAACCCCGGCAACCTCGGCACGATTCTCCGCACGGTGGACGCGGTCGGTGCGAGCGGCGTTGTACTCATCGGCGATAGCACGGACCCATACCATCCGAATGCGGTCAAGGCGAGCATGGGAACGCTGTTCAATGTGCCGGTCGTGCGCGTTGGCGATCTCGCGGCAGTGCGGGCGTGGTGTACGGCACACGGCGTTGCCACAGTGACGACTTCCGCACACGCGCCGCAGGCATACTGGACGGCGACGTATCCCGCACCCGCGCTTGTGCTTTTTGGCAGCGAGGGGCAGGGTCTACCGTCGGACGTTGTTGCGGGAGGCGATCTCGCGGTGCATATCCCGATGTACGGCAGCGCGACCTCGCTCAATCTTGCAGTCTCAGTCGGTGTGCTGCTGTACGAGATGCGACGGCGACGGGGAGTTGGCGGTCATTGATCCCCGATGAATACGTCGTTGCTCCTCCTGCTCTCCCGTGCTGATCACATCATCTGGTATCGGTGGTCTCGGTAGTATGATTGCCCCGTTCTTGCGGGGGCGAACTGCTTGATGTGGTCACGACGGGAATGCGTTATACTACAGGTATGAATACACGAACCCTTCTCATCGTCGCCCGTTTCTTCTTCAGTCTTTTGGCATTCACCGCGATCACGGTGCAGCTCGTCGTGCATATCCAAAACGGCTATTCAGTGGTTAATTTCTTTGGCTATTTTACGAACCTGTCGAATATCTTTGCTGCGAGTGTGCTGTTGATGAGTGCGCTCTCCTCCATTACGCGCCGTATCCCGACCGCGACTAACGATATTGTTCGAGGATCGTCGGTCGTGTGCATGGCCGTCGTCGGCATCGTGTTCTCGGTCTTACTGCGGGACGAGGATGTAGGTACGCTCTTGCCGTGGGTGAACGCCGTGGCTCATTACGTCATGCCGGTCGTCGTCGTGCTGGACTGGTGCGTGCAGCAGCCGAAGACACTGCTGGTACTCAGGCAGACGGTCTATTGGCTCATAGCCCCTTCTGTCTACGTAGGCTACTCGATCATCCGGGGTGCAATTGTCGGGTGGTATCCCTATCCGTTCTTCGATCCCGCCAAGTCGGGTGGCTATGGTGGTGTTGCAGTGTACTGCCTCGCCATCCTTGTGTTGTTTCTCGTGCTCTGCTGGCTCGTCATGACCGCAGGCAATACATTGGGACGGGCGCGTTCGCCCGCTCACCCCGCTCGGCGGTAAACCGCTCGGTATCGCAGCACCCGCATACTGCTTCGTTCTCACTTGCCCCGTGTCTGGTCGAGCAATTTTGCCACTAATCCTGTCCAACCCGTCTGATGATTTGCGCCGAGACCCGCGCCGGTGTCGCCATGGAAATACTCATAGAAGAGCACGTAATCGCGCCAGAGCGGATCGTGTTGCAATTGTACGTCAGTGCCGAAGACCGGGCGTTCGTGGTCGTCGTCCTGCTGGAACAGATGCGTGAGGCGGCGGGAGAGGTCGTCGCTGATCTGATGGAGCGAGAGATATTCGCCGGAGTGCGTGGGGAACTCGACGCGGAAATCGTCGCCGTAGTAATGATGGAACTGCTGCAACGACTCGATGAGCAGATAATTGATCGGGAACCAAATGGGGCCGCGCCAGTTGGAATTGCCGCCGAATAGCCCGCTGTGTGACTCGCCCGGTTCATACATAACAGTGTGCGTCTCGCCGTTCGTGTGAAGAATGTAAGGATGTGCGGCGTGATATTTGCTTATGGAGCGGATGCCGTGGCGGCTGAGAAACTCGGCGGGATCGAGCATCCGCGCCAGCAGCCGCTTCATGCGATGCCCGCGCACGAGGGCGAACAGGTGCCGCTCTCCCTGACCCGGTTCTTTCCAGCGCGAGACGAGACCGGCGAGATGCGGGCGATGCTCCAAAAACCACTCCATGCGCCCTTTGAACTCCGGCAGGGCGTTGAGCAGGTCGGAATCTATCGTCTCGACCGCCAGTAGGGGGATCAAGCCGACGAGCGAGCGTACGCGCAGGTATTCGATGCGGTTGTCAGGATAGCGGAGCACATCGTAAAAGAACTCGTCTTGTTCGTCCCAGAGCGAAATATGCGCGTCGGTCGCGCCGTTCAATGCCCCGGCAATGTAGAGGAAATGCTCGAAAAATTTCGTCGCGAGGTCTTCATAGACTTTATTCTCACGCGCCAATTCGAGCGAGATCGCCAGCATATTGAGGCAGTACATGCCCATCCATGCAGTGGCATCGGATTGTTCGAGATCGCCGCCCGCTTGCATTGCCATG
>JBBRMX010000016.1:0-27461 GCA_038230615.1 Thermomicrobiales bacterium | reverse complement strand
GATATGGTCCGACGCCCACCCGTAGGCGCGGCACCCGACGCGGGCATTGAGGATAATCCCCGCAGTGCCATAGAACAGCATCGGCACGCCCTCCGCGCTGGCGCGGTAGTTCGTGCGGGGCAAGGCGGGTGGCCATGCCTCCGCCGGAACTGCCATTTCGACCAGTGCGTGTTCGTTCGTCCGCAGCATTCGTCCACCTTTCGCGGCTCTTAGAGATCGAGCGGTCCCTTGCGGTACTGCGCGGGAATTTCCTCCGGCGTGTACACCTGCATCAATTCCACGCCCGCCCCCGGTACATCGGACTGCTCCAAGAAACAGACCCACCCTTCCGGATGCTCGTACTGCCCGACAATACCGCAGTTTTTGCAGATCGAATCCGGTCCGACAGTCGCCCTCCATCGGGCGATCTCATCGGGGTCGTCAGAGAGGCGGCAGGTCTGTTCGCGCAGCGTTGCGCCCTCGCCCAATGCCTGATCTACCGTCGTGCGAAGATTATCCACGGTGTAGCAGATATGGTTGATACTCTCGCCGTGCGTGGCAACGTGGCGTGCGTATCGCCCGTCGGGGTCAAGCCCTTGCACGAGTTGGTATTGGACATCGCCAACCATGAACGATGTAGAACGCTGGTTGGTCACCGCGGATTGCCGCACCGTTGCCCCCGCACCCATGCCGAGCGCGGTCTGATATTGCTGCAATGCTGCGTCCACATCCGCAACTGCGAAGGCGATATGTTTGATTCCCGTCACCGCCATTGCTTGCCCCTCTCTTCGTTTCTTCGTTGTCATTCCGTCATGCAGGCGCGGTAAGCAATTCGCCGCGCCGCACCTGTTCCGCCAGTTCGTGAACATTGAAGCGTTGCCCCGTGACGCCCCGCCCATCTTGCTGCGCGAGGTAGACGAACCCGTCGCCCGATGCGATGGGATCTGTCCATTGTGCCCGCGTATCGGGCGACAAGGCGTCGAATTCCGCCAGCGTCATCGAGGTTGGCTTGATCCGCGCCCCCGGTGTCACGAGATTGACAGCGATATTCTGTGCCGCCAGTTCGAGCGCGAGCGCATAACTCAGCCCCTCCAACCCGAACTTCGCCGCGCAGTACGCCGTTTCCTGCTCGAATCCCTGCACACCGGCGCGCGAGGAGACATTGACGATACTGCCACCGCTCGCAGCGAGCATCTGCGGCAACACCGCCTTCGTGACGAGCCACGCCCCGGAGAGGTTGACTGCCAGCGTGCGTTGCCAATCTGCGAAGCTGCTCTCCGCAAATGTCTGCAGTTCGAGAATCGCCGCCGCATTCACGAGGAGCGTAACCGCACCGAACGCCGCCTGCGCCGCAGACGCCATCCGGTCTACCGCAGCGGGGTCGGCGATATCGGTACGGACAGGCAACACCGCACATCCTTCGGCGGCGAGTGTGGCGGCGGCATCCGTGAGTTCATCGTCCGTCACGTCCACGAGCACGACCGCCGCACCCGCACGAGCGAACGCAGTGGCAACCCCGCGCCCCAGCCCTCTGCCCGCGCCCGTCACGACCGCGACACGCCCCGCAAGCGGTTGCATCTCCCCGCCCTCCGTCTCATACTGATCTGGCGATTGTTTCCATGTATCGTACAACGAATCGCCACTTTCGCAAGCGTACGCCATCTCCGCGAGGGCTGTCTTTATGCAAAAATCCATGATATACCGGACGAATATGGTGCGAGCGAACGATGCGCCCCGGTGTGCCAGCCCACACACTATCACGCAACAGGCGGCAAAAGTGGCGACAATTTCGCCTGTACTGCGGGGAGATGACGACACGATGGCACAGACACTGATCGAACTCCCGAACCGCCCGCGCTTCCTTGATGCGCTCGACGCGATGCGTGAGGCAATTCTTGCGGGGCAGTTGCCACCGGGCGCACGCCTTATCCAAGCGGACCTCGCCGCGCAACTCGGCGTCTCCCGCGCCCCTGTGCGTGAGGCATTCCGCACATTGGAGGAGGAAGGGCTGGTTGTCACCACACCGTATCGCGGCACCGTCGTCGCGCCGCTGACCGAGCGGTATATTCGCGAGCTGAGCAGCCTGCGGACGACACTCGAATGTTTCGCTATCGGCTTAGTCATCACGCGGGACGATCCCGCTACCCTCCCCGCCCTGCGCGAGATTGTGGATGCGATGGACGCGGCGGCGACCGTGGGCGACCTCGCGGTACTGGTGGAGCGCGATCTCGCGTTCCATGCGACACTTTGCGCCTACTCCGACCACGAACTGCTCTACCGCACATGGGCGACCAATTCGCAGCACCTGCGCCGCATCCTCTCGCTGCGGAACGGCATGAATACGAATCTGCACGAAATTGTCGCCCTGCACTATCCCATCCTCGATGCAGTGGCGCGGGGCGATACTGCGATGGCGGAACGGCACGTACGGCGGCATGGTGTAGATATGGTGGAGATGCTGATGGCGGCCTTCGGCTCGCTGGACGGTGGGACAGACGACGCGATACATGGGGGGAAAGCATGACCGCAGCCAACGGTTCACGTTTCGTCGCAGGGCGTGCGCGTGCATGGCTCCACGCGCCGACCGCTCCGGTTCCCGCCCCCGCGCTGCCGGTGATTGACCTGCGTCGCGGCGAACTTGACCGCCCGACTGCCCCGCACATCGTCGCGGCGGCATGCGCTGCCCTCGACCGGGGGGAGACACACTATACGCCGCGCCCCGGTATCCTCCCGCTGCGTCGGGGTATCGCCGCGCAACTCGCGGACGAGTGCGGTATTGCGTATGATCCCGCGACGGAAATCCTCATCTCCAATGGCGGGCAGGAGGGGCTGTTCGTCGCAGTGCAGATGCTTACACGTCCCGGCGATGCGGTGCTGCTTGTCGACCCCGGCTACCGGGGCTACGCCGACGCGACGTACCTCGCAGGCGGCACGGTCGTACCCGTGCCAGTGTCACCGGACGACGGGTTCGCCATGACCGCAGCAGCCGTTGCCGCCGCGATCACGCCGCATACCCGCGTGCTCGTCCTCACCACGCCGGACAACCCGACGGGCGGCGTCACGCCCCGCGCTGAGATGGAAAAAATCGCCGCGCTTGCGGTCGCCCATGATCTTACAGTGTTGTTCGACGAGACGTACAAGACATTCGTCTTCGACGGCGCGGCGCATATGAATATCGCTGCTCTGCCGGGAATGCGCGAACGCACCGTGATCGTGGGCAGTTTCAGCAAAACCTACGCAATGACAGGCTGGCGCGTGGGGTATGTCGTAGGAGATGCCCGCCTATTGCAGCCGATTACCGACCTCAAACTTGCCCTCTCAATCTGCTCTGCCGCGCCGTCGCAGTGGGCAGCGGCAGCGGCATTGGATGGGCCATACGATGATGTGCGGGCGTGGCTCGACGAAATCCGCCGTCGCCGTGCCGCGTTGCTCCCCGCCCTCACCGAAATGGGTCTGCCGCATGGCAACCCGAAAGGCGCGTATTATGCCTTCGCGGATATTCGCAGCACCGGGCTATCGGCAGCGGCGTGCGCGGCGGTCTTCCTCGAACGTGCGGGCGTGCGGACACTCCCCGGAGACCAGTTCGGTGCGGGCGGCGCGGGACGGTTGCGCTTCTCGCTCGTCGAACCCGCACCGCGCATCGCGGAGGCAATGGAACGTCTCGCGCCCGTTGTGGCGGAATTGCAGCAAGGAGCCGCACGATGACGACGACGCAGACCACCCGCCACCCTGCCGATGAGCGCGACGAACTGATGAAGATTGCGCAATCGCTCCCCGATGTAATCTCGCTCGGTCTCGGCGACCCTGATTTTGCGACCCCGCCGCACATCGTCGCCGCCGCGAAAGAGGCGATGCGCGATGGGCGATGCGATCACTACGCCGACCGCGCCGGGTTGCCTGAATTGCGCCGCGCCATCGCCGCGAAACTGCTGCGCGAGAACAATCTCGTCACGGACCCGGACACGGAGATCACCGTCACCACTGGCGGGCAAGAGGGGTTGTTCCTCATCATCCAAGCCCTGCTCGACCCCGGCGATGAAATCCTCGTGCCGGACCCGCGTTATTCGTCGTACGATGCCGCCATTCGTCGTGCCGGGGGCGTGATGGTGCCGGTGCCAACCCGCGAGGAGGATGCCTTTGATCTCTTCCCCGCCGAGGCCGAACAACGTATTACCCCGAAGACAAAGGCGATTTTGCTCGTCACACCGGGCAACCCGACGGGCGGCGTCATCTCGCCCGATCATCTGCGCGAGATCGCCCGCATCGCACAGGAACGTGATCTGGTCGTCATCTCGGACGAAATCTACGAACAGTTCGTCTACGACGGCGCGGAGCACCTGAGCATCGGGAGCCTGCCGGGGATGCGGGAACGAACAATCACGCTCAATGGCTTCTCGAAATCATACGCCATGACGGGATGGCGGCTCGGCTACGTCGTCGCGCCGCCCGCGCTGACACAGGCGATCCGCATGCTGAAGCAAATGGTGAGCATCGCCGCCCCCGCGATGTCGCAATGGGCGGGGGTCGCCGCTCTGAACGGTCCGCAAGCATGTGTTGCGGAGATGCGCGAGACCTATGACGCACGGCGGCACGCACTAATGGGGGCATTGACCGAATCGGGCTTCACATACGGTCATCCGTACGGCGCGTTTTACATCTTTGCGAACACCGCCAGCACGGGAATACCGGCATTTGCGCTCTCGCGCAAATTGCTCGTGGACGGGCATGTGTTGATCTTCCCCGGCACTGGGTTCGGCGCGGCGTGGGGCGGTTACATGCGCTTCTCGCTCCTCCAGCCGACTGATGTGCTGCTCGAAGCGACCGCCCGCCTGCGCCGCGTCCTCGCAACGTAATCGCTGTCGCGGTTCGCCGCTCGTTGTCTTGATCGGGAGGTATGCCCGCAATGCCACATCTTGTGTTTCTCGACAGCGCGTTCGCGGCTGACCGCGACATGATTACCTCCCTGTTGCCTCCCGGTGTCTTCACCGTCGGCATTCCCAACGATGACGCGGAGGCGGAAACCGCGCCCTTTCTCGCGGGGGCGACACATCTCGTCACCCGCGCCCGCCCCACCACCGCCGCGACGCTTGCCGCCGCCCCGAACCTGCAACTCATCCAGAAATATGGCGGCAGACCGGACCGGATAGACCGCAACGCCGCCCGCGCGTCGGGAGTAACGGTCGCGGTGATGCCGCTTGTCGGGTGTATCGCGGTCGCAGAATTGGCGATGACGCTTGTATTAGCACTCTCCAAGCAACTCGTGGAAGCGCACACTGCCACCGTAACGGGCGCGTACCGCGAGCGTGGCATCGTGCCAAAGGAGACGAGCCAGCGGTCGCACGGTTTCCAGTGGATGCAACTGCCGCATCTGTTCGAGGTGAGCGGCAGGACACTCGGCATCGTCGGCTTCGGGGAGATCGGCACCGAAATCGCCCGCCGCGCACAGGCATTCAATATGACTGTGCGCTACACGAAACGCGAACCGCTCGCCACCGAAATGGAGACGCTGCTGGATGTGCAGTATCGCCCGCTGCCCGATCTGCTCGCGGAGAGCGACATCGTCGTACTCGCCATGCCGCACACCGCCGAGACCGACAAACTGATTGACGCCGCGATGCTGGCACACATGAAGCCAACCGCCTATCTCGTCAATATCTGCCGGGGCGGGGTGGTGGACGAGGACGCACTCGTCGCCGCCCTCCGTGCGGGGCAAATCGCGGGGGCGGGGCTAGATGTTTTCCGGTACGAGCCAGTGCCTGCCGATCACCCGTACCTCGTATTGCCGAATGTCATCCTCACACCACATATCGGCGGCGGCACCGGCGGAGCGCGGGAAAAGCAGCTCCGCGATGTGCTGGCAAATGTCGCACGGCACGCGGCGGGCGAGATGCCTCGCCATGTGATCGCATGAGCGCACATTACGACGCTGCACAGGCAGTTGCGGCGGCAGTGGACGCGGGGCGGATTCATGCCCGTATCGCCGCTCTCGCCAATATCGGCGGCACGGCGCAGGGCGGCGTGGATCGCCCCGCATTTTCCGCGGCTGAGCGCGATGCGACCGATCTTTTCGCGTTGTGGTGTGCGGCGGCGGGGCTGACAGTGGCGTACGACTCATTCGGCAACCTCTTTGCATCATCGGACGGCAACCGACCGGGCACAATAGTGTCAGCGGCAGGTTCACACCTCGACACCGTGCCGGACGGCGGCAAATTCGATGGTGTACTCGGCTGTGTCGGCGCACTGGCAGCGGTGGAAGCGATGCACGCGGCAGGTGTTGCGCCGCCGGTGCCGCTGGAAGTTGTCGTGTGGCGGTGCGAGGAACCGTACCGCTTTATGCAGGGGCGCGTCGGTAGCCTCGTCTATGCCGGGAAAATGTCGCCCGACGATCTCACGCCACGCGGTACACCGTTCGACCTGCCCGCATGGCTGGCGAGTGAACAGGACCGACCGCAAAGGGCGGCAGGGCGTACCCTCGGCAGCATCCTCGAATTGCACATCGAGCAGGGGAGGCGGTTGGAAGATGCCGCGACGCAGATCGGCATTGTCACGGCGGTATCTGGCACGACGCGCCAGCGGCTGACGGTGCGCGGTGCAGCCGATCACAGCGGCGCAACTCCGATGGAACTGCGCCATGACGCCCTCTGCGCGGCGGCGGAACTCGTGCTCGCCGCCGAACGCGCCGCCCGCGCCGAACCCCTGCCGGAGAGCGTCGCCACCGCTGCTATCCTCACCGCCACACCGGGAGCAATGAATGTCGTGCCGGGTGGTGCGGATGTCTGGCTCGATATTCGCGGCACCGACGCAGCGAGCGTACAGCGTATGGTGGAGAGCATCGCCGCCGAAGCCGCCCACATTGCGCGGCGACGCGGCGTCTCGATTACCACAGAGACCTTGACCCGTGCCACTCCCGTCTCTCTCGATGCCGCACTCGTGCAGACAGTGGCATCGGCGGCACAATCGCTCGGCTACACTGCGATGCATATGGCGAGTGGGGCGGGACACGACGCGCAGAGTGTCGCGGATCGCACGCGGGCAGGCATGATTTTCGTGCCGAGCAGGGGGGGAATCAGCCACTCCCCCAACGAATGGACAGACCCCGACGACCTTGTGCGCGGCGTGCGCGTCCTTGCGGCGACATGGGTAGAGCATACGCTGCGGCAGAGCGCAGGATAAAACGACCGATAGACCGCCCCCTTCACATCCGGGCTACTGTGCAGTGTAGCCGCCGTCCACCGCGAGAATATGCCCCGTCACGAACGATGCGGCATCCGAACAGAGAAAGAGCGCGGGGCCGACAATCTCTTCCGGCGTGCCGAAGCGACCGATTGGATGCTTCGCACGGAAAGCGTCGTAAAATGCGGGTTCCTTCGCAATTTGCGCCGCGACGCCCGGTGCCTCGATCACACCCGGCGCAATTGCATTGACCCGCACACCGAGTGTTGCCCATTCGACCGCGAGTGCGCGGGTGAGTTGTACCACGCCGCCCTTGCTTGCAATGTATGCCGGGTTGCCCTGATAGCCAACAAGCCCCGCAATGGATGCAATATTGACAATTGCCCCCCGCCTTGCGTGCGCCATCACACGCCCTGCGGCGCGGCAACAGAGGAACATTCCGGTGACATTCGTATCGAGGATGGCAGCGAACCGCTCCCGGTCATAATCGAGTGCCGCGCCCCGGCTACCGAACCCCGCAGCGGTGATGAGGATGTCCAGTCGCCCCCACCGCTCCACGGTGCGCCCGACCATCCGTTCGACATCTGCCTCCTGCGTCACTTCCGCCGGGATCGCCAGCGCATCGCCACCTGCCGCTGTCAATGCGGCGACGAGTTCGTCCGCACGCGCCGCATCGCGGTCCGCAATCGCCACGGCAGCCCCCGCCGCGACGAATCCACGTGCAATCGCGCTGCCAATCGCGCCCGCACCGCCAGTAATAATAGCCGTGCGTCCGTCAAGCCGGAACAGTGCATCGCCCACGCCGCGAGATTCGTACTGTGCCACAGAACCGCCTCCTGTCTCTCATACCTTCGTGTCCGGATGGCGTGCCGTGTCAACTGTTCAGGGCGGCACCGTCCACTGCACGCGCAGCCTCGGCGATCACCTCCGAGAGGGTCGGATGTGGATGCACCGCCCGCCCAAGTTCCCACGGTGTGGATTCGAGCGCACGCGCAACGACCGCCTCCGCGATCAACTCGGTCACGTCCGCCCCAAGAAGATGCACGCCGACGATTTCGCCGGTGTCCGCATCGGCGATGATCTTGGCGAAACCATCGGAAGTACCCGCCGCCATCGCTTTGCCGTTCGCACGCAGCGACGCGGTGCCAACACGAATCGCCCGCCCACTCGCACGCGCCGCCGCTTCCGTCATCCCCATTGCGGCGATTTGCGGGTCTGCATAGATGCAGCGGGGCATAGCACTGTAATCGAGCGGGGCAGGATTGCGCCCCGCAATCGCCTCTGCCGCCACCTCGCCTTGTGCCGATGCGACATGCGCGAGGGCGAGTATCCCCGTTACATCGCCAATCGCAGAGATGCCGGGGGCAGTCGTCCGCATCATGGCGTCCACCGTGACGAAACCGCGTTCGACCGCCACGCCAACGGCGGATAATCCCAGTTCTTCGCTGTTCGGCAGGAACCCCGCTGCGACAAGTACACGATCAACAACCAGCGTCTCAGCCGGTTCGTCGCCGGTCGCGGGCGAGTGCCGCACATGGACGCGATCATTGACAACCTCCGCGCCGTGGACTGCGGTTGCAGTGCGTACTTGCACACCGCGTGCGATGAGTTGTTTCGTCAATCCGGCACTGAGCGCGTCGTCTTCGGCGGGGATCAGGCGCGGCAGGTATTCGATCAGCGTTACCTCGCATCCGTAGGCGCGATAGACCGTGGCAAACTCGACGCCGATTGCGCCGCCGCCAACGATCAGCACCGAGCGCGGCAGGGTGTCCACGCCCCACACCTCGCGGGCGGAGATGATATGCATGTCGTCCGTCTCGACACCGGGCAGCGATCTTACCCGCGAACCCGTGGCGATGATCGTATGCCGTGCGGTCAGTTCGCGGTCGGGAGACTGCCCGGCACCAGATACCGCAATGCGGTCGGGTGCAATGAAGCGACCCGTGCCGCGCACTACCGTAATGCCGTTCTTCCGCATCAAGAAACGTACGCCCTGCACTTGCGCCGCGACGACCTCCCGGCAGCGTGCCAGTGCCGCAGCGTAATCGGCGTGGACACTCCCCACAGTGATACCGAAGGCTGCCGCCTGCGCAATCGTCGTCAGCACCTCCGCGCTCTTGAGTAGGGCTTTACTTGGAATACATCCCCAGTTCAGGCAAATCCCACCGAGTTCTTCGCGCTCGACTAACGCGGTGCGACAGCCGAGTTGCGCGGCGCGAATCGCGGCGATGTATCCCCCCGGCCCACCACCGATCACCACTACGTCATAGGTTTCTGCGGTCTCATGTGTCACCGTTGTTTCGCCCCTATCGCATCACATCTCGTATCTCGTTGATCGTGCAGCGTCCGCGAAGAAACCATCGGGGCCGAATGCCACCGACACGACTTCCCCCGCGATGTTGACCTTTGACTGTTGACAATCGCACGATATGCGGTGCTTACTATGTTGTCAAGCAGCAACGTGAGAGGGGTAGGACATCCGACGGTTCACGCGCCCAATTGGGCAATGGAGCCGGCGGGGAGTGTATAGGCGCAGCAGGAGGGATGCGGGATGACACACGTACACGAACTGTTCGATCTGTCCGGGCGGGTGGCATTTGTTTCGGGGGCGGGACAGAATATGGGACGGGCATTCGCGCTGTCTCTCGCGGAGGCAGGCGCAGACTTGCTTATCTGCGATCTGCGCCAAGACACGCTCGATAGCACCGCGCACGACATCGCGGCACTTGGGCGGCGCGTCGTGGCGCAAACGTGCGATGTCTCGGATGTTGCGGCGATTCAGGCTCTCTATGCACGGCTCGACCGCGAGTTTGGTCGGCTCGATATCGTTGCGAACATCCCCGGTAACGGTCATCTCTCACACCCCGAAGAAATCCCTATCGAGGTCTTCCAGAAGGTGCTTCAGAATGCGCTCGTCGGCAAGTTCTGCTCGTGCCAAGAGGCGGGGAGGCGGATGCTGCGTGCTGGCAAGGGAAGTATCATCAATATGGCATCTATTGCCGGCGTGACTGCGCTTGGCCGGGGCAATTTTGCCTACAGCATCGCCATGGCGGGTGTCATTCAGATGACGCGAGAATTGAGCACCGAATGGTCGGGGCGCGGCGTGCGGGTGAATGCTATTGCCCCGGCGCAGATCACGAACCCTGCCTTCGATGAGCGTATGGCGGCAACGCCGGGGTTGCGCGAGAACTTTCTTACCGGCATTCCTATCGGGCGGCTCGGCGTGCCAGACGACATCAAGGGGCTTGCGCTCTTTCTGGCATCGGATGCGTCCGCCTTTATGACCGGGAGCCTGTTCGCGCTCGATGGTGGCAATCTCGCCATGAATGCGGGCGGGACGCACTCCGGCACCGATGCCCGTCCGCTACCGGGAGCATAGCGGGGCGCATTGGGATGCATTGAGACGCTTGACGGGGCGGCACGCGCCGTGTATTGTATGATTGTCAACAGTTAAAAGCAGACAATCAAACCT
Organism: Thermomicrobiales bacterium; assembly: GCA_038230615.1. GTDB lineage: Bacteria > Chloroflexota > Chloroflexia > Thermomicrobiales > JALYUS01 > JBBRMX01. Next base: position 16,837 of record JBBRMX010000016.1, on the reverse strand, counting down.
TCTGGGAGCAGTGTGTATGCAGGCGAATGCCCTCGATACCATTCTGTCATCGCCGCTTACCCGTGGGCTTGCCACCGATATTGCGCTGCGTCTGCGGAATGCGATTGTCCACGGTCATTTCGGTCCCGGCGAGCGGTTGCGCGAAGAAAACCTCGCAAAAACGCTTGGGGTGAGCCGCGGCCCGATCCGTGAAGCACTCAGTCAGCTCGAACGCGAAGGGTTGGTTGTCATCCAGCGCAATCGCGGTACGTTCGTAGCGCAACTTACCCGCGAGGATGCGGAGGAAATTTACATTTTGCGGACGGTGCTTGAGCGGCTGGCAGTCACACGGGCGGTTTCCTTCGCCACCGATGCACAACTGGCGGCGATGCAAGAGGTCGTGGAGACGATGGGCGCATACAGTGAACGGGGGATCACCGAGCAAGAAGCAGCGGAACTGGATATGCAGTTCCATGAGTTGCTCTACCAAGCGAGCGCACACAAACGGCTCTACGACTGCTGGATGAATATGCGGCGGCAGATTCATATCCTGCTGCTCAGCCGCAATGTTGCCAATGCAGACTTCCGCGTGATTACGCAATCCGCACATCAGGTAATTCTCGATGCACTGGTGGCGCGTGATGAATCTCGTGCGCTCGCGCTGATTGACGATCATCTGCGAGGGTCGTACGAACGGGTCATCCGCTCGCTGAAAGACGCAGACGACACCGCACCGGGTTCATCGGACACACGCTGATTCCATGCGCGGCACATCGCACGACGTATGACGTGCGTCGCATCCACTTTCGGGTACGACCACCCGACACGACAGAGGGGGTACACCGCAGCAGGCGGCAGGACACGGCACCGGCATGACATCGTAGTGGGAATCCGATGGGAGGGGAATGAGATGACAGAGCAGACAGGCCGAGGGACACACACGCAGACTGCTTTCACCCGGCGGCGATTCCTCGCGGCGAGTGGCGCGATTGCGTTGGGGAGTTTGCTCGCGGCATGTGGTGGTACGGAGGACGCCGCCACTGCAACCGCGAAACCCGCAGGAACTACCGCCACCACTGCCAATGCACCCGCCGCGACGAGCGCACCCGCAGGCGCGACCGCAAGCACGAGCGGCACGACCCAAACCCAACCCGCGATGGCTGCAACTACCGGCAAACCGATTAAAGGCACCGAACTGACTGTGCTCTGGATGCCGCCATCTATCCAAGCCGCCGCCGACATCCAAGAAAAGAATATGGACGAGTGGGCGAAGGCTGCCGGGGTGAAACTCACGAAAGACACCGTTGCGCTCGATCAGTGGGACGCGAAACTGGCGACCAACGCACAGACCAAACAAGGCGCGGACCTCGTCAGTATGTACGCGCAGCATGTTGCCACGAACGAAAATGTGATGATGGATATCTCCGATCTGTCGGGGACGATTGGCACGCAGGTGGGTGGCTGGTATGACGGCCCGAAAACAGTCTCCATTCGGGCGAACAACCAATGGAAAGCACTCCCGGCGGCGATCTACGGGCAGTACTGGATTTATCGCCAAGACCTCTTTCAGCAGGCAGGTGTGATGAACTGGCCGGAAACATGGGAAGATTTGCATCAGGCGGGCAAAAAACTCAAAGCCGCCGGGACGCCCATCGGACATACGCTCGGTCATGCCGTGACCGACGGCGCGACACACAACTACTCGCTGATGTGGAGTTACGGCGCGAAAGAATTCGAGGCGGACGGCAAGACCCTCGCCCTCAATTCCAAGGAAATGATGGACTGCCTGACATTCTTCCAGCAGCACTACAAGGATTCCTTGGCGGAAAATGCCTTCGCGTGGGATGAGACGGGCAACAACAATGCCTATAATTCCGGGCAGGTCGCGGCGACGAACAACGCAAACACGATCTATGCCGGTCTGGTGAAAAACGATCCGGGGTTGGCAATGAAATCGAGCCACGGCACCACGCTCAAGGGTCCCGGCGGCGCATTCCAGTACATGAGTATGCAGTTCTGGGGCATCCCGACCTACGCGAAGAATGTGGATGCCGCAAAAGCGTACCTCACCGAAGCATTCTATACGAAGGATTTCCAGACCGCGTGGACTAAAGCAGGCAACGGCTACAACCTGCCCCCGTTTGCGATGCTGGAATCCGTCGATGCCGCATGGCCGACCGATACGAAACTCGCCAGTGCTCGCACGCTCGCCAAGACGACGCGGGTTCCCGGCTCACCCGGCCCGTACACATCGGTCGTCGGGGCAGCGCAGAACAAGTTCATCATCATTGACACCTTCGCAAAGGTCGCGCAAGGCACTTCGCCGAAAGACGCTATCGCCTTCGCCATGAACGAATACACGACGCTCCTCAAAGGGCAATAACGCCGCGAGTTGGTATGCGATGCTGATTGTGTTCAGCATCGCATACCCTGCGGAGTTCGTACGCGAAGGGAGCCGAAGGCGATGCAACTTTCATCGCACATTGCGGGCGAGGACAAGCCACAGAAACAACGGATAGACTGGCACCACCTCTGGGGGCGCGACGCGACGCAGGGATATGTGATGATTGCTCCTGCGGTCATTTTGCTCGTCGTGCTTGTCGCGTACCCGTTCGCGCTCTCTATCTGGCTGAGCATGACCACCGCAAGCATCGGGAATCCGGGACGGTTCGTCGGTCTCAATAACTTCACGAACCAACTCAACAGCGAGATATTTCGCCTCGCATTCCGCAATACCGTTTGGTATACCGTCGTGACGACGGTCATCAAACTTGTGCTCGGTTTCGCGCTGGCGTTGCTGCTCAATCAGCAGTTCATCGGGCGCAAATTCGTCCGGGCGGCAATCCTGCTGCCGTGGATCGTGCCGAGTGTATTGAGCACAATGGCGTGGCTCTGGCTGCTGGATTCCAACCTCAGCAGCCTCAACTGGCTCCTGCGCCATCTGCACATCGTCGAAAAAAATCTGCCGTGGCTGACCGACCCGAACTGGGCGATGGGCTGCATTATGGCGGTCAATGTCTGGCGTGGGACGCCTTTTTTGGGCATCACGATCCTCGCGGCTCTGCAAACGATTCCAGCGGAGTTGTACGAAGCGGCAGCCCTCGATGGCGCAGGGCGTATCACGCGGCTCTGGCGGATTACGCTGCCGCTCGTGCTCCCCGTGCTGACGGTAGTGATGATCGTCTCCATCATCGGCACCTTCTCGGATATTCAGATCGTTTACGCCCTGACAGGTGGCGGGCCGACGAACAGCACGCAGGTGCTTGCGACCCTGAGTTATCAGGCGGGTTTGCGCTCCGGGATGCTCGGACAGGGCGCGGCGATTTCGCTGTATATGTTCCCGGTGATGCTCTTGCTCGTCATCTGGCAAGTGTGGCACGTACGGAGGCAAGGGAAATGAGCAGAGCGAATACCGCACGCACGCGCGTGATGCGCCTCCTGACCGTCTATTTGCCGGTCGCACTCGTGCTTCTCCTCATCCTCTTTCCTTTTTACTGGATGATGGTGACATCGTTCAAGGCGAACGCCGAACTGACGAACCTGAAACTGAACCCGTTCTACCCGCACAACCCGACGCTCGACCATTACAAGCGTCTGCTGATGCAGACAAACTACCCGCGCTGGTTCTGGAACACCACCTATATCGCCGTCATCAGCACCGGGATTGCCATGGTTATTAGCATCCTCGCCGGGTACGCGCTGGCGCGGCTGCGCTTCCGGGGCAATTCTGCGGTGAGCGGCGCGATTTTCGTGGTCTATCTCGTCCCGACCACCCTGCTGTTCATCCCGATGACGCAGGTTATCTCGCGCTTCGGTCTGATAAACAACCCAATCGCGCTGATTCTCGTGTATCCAACCTTCCTCGTGCCATTCTGCACATGGCTGATGATCGGGTACTTTCACACGATCCCGCACGAACTGGACGAATGCGCGATGGTGGACGGTGCGACACGCTTTCAGGCACTCTGGCGCATCGTGCTACCGACCGCGATTCCCGGCATCATCACGGCAGGCATCTTCGCCTTTACCCTCTCGTGGAACGAGTTCATCTACTCACTCGTGATCGTCTCGTCCGACGACACGCGCACGATTGTCGTCGGGGTGCTGACGAAATTGGTGCGCGGCGATCTGCTGCCGTGGGGACCGCTGATGGCGTCCGCGCTGATCGGCTCGATTCCCGTTGCGGTGCTGTATTCGTTCTTCGTGGAGCAATATGTGTCCGGGCTGACTGCGGGTGCGGTCAAGGGATAAACCGGGATGGGGGAACAAATGGACAGACCGACTGTCGCAATTGTCTATGCGGGCATGGGAGCGGGGGACATCGAGGAGGAATTGCTCCGGCAGATCAATGCGACGGTGCTGCGCGTGCCGGACCTCGATGCGCCGGAGGTGCGCGAGGCAGACGCGATAATGGTAACAATTCAGCCGGTGCGGGCGGCATTTCTCGAAACGCTGTCACGCTGCCGGATCATCAGCCGAGTGGGGGTCGGTCTCGACAATATTGACATCCCCGCCGCCACCGATCGCGGTGTCTGGGTTGTCAATGTGCCGGACTACGCGATTGAGGAGGTTTCTATCCACGCGATTGCGCTTACGCTGGCGCACATGCGGCGCATTCCCGCGTGGGCATCGGAAACCCGTGGTGGTCAATGGGACGGTCGTGCTGCCAGTGCGCTGCGCCGACCGAGCGCGACCACATTCGGCGTGCTCGGTTTCGGGCGGATCGGCAGCGCAACTGCGGCAAAGGCACAGGGGTTGGGCATGCGCGTGATCGCACACGACCCGTTCATTGACTCCGCGATTATCACCGATGCAGGCGTCGAATCGGTTGCGTGGGAAACACTCCTGCGCGATGCCGATTATCTCTCCTTGCATGTCCCGCTCACGGATACGACCCGAAAGATTATCAACGCAGATACACTGGCGCAGATGAAACCCTCGGCATTTCTCGTCAATACGGCACGCGGCGGGGTCGCTGACGAGGCAGCACTGCTAGACGCACTCACGCACAACCGGCTCGCGGGGGCGGCACTCGATGTACTGACCACCGAGCCACCGTCGCCCGATCACCCGCTGCTGCGGCATCCGCAGGTGATTGTCACACCGCATGTCGCGTGGGGATCGGCGGAAGCATCATACGATGTCCGCGCCAAGGGAACGCACGAAGTGATTCGCGTGCTACAGGGCGAACGACCGCGCTTCCCCGCTAACGAGATCACCGAGACGCGGTCACTCGCACGATGACCCGGACGAACACGAGGAGGAACCAGCGATGACACTCGATATTGCGTCACCGGAGCGCACCGCCATTGCGCCGGACGCCGCACACGCACTGTACCGCGAGATGCTGCGTATCCGCCGCTGCGAAGAGCAGTTGGTGCGTTCGTACGCGCAGGGGCTGATTCCCGGCGCGTGCCATACCTATATTGGCGAAGAAGCGGTCGCAACCGGCGTCTGCGCCCATTTGCGCCCGGACGACACCGTATTGAGTACGCATCGCGGACACGGACACGCACTGGCGAAGGGTGTTCCCGCACGCGAGGTGATCGCGGAATTGTTCGGGCGTGCGACGGGATGTTCGCAAGGGCGCGGCGGAAGTATGCACCTTTTCAAGCCCGAAGTCGGGATGCTCGGCACCAGCGGCATTGTCGGGCCGAGTATCCTGATGGCGACGGGCGCGGGATATTCGTTCAAACTCACCCGCACCGACCGCGTAAGCGTCGTCTTTTTCGGCGATGGCGCGGTCAACAACGGCGCATTCCATGAGGGCATCAATATGGCGGCGATCTGGAATCTGCCCGTGATTTTCGTCTGCGAAAACAATATGTACGCGACCGAAGTCGCGTTTGCATCGGTGGCACGCAACACGAATGTCGCGGAACGCGGCTATGTGTACGGATTACCGGGCATTGCGGTAGACGGAAACGATGTCGCCGCAGTCTATACGGCGGCAGGGGAGGCGGTGCGCCGCGCCCGCGCCGGAGAGGGACCGACACTGCTGGAGTGCCGCACCTACCGCACCCGCGCCCACTCCGAGGGGATGCGCGATGTCGGCTACCGCACGAAAGAAGAAGTGGATGAATGGAAGCGGCGCGATCCTATCGAATCGTACCGCACACGGCTGATCGCGGACGAACTGGCGACAGACGATGATCTGCGCGGGATCGAAGATGAAATCGCTGCGGTGATCGCGGAGGCTCTTGATTTCGCCACGCATAGCCCGTGGCCAGATGCGGCAACTGCTACCGCGCATGTGTACAGCACGACATGAACGCGACGAACCGGCGACCGAACCGCGAAGGAGGCACGCACACATGCGCGAGATGACGTACACGAACGCCGCCCGCGAAGGGCTGGCGGAAGAAATGGCACTCGATCCGACGATTTTCGTGGTCGGGGAGGGCATCGGAGAACGGGGCGGCAATTTCAACACGACACTGGGGCTGTATGAGCAATACGGGCCGGAACGCCTCCGCGATACGCCAATCGCAGAGCGGGGTTTCGTCGGCATGTGTACCGGCGCGGCGATGACGGGAACGCGCCCGGTGGTGGATTTCATGTTCCTCGATTTCATCCTCGACGCGCTGGGCGAACTGATCAACCAAACGGCGAAGATTCAGTACATGAGCAGTGGCAGGCTGAAAATGCCGATCACACTGCGCGGTTGCATCGGCATCGGTGGCTCCGCCGCGACGCATCATTCCGGCAACTACTACCCGATCTTCGCGCACCTACCGGGGTTCCGCGTCGTCATTCCAACCACGCCCTACGACGCAAAAGGACTGCTGAAAACCGCGATCCGCAGCGACGATCCGGTATTATTTCTCGAACACAAATCGCTCCTAAACACCAAAGGTGCCGTGCCGGAGGAGGAATATTTCATCCCGTTCGGCGAGGCGCGTGTGCGGCGCACGGGCAGCGATGTGAGCGTAGTCGCGGTCGCTTCGATGGTCAACAAAGCACTCGAAGCGGCGGAAAAACTCGCGGACGAGGGCATCTCGGTCGAGGTGATTGATCCGCGCACCATCGCGCCGCTCGACATGAATACGATACTGGAATCAGTCCACAAGACGGGGCGGTTGCTTGTCGTAGATGAGGACTACGCGCCGTGCGGCATCGGCGCAGAGATCGCCACGCAAATGATGGAACAGGGTTTCGACGATCTCGATGCACCGGTGCGGCGCATGAATGCGGCGTTCGCCCCCGTGCCGTACAGCCAGCCACTTGAAACCGCACTCGTGCCGAACGTTGAAACGATTGCAACCGCGATTCGCAATCTCCGGGCGGAATGACCGGCGCAATCGAGGTTCCGACACATCGGACGGAGGATAACAATGGTCAACGAGGTCGTGATGCCACGGCTAGGCTGGACGATGGAAGCAGGCACCATCGTGCAGTGGCTCAAACAGGACGGCGAATCGGTGCAAGCCGGAGAGAGCCTGCTCGAAGTCGAGGGCGATAAAGCGATCACCGAGGTCGAGGCACTCGATAGCGGCATCCTCCGCATCTCGCCGGACGCACCGCAAATCGGGGTCGAGGTTCCTGTCGGGACGGTCCTTGCGTATCTCGTGCCTGCGGGTGCACAGGTTCCCTTCGCGCAGACCGTGCCACCACCGGACACCGGGCAGCACGCGGCGGAACCCACGTCGCCCGCCGTACAGTCATTCATCGGGGATGCAGCGGAGCGACGCCGCGAACCATCGTCCGACCACAACGGCATGCATAAACCCGCGATCAGCCCCCGCGCCTTGCGTGTCGCCGGTGAACTAAGTGTGGACTGGACAGCAGTGGAAGGGACGGGCAGCACCGGGCGCATCGTCGAGCGCGATATTCGTGCAGTCGCAGCGGCGCAACAGCCCGTCGCCGCGCCGCTCGACGCTCGACCGTACCCAACCCGCATCAGCCCGCTTGCCCGACGAGCGGCAGCCAATGCCGGGGTTGATCTGACGGCGGTCGCTGCTGCACTGCCCGCACAACGCATCTCACGGGCAGACATCGAGACAATGCAATCACCGTCGCCGCCGACTGCGACGCCAACTACTACGGCTTCCAATGCGACGCCGCTCAGCACGATTCGCCGGATTACGGCGGCGCGGATGGCGGAAAGCGCACACACCGTCGCGCCCGTGACCCTGACGACCGACGCCGACGCGACCGAACTCGTGCGGATGCGCGGGCAACTTGCACACGTTCTCGCGCAGAGTGACACATCCGTACCGATACCAACATATACCGATTTTCTGATCCGCCTGACCGCGCTCGCACTCACCGGACATCCCGCGTTGAATGCCTCGCTGACAGACAGCGGGATTGTGACGTATGGCAGTGTCCATATGGGCATCGCCGTGGAGACAGAGCGCGGCTTGCTCGTCCCGGTTATCCGTGACGCGCAGACAAAATCGGTGCGGCAGATCGCGACAGAATCGGCGGACATTATCGCAATGACACGGGCGGGACGCGCCGCAAGCAGCGATCTGCAGGGCAGCACCTTCACGATCACGAATCTCGGTATGTACGAGATTGACGCATTTACGCCCATCATCAATCTTCCCGAATGTGCGATTCTCGGCGTCGGGCGCATCGTGGCGCGTCCGGTCGTCGTTGATGCTGCGACCGAGACAATCGGCGTGCGGCAGATGATCGCGCTCAGCCTGACGTTTGATCACCGTGTGGTGGACGGCGCACCAGCGGCACGCTTCCTCCGGCAGGTGAAGCGGTTTGTGGAACAGCCTCTCCTTTGGCTCACGCAATAAATCTCGTCCACGTATATAGAGCGACCTGATGCGCAATGGGGCGGCCGCAGCGCACGCTTTCGGAGGATCGGCGATGACACATACGCAATTGTCCCGCCCGCTCGTCGTTGTCGGTGCGGGGTCGCTCGGCCAGAGTTTCGCCGCGATGATCGCACGCAGTGGGCAACCCGTTACGCTCCTTGCATCGCCACGACCCAACACGGCACTGCAAACGGCGGGCGCGATCCGTCTCAGCGGCGCGGTTGACGCGACGGTGCCAGTCGCGCCCGCACCCGCGCCGCCGGGAACAGTCGGCATCACGACAGACCCGCAGCAGATTCCCCCCGGTGCCGGGGTAATCTTTGCGACGAAAGGACACGATCTCGAAGCGGCGATTGCATCAGTGCGCGGGGCGTGGTCGGGTTCAGACACCGGTGTGTCGTGGGTCGCGGGCGTGCAAAATGGCATCGTGAAGGACGATTTGCTTGCCGCGTCGTTTGGGGCAGAGCGCGTTATCGGCGCGGCAACGATTCTCGGAGCGCAACGCCTCGACGATGGCGCAATCCGCGTCACCAGCCTCGGCATGACGTATCTCGGTGAAATCGCGGGCGGAATATCCACGCGGGTGCAGGAGATAGCCACCGCGTTCGGACGCAGTGGTATCCCCATCGAAACGCCCGCAGACATCCGTAGCGTCCTCTGGTCGAAGATGTGCAACGCGACCGGCGTATTCGGGGTCTCCATGCTGACCGGTCCCGATGCGCCATCGCTGTTTTCGGATCCGCATCTGATGCGGGCGTATCTGATGCTCGTACGTGAGACAGCGGCGGTTGCCCGCGCCGAAGGCGTTCACGTCGGCGATTACACCAATTTCCCGCCGATGCACACGTATGTCACGCAATCCCTCGAGGAGACAATCGCGGGAATGCCACCTCCGCCACCACACAGCACGGCACCGCGCAGCCAGCCGTCCATGATCCAAGATTATCTCGCGGGGAGACCGATGGAGGTGGAACCGATCTTTGGCGATATTGTTACCCGCGCAGCACGGGGCGGCGTTCCGGTGCCGGGTCTCGTGTTTGTCCGCGATATTTTGCGGGGCTTGAATAGCCTGCATACCAACGCATCGGGCGGCATGTGATCGTCGCACGCCGCGTCACGACGAAAGGGGAGAGTACCGGATGTACACCAACACCGCGAAACAGAAACTCCGCGACGGCAAGGCAACCTTTGGCTATTCGCTCGGCCTGGGTTCGCCCCTCGCCGCTGAGGTCCTCGGACGCAGCGGGATTGACTTCATCCTGCTCGACACGCAGCATGGGTCCTTCGGTGCCGATTCCACTATCGCCTGTTTGATGGCGATGGCGTCGGGCAATGCCGTGCCGATGGCCCGCGTCGCACGAAACGATTACACGCTCATCGGCAGGATGCTCGATGAAGGCGCGATGGGTATCGTCGTACCGATGGTTCACACTCCGGAGGATGCGCGTGTCGCAGCAGATGCTTGCCGGTTGCCGCCCGTCGGCACGCGGTCGTGGGGGTGGGGACGGGCTGCCCGCTACGGAGACGACTACCCGGACTGGATCAACGACGAGATATTCGTCGCGGTGCAGTTGGAGAGCATCCAAGCCGTAGACAATGCTGAGGCGATCATGTCCACTCCCGGTGTTGACGGTTGCTGGGCGGGGCCAGCAGACCTCGCGCTTTCGATGGGGATTGACCCGCGCCATGCCCCGCACGACGATCGGCACATGCGGGCATTGGAGCGGATCGTCACCGCCTGCCGGAACACCGGCAAAGCCCCCGGACTTTCGTGCAGCAGCCCGGAGGAGATGGTGCAACGGGCGGCGCAGGGATTCCAATTCCTCACCGGGGGCAGCGATATCGGGTTTATCCTCGGCGGTGCGGCGGCAGGGATCAAAACGCTCGGCCTCTAGCGCGGTTCTGCGCGACGCAAAGAGACCGGGCGAACATTTGCCGGGATAGCCGCCTGACGTATCCCGGCGATTTCATGCCGTACGTGACACAAGTATTTTAGTAGGTTGCTCTGCCACCGGAAATGTCGAAAACGGCACCGGTCGAGAATGAGCAATCGGCAGAGCAAAGCCACGCGATCAGCGCGGCGACTTCATCGGGCTTGCCAGTGCGCCCCATCGGGATACGCGAGATCATGTATTGAATATGCGCCTCGGTGAGTTGTTCGAGGATCGGGGTTTCGATCACGGCGGGAGTGATGGCGTTGACGAGGATGCCCTTCGTCGCCACTTCCTTCGCAATCGCTTTTGTCAAGCCGATCACCCCCGCTTTGGCGGCGGAATAGGGGACGGCATTCGGGTTGCCCTCTTTGCCCGCAATCGAGGCGACATTGACGATGCGCCCCGACCCGCGTGCGATCATATGCGGCAAGACCGCACGGCAGCCGTAGTACACACCGGAAAGGTCAATCGCCAGCACGCGCTCCCATTCCCCTGCGGGCAACTCCCACGATGGCGCGGAATCGCCTGCGACACCCGCATTGTTGATAAGCGCGTCAATCCGCCCCATGCGATCAAGCGTCGTGCGGATTAATTCCTGCACCGACGCTTCCTGTGTCACATCTACCGCGCACACATCGGCATCGCTCCCGATGTGCGCCGCCGTTTCCCGCGCTGCCACCGTGTTGATGTCCGCAAGCATCACGCGATAGCCGTCCCGCGCGAGGCGTATCGCTGCCGCCGCCCCGATCCCGCGTGCCGCCCCGGTCACGATTGCGACATTTCGTTCTGCTGTCATGCTCGTTCTCCCCCTGTCACTTCCCCGCTATATCCCGCGTCGTTGCCATCCGGTCCGCAGTCCCCTACGCCGCCTCGCCGCCCGGTGCGTAACCGAGCCGCAGGTTGAGTTGTTCGCCGAGCGTCTTCATACGCTGCACCCGCGCATCTTGCAGCAGGCGATACGAGAGTTCCGACTCGCCGTCCGCAGTGCGCTCGATACCTGATTGCACCTCAAGATTTCGCAGGATGCGATGGGTCGAACCGGCGGGAATTGTCAAACTCGCGGGCAATCGCACGGACGCCGAGCGACCCGCGTGACGCCCGCAACTGGATCAGATCGAAGGTGCGGTTGATGCGGGACATACTGCCCTCGATTCCAGCAGCGCAACGTATATTCCTTATCGGGAACAACCACAGTCGGCGAAGGGACGATTGTATCATTCCTATAGCACAAAGCAATCTTTCAGCGAAAAGGATTGCCACGACGCAAACGCATAAACTATAATCGCCGCGCACATCAGTATGAAACGATAATTCCATAGATGGAACGCGGCACGGAAAGCCGAATATCTGGACACCTATTCTGGTCCTCGCGAGCCAGCAGATCGGCGCGATGAGTAGTGCGGATTTGTCGCTCACCTTTCTCGGTATCGGGGTGCCACCGGACATCTCCACATGGGGCGTGATGATCTCGAACGGGCGCAAGTATCTCGATACCGCATACTGTATTTCCTCAGAGACGGGCTGCGCGGTGTGCTCGATCCCCGACCGAAGCGGTAAACCCCCGGAAGGGAAGTAGGAATGAGCGAACGCGCACGCATCGCGGTGATTGGCACAGGTTGGTGGGCGACGTATACACACATTCCGGTGGTACAGGCATCTTCCGATGCAGCCCTCGTGGCAATTTGTGACCGCGACCCGCTGCGGCTTGCGGCAGCGGCAGACCGCTATGACATTGCCCGACGCTACGACGATTACCGCGTGATGCTCGACCGCGAGCCGCTCGATGGCGTAATTGTGTCAACGCCTCACGTGACGCATTACGCCATCGTGCGGGAGTGCCTCCGGCGCGGGCTGCATGTGTTGGTCGAGAAACCGATGACGCTCCACGCCGCAGAAGCACGCGAACTCGTCTCGCTTGCGGACGCACAGCGGCGCGAGGTGATTGTTGGCTATACGCATGTATTCACTCCGCAGGCACAACATGCCCGCGCCGTCATGCACTCCGGCATACTTGGTGCGGTGCAGTACGTGAATTGCGTTTTCGCATCGCGGGTGATCGAGTTTCTGCGTGCGGATGACACGCCGGGGTTGCCGTCGGCGGTCTTCCCCGTCCACACTCCCGGCGCAGTCTACAGCCAGCCGGAACTTTCTGGCGGGGGGCAGGGGCAACTTCAGTTGACCCACTCAACGGGGCTGCTCGCCTTTGTCACTGGGTTACGTGCTGAGCGTGTTTATTCTGTGATGCGGAACCACGGTCTCGCCGTTGATCTCGTGGATGCGATGGTCGTCGAGTTTGTGGGGGGCGCAGTCGGCAGCGTCGGCGGCACGGGCAATATGTTTATCCCGAAGTTCGATCTGCACATTCACTGCGAACACGGCGCGATTGCCCTCGATATGGCTGCCGGGATGCTGGCGATTCGCGGGCGCGACATTGCGGACGAAACATGGGACGCACCCGCCGCCGCAGACCGACAGAACGAACGTTTTGCGACCGCCCGCAACCTTATCGAGGTCATTCTCGGACGGGCAACGAACGGTTCGCCCGCCGCCATCGGCTGGCGGTCGGTCGAGATACTGGACGCCGCATATCGCTCCGCCGCTACGGACGGGCAAGGTGTGACCGTCGCATCGTTATACGAGTGAATACGATATATGAGTAAATAGGATGAAAAGGAGCCGCACATGAAAATCACCGAGGTCCGTGCGATGCGTCTCACCCTCCCCCCGGCAGCCCACGGGACCGCGCCCCGCCGCGACGGATGGGCAAAAGACGCCGAAGTCGCAAACCCGATGTCTCGCTATCCCAAAGTGAAACGGCACCGCAGTCTCTGGTTGCCGCACTGGGAAAATGTTTGGTGCAAGGTGACGGCGGAAGACGGCACATGGGGCGTCGGCATGACAAGCAACGGGCGTGTCTCCGCCGCCATCATCGAAGATCATCTCGCCCCAAACCTCATCGGGGAAGATTGCTTCGCTACGGACAAACTGGCAGACATGCTCTTTCGGATGACGAAACCGTATGGCTCGACGGGGCTTGCGTCGTACGCAACCAGTGCGGTTGATCTCGCGCTATGGGACCTCAAGGGGAAATTGCTCGGTCAGCCCGTGTACCGGTTGCTCGGCGGCCCGCAGCGTGACCGCCTCTTTTGTTACGTCACCGGCAACGATGTGGACTGGTATCAGGAACTGGGCTACCGTGCCTTCAAACTCGCCTGTCCCTACGGCCCCGCCGATGGACTGGACGGCATCAAGCGCAATACAGAGTTCGTCGCCCGCACGCGGGAACAGATCGGCGACGACTGCGAGTTGATGCTCGATTGCTGGATGGCGTTCGATGTGGACTACACCGTGCGGTTGGCGGAAGCACTGCGCCCGTACCGGCTGAAATGGATGGAGGAATGCCTGCTCTCGGAAGATATGGACGCGCACCTCGCCATGCGCAAACGCCTCCCGTGGCAAACTCTCACGACGGGCGAACATTGGTACACCCATGTGCCGTTTCAGTGGGCGGCGGCGCATCGTGCAGTGGACATCCTCCAACCCGACATCAACTGGTGCGGTGGGCTATCCACCTGTACAAAAATTGCTGCCGCTGCGGATGCGGCAGGGTTATCCGTAATGCTCCACGCGGGCGGCAACACGGTATTTGGGCAGCACTTCAGTTATGCGACGGCGTGTGTCCCGTGGCTCGAAACCTTCGTCGGCACGCCGCCGGGGGTCCCGCTGGCGGAGGGATGGGGTCTGCCCGGTCAGGCGATCCCGAAAGACGGCTGGCTCACGCCGAGTGACGCGCCCGGTTTCGGTCTCGACCTGCGGGAAGATCAGTTCTCGCCGTTCTTCGCGGGATAGCCCAATGCAGATGCAGCACCGCCGCATCCCTGTAACATCAGAGAAGCAGATTCGGTGCAATGATCACCCGATCACCATGCCGCTGCGTGAGTCGGAGAAAACGCTTCCGACTCACGCAGCGGCATACCTTCGTTACCCTTTGCTTGCACCCGCATTGACACCCTCGATAAATTGCCGCTGGAAGATCAGATACAGCACCACCGTGGGGATGAAACTGATCACCGTCGCCGCGAAGACGAGGCTATAGTCGGTCGCATACTGCGTCGAATAGCGCACTAAGCCAGTCGGCAATGTCCGCTTGGCGTCCGATTGCAGCGCGATAAGCGGCAGGAGATAATCGTTCCACGATCCCATAAAACTAAAAACGACGAGCGCGAGTGTCGCAGGTTTCGCCAGCGGCAGCATAACACTGATAAAGACGCGCCACTCCGAGCAGCCGTCCATCCGGGCGGCGTCCGCGATCTCACCGGGAAGGCTGCGGAAGAAATTCCGCATCAGGAATGCCCCGAACGGCACGCCCGTCCCTACCTGCACGAGCACAATCCCGAGCAAATTGTTGATCAGCCCGAGGTTTTTTAACTGATAAAATACCGGGATGAGCACCGCCTGAAATGGCACCGTCAGCCCGAACAGGTAGAGATAAAAGAGCGCGTTGTTTCCCGCGAACTGCATCCGCCCGAATGCATATCCGGCGGGGCAGCACGCAATCAGCGTCAACGCGACAGTGCCGATAGCGACAAGCACGCTGTTGCCAACGTATCCCTGCAAATTGCCGACCTGCCACGCACGGACATAATTGTCCCAATGCAGCACGGTCGGCACGATTTGGCCACTAAAAATACCTTTGGTCGTGTTCAAGCTGCTCAAGATTACCCAAAAAAAGGGTAGCAGCGTCAGCACGAGTACCGCGACAAGGAACACATAAGGGGGAAGTTTTCGCACATTGATGCGCCGTGCGCGGGGCGGCATTGGGATGGCAGGCACGGTCATGTCACTTCCTCCTCGCGCAGGTGGTTGAAAATCGCCGTCGTCCCAATGACAAGCACACTCAGGACGACGCTCGCGGCGGCGGCGGGGCCGAGCGCGTTCGAGACGAACGCGGCGCGATAAATGTAGGTCGCCAAGAGATCGCTGCGGTTCACCGGCCCACCCTGCGTCATGATCCACACGAGGGTAAACCCCTTCAACGCATTAACGAAGGCGAGAATCAACACGAGGTTGAGGACATTCCGCAGACCCGGCAGCGTGACATGGCGAAATAATGCCCACGCCCCCGCGCCGTCTACAATCGCCGCCTCGTAGAGCGTGCCGTCAATCGCCTGCAAGCCCGCTAGCAGTATGACCATGTAAAAGCCGTAACTGTGCCAGCTATTGGCGACATTGATCGCGGGCAGCACGGTTGCCGGTTCGCCGAGCCAGCGATGCACGAGCCCGGATAGCCCCACATTCTTCAAGATCACATTGAGCGGTCCGACGAGCGGATTGTATATCTGCCCCCACAGCACCGCCACCACCGAGAGCGAGACGACATTGGGCAGAAAGAACGTCACGCGAAAAAACGACCGCCCCGCACGCAGCCGCGACAGCACACTCGCCAGCACAAGCGCGATGCCGACTGCGAACACCATCGTGATAACAGTCCAGACGACATTATGCTGTAAGGCATCGCGGAACTTCACGTCCGCGAAAATGTCCGCATAATTGCCCACACCGACGAATGTAGGGGCAGTGAAACCGTCCCACTTCGTGAAACTCACCCCGACTGTCTGCACAAGGGGCACGAGCATGAAGACCACATAGAGAAGCAAACTCGGCAGCAACAGCACATACGGCGTCGCATCGAAACGGCGGGCGCGGCGGGTGGTGATCGCCCGCCCACCCGCCCGTACGCCGGGGCGCGTCGTATCTACGGACGATGCGCTCACTTCGCCTTCTCTTTCGCCGCCTGAATCGCCGCCATCGCCTTGTCCGGCTGGACCAATCCCTGCGCCACCCCCTGCAAGTTCTCGAAGTAGACGCTCGCGACCGCTGCGGGCAAATGCACACTTGGATTATAGCCCGTGCCTTCTTTGCCGAGTGTCTCCACCGCCTTGCGGAGCAGTTCGGTCTTCGGGACGACGCCTGCGGGAATTTTCACCGTCGGGATGCTACCGCTCTTGGGGTTGTCGAACCCCTGCTTCACGATCTCGTCCGAAAAGAGGTAATCAATCCATGCATACGCCGCGTCCGGGTTCTTGGAATCCGATGCTACCACCCAACTGTTGCCGAACCCACCCGTCGGCATCAACGATCCCGCAGGGG
>JBBRMX010000015.1:0-27906 GCA_038230615.1 Thermomicrobiales bacterium | reverse complement strand
CGCTCCGCCAACCAAGCCGCGTGCAGCGCGAGTGCGCATAGCTCATCGCGCAGTTCGGGCGGGTGCAGGACACACGAGAACAGCCCGGTCCGGCAAGGGTATGCGCGAATGCGTTTCGCTCCCGCACGTCCTGCACCTGCCCATATGCCAACACGCCTTGTGGCGTCTCCGCCAATGTCGCCGCTACCGCAGGGATCAATCGCCGCGCCTCCGAGAGCATCATCTCCAGTAGCACCTCGACTGCTAACGCACCGGGCATGGTGGCGATGGCCCGCTCTACGTACGCCAGCGCGTCAAACTCCGCCGGGGCGTGAAGTGTTCGTCGCGCAACTGCGCCTCCCGCACGCGATCCATACGGAAGGTGCGCAGGTCTGAGCATAGGTGGTCATAGCCAACTGCCTACCAAACCCCTTCCCGGCAAACTACACTGTACACGTCCGTCTCGCGCGCTGTCTCCTTGCGCCGCTCCGCGCCGTAGCGCAACCAAACCCGCAGCCGTCGGTGGGCAGCCTCGCTCGGATGCCGATCAGCGCCCCGATCGGTTGTGTATCGTGCATGGTGCTAGTGAATACGACCGTCTCCTTCGTCGGCGACGTCCGCGCGTTTTTCCGCCGCTTCCGCTCACACCATCGGGTGTGGGGTAGCCCGAGTTCGCTGTCGCACCCGACGCACCCGTTCACTAGGTTCATCAGCAAGCCGAAGGAGATGGGATACGTTCACCCAATCTCAGCGAGAACCGCGACCACGTGCGTAGAAAGCTAGGTCGGGCAGTGTACTCGACTCATGTGCTCCGAACCACGCGCTGCTTGCGCACTAGGAGCTGCTGCGGCTGGAACAAGTCGCGCGATGTTTCTACAACATTGTGTGTAGACGCCCACACATACGAGGGCGTCACAACGCTGCATGCGATGCCGAGAGACGCCTCGTTCGCTGCGCCTCTCGTTATGAATTGCGGTACGAGACCGGGGAGAAACGGGGCAATTCGGCAGCGGGGTCGGTTTTGGCAGGGGCGAGTTTGGCAGGGGCGAGTGCAAGAATCCGATACGCAACTTCGATCCAGTAATCGCGTTCTCGGATGACCTGTCGAAGCGCGTCGTGGTTTTTCGCTTCCCGAAGCCGTGTCACCGCAGCATCCCCGGCAGCGATTGCGACACCGACACGACGGAGCATCACGACTTGTGCCTCTACGGACAACTGGCGGTATCGTACAACGCACCATGACGCACGGAGATACTGCCGCAGCCCGGTAGAAAAGAGCCGCGGGCCAGTCGCATAATCAGGAACGCCAACGAGGGTCGCAATCTCACTAGCTGCCAATACCATATATGCTTGCCTTTCTTCCCCACGGTCTTCTCCAACGACGCTACTGTATCACACAGACGAACAAATAGCAACTGTGAAACAAAAAAAACCTAGAGGCAACCCCGGGGAAACACATAACAACCCTATGTCAAAAGAATTAACGGCAATCTTCTTTGAGCCGTATTGCACAGTGACTCACTCTTTATTGAAAACTTGACATTAGTTTAAGCATATAGTAGAAACTCTAACAAAGCATGAGTGCATAGATAGCTAAACAGCGAAGTAATTTGTACATTGCGGAGAAGTGAGGCAATAGACATTTGATAGATCTTAGATGGTCTCGCGAGACGAACAAGGGAGAAGCATCATGAGGCCTCCCCTCGGCATACGGTCAGTTTCCGTACTTGGACATGCCATCATTCTCACCGCTGTTCTTGTATCGGCATTCTGGGGGGGGAACATTTCTTCTGTGGCAGCAGACGGGGAAATGGTCCCGACGCGTCCCTCAAGTAGCCTCTCCGCAATCGCTACACCTCTGCCAGTACCGCCTTCCCGTCTTGCGGCTCCTACAACGACCATCATCAGCACACCGCTAATTCCTCCTACACGGTCGGCAGTGCCTACAGCGACCCCGAATCGCCCGGTTGTCACGCCCGCACCGACGATGACGCCTGTACCGACAGTGACGCCCCCGGTAACAACCGTCGCTTTAGGAGCGTGGGTGAGCCCGTCGCCGTGGGATGGCGGGACTGCCCTCGACGCATTCACGGCAGCTGTCGGGACGCAGCCTGCGGTCGCAAACTGGTATCAGAACTGGGTTGAAACGTGCTGCAATAGCTTTGATGTGTACAAGATGGACGTCGTTGCTTCACGAGGCATCATGCCGTTGGTTTCGTGGTCACCCTGCGAGAACAACGTGACGTTCGGCGGCGCACCGTGTTCCGACGCAGCGATTGCGGGAACGGATACGGGTGGGGCAGGGATCGCAGACACATATTTGCGTCAGTTTGCCCGCGATGCACACGCGTGGAACAAGCCGTTCTATCTCCGTCTGGCGTGGGAGATGAACGGAACGTGGTACCCGTGGAGTCCGGGAAATAATGGCAATACTGCGGCAAGCTATGTCGCGATGTGGCGGCACGTTCACGATATTTTCGCCCAAGAGGGTGCGACAAACGTACGCTGGGTTTGGTGTCCCAATTCCTTCTCGTACATGTGGCAACCCGTCCCGTACGCTGACCTGTACCCCGGCGATGCCTATGTGGACTGGGTTGGCCTAGACGGCTACAACTGGGGGCCGGGACAACCGTGGGGATCGGTTTGGCATTCGTTTCTGCAGGAATTTGCTGCTCCATACGATACTCTTACGGCGATGACGAACAAGCCAATTATGGTGGTGGAAACGTCCTCGACGCAAAATGGGGGGGACAAAGCGGCATGGATTCAGCAAGCGTTCCTCGTGGACATACCGGCACACTTTCCGCGCTTGCGTGCGGTGATTTGGTTCAACCAGGATAAGGAAAGTGATTGGCGCGTGGACTCCTCGGCTGCATCGCTCGTGGCATATCGCGCGGTTGCAGCACTACCACAGTACAAAGGGCGGCTACCGTAGCGGAGAGATGTGTCCTCCTCTCATCTTGCTCCCCTCCGCCAAACCCAGTACTCTCCTTTGCCGAACCCGGTGGTATAGGGCAATCTCGCGATGAGATCGTAGTGAGAGCCGTCGCGTAAGCCGCTGTCTATTGCGCGGTCAACATTGATGCTCGCTCCGTACTTCAGCATCACGAGGTCGAAATAGCCATCTGCGATCGCCTGACGATACCCGTCCTCCCCGGTGAAGTTGCGCCCGCTCGCGTCGGTGTAGTGAAAATAGTAGAGGCCCGTCCATTGCCACGGGGCGGTCACATCTTCGAGGTAGTAGCGAGGTACCTCCGATTCTTCGGCTAAAATGCGGCTGCTGTTGGGGCGCACCTGCGTGCGCAGGATACGGACCATCTCATCGCTATTTGCCCACTCCGCGAACAAACCTTGTGCCTGGTACAGCCCTACCCCGAAGAGCGCGACACAGATTGCGAGACTTGCCAACCAGCGCGCGGGCATGAAGGATGACCGAAGATAGCCACCGATGCGGGCAAGGGCGAATCCCGCGAGGGGGGCAGCAAAAAAAAGCCCAAACGCCATGTGTTTTGGAAGCGACGATGCTTCCGCTTTCCAGAGATGGCTCGCAGGCGCAATCATTGCTGCCCCCCCAAGCACGAGCGCGAGAAGGACAGATTTGCTGTGGCTTCTTGCGAGTCCAAGGAGTGCGATGCCAATACATGCGAAGCCGATCAGTCCCCCGCCCCACGCTGCCACCCGCGCCACGAGGATCTCACGCGATGCAGACACGAATACCGCGTGCCGGGTAAGGGTGAAATCGAGACCGACACGCATTCCGGGATCGAATGCGAACAGGGCGAAGACTGTCGTTATCAGCGCGGCGACGGCGAGGCAAACGCGCTTTATCGCCCCCTGCACCCCCACATGCTGCCATGCCCACAGTGCGAGGAGCGCGAGCACCGTGGGTGCCCACAGAAAGGCGACGTATTTTGCTATCGTTGCCGCACCTAGCGCGACCCCCGCTGCAATCGGCCACAGTGCACGCGATGCCGCCCCGGCGTGCAGTGCGAGCACACTCGCAAGCCCCAGCAGCGCGAGCGATAGGGCGTCACAGGTGGCAAGATGTCCGATCATCAATACCGGTCCCTGAACGGCAAAGAGAACTGCCGCGAGCGATGCACTCGTATCGTCGAAGAGACGGCGAGTTACGGCGAACACGGCCAGTGTGACACAAAGCATACATAGGAGGTTGAAGAAACGCGCGAGGCCTAGCCCCCCAAGTGCATCCAGCATCCCGGCAAGCAGAGGGTAAAACCCCGGCGCACCGGAAAAATATGCCGCGTATGTGTCGGTCGCAGGCGACCCTCCTGCAAGTTGCGTGAAGAGTTGCCGCCCCGCATATAGATACAGCGCCTCGTCCTGAAAGGCCGTGTTGTGCAAGGACAGAGACGCAACCCCCTGTAGCACGAGGGCAGCGCACACTGGGACATATACGAAGCGCGGTGATGTCACCTCTTGTATACGTACCACGCCGATGTCACCCGTACGTATCACTGCTCATTTTCCCTTTGCACGAGGCGGCGTACGTGCGTCGAGACCCGATTCGTTATCGTCCGAGGAAAAACGACGGTGGCTGCAGCGGTTGCAAGAGGTTGATCGGGAACGCTACAACGAGGTAAAGCACCGCAAGCAGACCCAGGCGAAAAATCTGTGCGCGATAGGTCGCTTGCCGACGACCAAGGGCGATCAGCAGCAGGGTATCTATCGTAATCAGGGCAAAAAACGCGAGAGGAGCGAAGCTACGCAAGCCCTCCATCCCAAAGCGCAATGTGCCAAGATTGAGAATGACCTCGCCGTGGATCATATGTGTTAGCCAGTACTCGCTCCACGGTTGCCGCACGGCTTCGGGAACTTGTGGGTCAACGCAGGTAATGATGAATGTGAGTGCCATGCTCGCGATACCGCTGAGGATTAGTGCTAATCGTACGAGACCGGCATACGGTCGAGGGATCTTGCTCAGGAAGGCCAGTGGCACGACGAGGAATGGCAGCACTGGCACAAGGAACCGCGCTCCCGGCGTATCGCCTCCGAGCGGCAGATAATAACTGGAGTTCCAGAGCAGGAAGAGCACACCGACACCGACGCACAGGGCGCATTCACGCCACCACACCTTGGTGCGGTACATCTGCCACACCGCAAATGGCAGCAGCCAAAGAAAGAGTGACTGGGTAAGCAAGCCGCGCGAACCGATCAACACTTCGAAGAACGACTCCCAGCGAGGAACGGTGATACCGAAAAGCCCCTTCTGGATGTTCTGTGAAAAGTATTGGTCAGCCTCGAAGGAGTAGGCAAATCGTGTGGGGCTACCGAAACTCACCCAGTTCATCAGAGCGAGAAGGACGGCACTTGGCAGACCACCGAGTACGAACCATACGAGGTAGAGTTTTCGGCGAACAAAGGTAACTGCGTATGCGAGCAACGCTACGACGATGATCGCACTCGGATATTCCATGAGTACCGCAAGACCGCTCAATATCCCGGCAGCCAAGAGCAGAAGCGCGGTGTTCCGTTGCTTGAGACGGGCTTGCACGAGCAGAAAGAATGCCCCGAACGCAAAGGTAGCCGCGAGTTGATGACCAAACAACATCGTTGAGAAGGGAAAGGCAAGAGTGCCGAATGCGTAGCACAACGTCAAAGCGAACGACCAACCACGATGATGCGACAATTGCAGCAATAGGAGAAACAGGAGCACCGCTAGAATCGCTGACGGTATGGCGACAGCGACAACAGTAACGAGATAGGTCGGGTAGCGCAGACCATAGAGCAGCGTTTGTCCTGTGTCTGTGCCATCGCGCACAATCGCATAACGGTCGAGGTGTTGGAGATTGAGAACGGCAAGGAACGCCGGTATGCCGACAATCGCGGTGCCGGGGGATTTGTCGCTATAGAAGTGACCGCCGTACAGTGCTTTGTCTCCGGTCAGGCCTTCGTAACGATCGATCGTAAGTTGCCCATGCTGCGTGGTACTGAGGATCAGTGCCATGCGGCTGGTCTGATTCCATCCTGCTTGCTGCAAGAAATACGAATACAGCGTCAGGGTGAACAGAAAGAGCAATATCGAGAGATGGCGAGTGGCGATACGCTCCGGATCGCGGACCGAAATGGTCCGTTTCGGAGGTGCCTCAATCACCCCTTGCGCATTGTCCCGTAAAGCGATGGAGCTTTCCATCTTTTGGTTCTATCCTTTCTCAGAAATGTGAGTGTCCGCGCTCACGTTCCGCCGCGTTTGCGGTACACGTAGTATGTACCCGGGCCAAATGACGTGGTGGTGTAGGGAACTTTCGCCACAAGCTCATAGTGCGTGCCGTCGCGCACCCCGCCGTCGATCTCCTCAGCAATCTTCTTGCTGAAGCCGTAGCGCAGCACGATGAGATCGAAGTACCCATCATCGATTGCGGCCTTGTATGCTTCGACTCCGTGCAAACCGCGTCCCTTTGGATCGTCGCGGTACTCGAAGAAGTAGAGGTTGAACCACTCCCAGTAGTAGGTCATATCCTGCATGTAATAACGGGGTACCTCGGACTCCTCTACCAAGATGCGGCTCACACCACCGCGCATTTGTGTGCGCAACACGTGAACAAGGGTGGAGTTGTCGGGCCAGTTCGTCATGAAGGTATGTGCACGCTCAACCCCGGTGCCAAACAGCACGACACAGATCGCCAAGCCCGCAAGCCAACGCATTCCAATGAATCGCCCGCGCTGTTCCGCCATAAGGCGTGCGAGGGCATTTCCTGCGAGGGGGGCCGCGAAGAGCATCCCAAATGCGACGTGCTTCTCCATCGAGACTGCTTCGGTCGAGTAGATATGATACGCAGATGGCAGCAGCGACGAGCCGAAGAGTACGAGGGCGAGGAGTAACGACGTAGTGCGGTTAATGAGGAGGCCAATCGCGCCAAGCACGACCAACGGTCCGCACAACAGGACCGCTCGCACGAAGAGTTCCGGTCGAGACAGGGACAAAAACGCGACGCGTTGAGTTGTGGTGAATGCGAGACCGGCAAGCAGCGACGGATCCACCGCTAAGAGTCCCCCAACCAACGCGACCATTGTACAAATGGCGAGGCCTGTTCGCTGAATTGCCTGCCGCCGCCCGTGATACTGCCAGGTGCGAATTGCGAGGATGGCAAGGATCGAAGGAGCGAAGAGTAATCCCACGTATTTCGTGGCCGCAGCCGCCAT
Organism: Thermomicrobiales bacterium; assembly: GCA_038230615.1. Lineage (GTDB taxonomy): Bacteria > Chloroflexota > Chloroflexia > Thermomicrobiales > JALYUS01 > JBBRMX01. The sequence goes on along the minus strand of JBBRMX010000015.1, from coordinate 20,766 downwards.
GAGCATCACACCTAATGCCAGTGCCGGTAGCGGGGTGCGCGAGGTACTTGCCCGTAGGCAGAGCAGCGTCGCCAGCCCGACGAACGCAATCGAGAGCGCATCATACGTGGCTAGGCGACCAAGAAAGAGGACTGACCCCTGTATGCTGAACAGAGCGGCGGCGGCGACGGCACTCGGTCGCCCGAAGAGCGACTTCGCCACGAAATAGACCGAGATCGTCGCGATCAGCATCGAGGCGAGGTTAAGGAAGCGCGCCGCTTCTAAGCCTCCAAAGACATCGAGTGCACCCGCAAGCAGGGGATAGATTTGCGGCAACCCGGAGAAGTAGGTGGCGTAGAACTCGGTTGGTGGTGGTCCTCCACGGAAATAGTAGTCGAAGTACTGTCGCCCTGCGAAGAGATACAGTGCCTCATCCTGATATGCCGTGTTGCGCAGGCTCAACGACACCGCGCTTTGCAACGCGAGAATAAGTAACAGCGGCGCTATTCGCCTCAGGCGTGGCAGCGCGACAGCAAAGGTGCGCCTTCGTGGTGCTCGTACAGAGATCGTCGTCATAATGTCATTGTCCCTCGGTCTGTGCCATAGTCGCTTGCGAGCAACCGAAAGCGCGTGTCGGTCGAGAACGGTCACGGCGTCGGACACGGTAGCTACGTACGTTTCGGCGACGCCGCCGCGAGCCATTTGCCTTTCCTCTCGGCTGCTCCATGCGTGCGGGCAAGGCGGTTTGCATCGGAGAGTGAAGGGGGCCAATCGTTGGGGTGGGGGTGCCAACGGGAGAGCGAGACACCACTTCACGCTTCATGCTCCGTTGTAGCAGCGACACGAGATCCAATGTTGCCTGGGTAGAGAGGGCGTCAGATGTGAACGACCATGCCGCATCCTCCGCTTCCGTCGCATGCAACGAGGGCGAGCCTTCTTTGTAGAGAACTGCGTAGGTGTTCCGCAGAGTCGTCACTGCTGCTCCAACCTGTCGGAGCCATGCAGACTTCCGTTCCGGTGTCCCCGCCGCACTCACCTCCACAAGCAGAGGCATATCGGGGTACCGCGTCGTCACTTCTCTGAGGGCTGGCATAGGATCGGGCCACTCCCGATCATCGGGAAAATTGATAAAGCTTCGGAGTACCGCGTCAATAGCATCAGGCGGGGGAGCGTATTCTTGATCATGTGCGGGATCGGCAGGTGCCCAGACCCACGCGACATTCGTCGCCCCCTCGCTACGGAAAATCGCGCGTGCGTGCTGCCATGCTCGTGCCGAATCTTGCGGAATGCCTCCCCGTGTGACGGCGGACGATACCGACCAGTCGCGGTCCATATGCAAGAGCATGGTGAAATAGACCGGCTGCCGGTAGTCCCGCATCTCCCGTGCCCATCGCCGCAGCGCCTCATCGTGAAGACCGTTGTAGATCGAGGGAAGGCTCGACTCCAGCGCCGCAAGATTTTCCGGTCCGGCGGCCGTGTCCGCGGTGTCAAACTCGAGTGTGACCCACGGTCGCGTTCCCGTACTACTCAGTCCATCTGCCCATGCACGGTCGAAGGTGTCCCCGATCGTTTGCGTCCGACCAATGATGCCGAAGGTCAGCCCATAGTCTTGCGCAAGCGTTGCAGGCTTCGTCCGCAGTGAACTTGTCGGCAAGGTGAGACCGAGATTTGCTACTCCCGTCTCCTGTCGAGGTGCGAACGCCACCGGAGGAGGCGTGCGGGGAGCGAAGGCTTGTATCGTGGAAGTGCCGACAATGGTGACAATGAGCAGTGCCGCAACTGCACCGAACCCTACCCGGGAAGCGAGGGAAGTGCGTATCTGCGGCCGTGCTGTGCGGGGAGCGCGACCGGCACCCCGCCCTACACGCCAATCCCGTAAACCAAGCCAGAGCATACCCCCGAGAGCAATCGTGCTACCGAGGAGAATCATCGTATACGCGACCCACAACGTGCTCACGATTGCCGGACCACGTCCCGCATGCAACGCAAACCCGAAAACAACACCTATCACACACGCAGCCATCGCCACAATATGAGGCAGGAGTGCTCGCCATGTTTGATCATTCTCACGCCGCTTCGATGTTACCGCGAAACCGACCTTCCGACCGAGAATCACGGTAGGCAGGCAACTGATCAGTACGGGGAAGCTACCAAACCCGATCACGATGCCTCGAAGGCTCGCTTTTCCCCATGCCACATACCAGAAAGCAACCTGTGAGGCGAGCCAGTAGGGAAGGAAGTACTGGAGGAAGGTAGGCAGGTTCGAACCGCGCACCGATGTGATCCCGGTGAGCAGGAAGACTACCGGGGCGATGATGTAGATCAGGTCGCGCACGCCGCTCAGGTAATGCGTGCAGGCGAGTGCGTACTGCACACGCTGGTTGAAAGTAAGACCACCGCGTCCGGGCATGAAGATGCGCTGCCAGTGGCTCCGCAAGACGCCGAGGGTACCCGTGGCCCAGCGACCCTGCTGGCGGAAGTACGACCGCAAATCCATCGGCCCAAGCCCCGTGGCAAGCACATCGGGCAGATAAATACTGCGCCACCGCTCATGGAGGTTGATCGAAGCGGCGAAGTCCTCTGTCACAGAGTCTTGTGGCAGTCCCCCAATTTCATCCAGAGCCGCCGCACGGAGTACGACATTTGTGCCGCAAATGAATGCGGCATTGACCGCCGCCTTACCGGGGCATAGTACGCGGTAGAAAATCGCCTGCTGATCGTTTGCCCAGCGAGCGACGGGGTTATCGAGGTTTGAATAGTACTGCCCCGTCTGAACCCACGCGATTGTTGGGTCCGCAAAGGGCGGCACGGTTTCAAGCAGAAAGTTGTCCCGTGCGATTTGGTCGGCGTCAAAGATTACCATCAGCGCGTCGCCCGTTGCGCCGACAAAATGGCGTGCAGACTCGATATTCCCTGCCTTTGCCCCCCCACCGATCGTGCGCGTAACACAGGTCACACCGAGTTCTTGCGCGAGCGTCTCCGCCTCGCGCCATTGGGGATAGTTGGCGACAAAACCATCGTTACAAATCACGATCTCGACGTGACCGTGTGGATGCGCCTCGAGGTACTTCTTGCGTGCTGCGAGAGCGGCGCGGATCGTCGGATCGAGGATTGCCGCCCCTTCGTTCACTGTCGGAACAAACACAAAGATTGGGCGCAGTGTTGGGTCTTCTTGGGCATCAATTTCTGGTGCGCGACGTGGCCACAATGTGTACTGGAAACCGAGTGTATGCAGCCCACCAAGCAGCTCGGCGAGAAACAGCGGCACGGCAATCCACCAGCTCGACCAGTTAATGACCCCTAGACGCCAGGTCAGATAGTTGACAGATGAAACCCCAACGACCGCGGCAAGAAGTACAGTCACAGTCTGCCTGCGGCTGAGATGTGCCGGGGTAATTAGGGCCACTCCCAAGATGAGTGTGCCTAATGCCACCCACGCATTCGGTTGTGCCAGTATGATCCATAGGACTGCTCCAATAATGACAACCCGTGCGATCTGGGAAGCAACCTTGGCACGCGCAGCATACGTTGCTTCCACAAACCGTCGCAAAGCGACAAAGAGGGGTTCGTCCTCATTATGGGTCTTGCGTGCCGTGTCGGGTTGCACGATGTGTCGCCACAACACCGCGGTACCGGCAGCGATTCCGGTGGGGGTGTCGTGTGCGCCGGCAAGAAACACCGCCGCATGCACCGTCCATGTGCCGGGGTTGGCAGTGAGAATCCACGCGAGTGAAAGGAACACGGCTCCCAATAGCACACCGATGAGGGCAACGGCTGTACATCGTGCCACGACAGGGCTGGTAACGTGCCATGCCTTGAGCCGCCCGCGTAGCCCCTCCCGCACTCCACGATCTGCTGAGGCGACAGCGCGATCAATCCATGTAAACCGGGTATTGATCGCGTAGTTCCACACCGTCGCGGCAGCGATTGCGAAAAGATTTGCGACAAGATAATAGACGCCAAAGACGCTCGTAAGAAGCGCAAGCACGCCGACCGAGATGCCCATCCCAACTACGCAGATCGCGTTGTACCGGACGAACCGCTGCGCCCATGCGACATGTCGGTGCGTGTCGCCGAATGTCCATCGGTCGTTGAGAATGAAGTTCGTAACGATCGCCACTTCGGTAGCAATTATCGCTGCGAGCAGATAGAACAGGTGACCGAAGTTTGTGAGAACGTACAATGCCCCTGTGTTGACGACCACACCGGAGACACCAACGAGTCCAAAACGGAGAATGCGAGACGAATGTGACTCCCACATGCGAGGCGTCGTCGGTACTATGGCCCGCGACGGCACGAGGGAGACACGCAAGTCTTCTACGTCCCCTGTGAGTCGCTCTCCCTGATCATCAAATTGCGGCATGGCTAGCGCACCACCAGTTGCTTCGGTTCAACCACCGGAGAAACGGGGCGCAGTCCAGACTCCTGCGGGAGCAGAACCATTGTCGGTCGCCCTGAAGCCTCGATCGTCTCGCGCTGGAACGCCGTAATCAACTCCGCACCGAAGACATACCGTACGTCAGTGGCAACCCATCCTCGGTCGCTCAGGGCACCCTCAAGTCGCGTGCGGGTGTAGCGCGTCGTCACCGACGATGCACCACGGGCGGAGAGTAGATGCGCGAGGGGGGAGATAATCTGCCAAGCCCGGGTATCCCAGTCCGGCGTGCTCACAATGAGCGTGCCTTGCGGATCGAGGACGCGGAGCAGTTCGTCGAGCGGCGATGGTGTGTCGCTCGTGTGTTCAAGAACGCCGGTGCAGATCACGCAGTCAAATTGTGCATCGTCGAAGGGAAGTTTTGTCACGCTCCCAGTAACGACCGTGTTTGCACGATACCGTTGCATGTAGCGGACTTTGCGCTCGTTAGCATCCACGCCGACTGCGCCGGGGAGGTCCTGTAGGATACGGCTGGACCCACAACCGACGTGGAGAATACCTGTACCCACGAAGTTCCGCGCCATCGAGAGGATGATCGCGTGCCGCCAGTGCTGCCATGCGCGCTGAACGGGGTTGCGGCTCGTGTAGGCGCGTTCGTCGTAATCGGCACATTCAAGGTTGTTGCGAGCGTTCCACATCGCCCGCAATGTCTTGAGATAGGATTTTGCGAAACGGACAAGGCTGGCTTTGGATTGTCCCGTGCCTCGCGGTTGGTACGCGAATGGCACTTCGCGCACGCGCCACCCGGCAGCGTAGGCACCCATCAGCAGCTCTTGCAGCGCATCGAAGTTCGTCCCTTTGATCGTCACATCGCGAACGACCTCGCGCCGGTAGAGGCGGAAGCCGCTCGACATGTCCTTGATTGGCAGCGACAAGAGGAAGGGAAACGAGAGATTGAGGATGCGGCTGAGGATCATGCGCGACAACGGCATCGCGGCACTACCGCTCCGTACGTAGCGAGAGGCAATCAGCATATCTGCGGTTTCGCGGGCGGCCCAGATGGTCCCGATAACGACCGGCGGGTGCGAGAGATCGGCATCCATTGTGAGGATCCATTCCCCACGAGCAGCAGCGAACCCTTCCGCTAGTGCCCCGCCGTAGCCCTTTGTGGTCTGCTCGATGACGTGCGCCCCTCGTTCCCGCGCCACAAGTGCCGTGTCGTCCGTGGAAGGACCAACGACCACGATAATCTCTGCTTTGCAGTCGAGTCGCTCAATGACGTGCCACGCCTGTGGGATAAGGCGTGCGAGGTTCTGGGCTTCATTCATTGCCGGTATAACGATGCTCAATGTGTCACTCATGTAATAGGCCCCCTTGTGCTTTTTTAAAGCATTGACTAAACGATTCATCTGTCACGAATGGGCAGACATCAATTCCTTTGCTACACCCTGCTTCTCACAGTCGGCTTGCACCATCATCCGCACGAGGCCCGCGAAATTCACCGTCGGTTCCCACCCCAACTGCCGCTCCGCCTTCGCGGATGTGCCGATCAGCAAGTCCACCTCGGCGGGGCGGAAAAAGCGCGGGTCGGTCTTGATGTAGTCGCGCCAGTTCAGCCCGACCGCACCAAACGCAATCTCCGCGAACTCCTCGCCCGTGTGCGTCTCGCCGCTCGCAATCACGTAGTCGTCCGGCTCGTCTTGCTGCAGCATCAGCCACATTGCTTTGACGTAGTCCCCTGCGAAGCCCCAGTCGCGCTTACTCAGCAGATTGCCCATAAGAATCTCGCTCTGCTTACCGGCGAGAATGCGGGCGAGGCCGTGCGTCATCTTGCGCGTCACGAACTCCAACCCGCGCCGAGGCGATTCGTGGTTGAACAGAATGCCGGAGACGGCATACATGCCGTAGCTCTCGCGGTGGTTCACCGTAGCGTAGTGCGCGAGTGCTTTCGCATAGCCGTAGGGCGAGCGTGGCGCGAAGGGCGTTAACTCGGTCTGCGGCACCTCGCGCACCTTGCCGAACATCTCGCTACTGCTTGCCTGATAAAACCGGATACGTGGGTTCGTCTGGCGGATCGCTTCGAGCATCCGCACCGTGCCGAGGCCCGTCACTTCGGACGTCAGCACGGGCTGCGTCCACGAGAGCGGCACGAAGCTGATCGCGCCGAGGTTATACACTTCGTCGGGCTGGGTGATCTGCAAGGCAGCGATGAGCGACGACTGATCGAGCAGATCGCCGTTCACGAATTCGAGAGCGGGGATTTCGTCGCCCACCATCTCCTGCTTCGGGTTGTGCTGCCCGCGCACCATGCCATAGACCTTGTACCCCTTAGAGACAAGAAACTCCGCGAGATATCGCCCGTCTTGGCCTGTAATCCCTGTAATTAGTGCCGTTTTCATGCGCCCCGTCCTCCGCTCCGGTTTCCGTCGTCCCGATAACCACCGCCACCTGCATATGCATATATCCTGCCAGCAACCCAACATACGTTACCTAAAGGATATTCTTAAGAAGACGTGGTTGTTTTTTTGAGTCTAGAATCGAGGAGAGAAAATATTTTTACTGCGAAGCATCGTTTTTTTAATGTCTAATATATTGTCATTTTTGCAATACAGATAGTTCTCCTCTCAGCCGAATGTTACCCGCTAGAAGTGTCAGCGTCAATTATGTAATTGTATGGGGTTAATAGGCATCATATGTTGAAACAGACATGATTGAACAAAAATAACTTCATAGTTGAAATAATAAAATTAGCTCTCATCTTGACGTTTATCTGTAGTTTTTATGTGTATTGTTTCTTTGTTCTATTTCAAAATGAGACATCGCGCTTTTGTACATTTTTAGCGATAGTTGCTATCTTATATGCCTTGGCTTAACTGTAGTGAAACGCTAGGTTATAGGAAGCTTTGGTAGGTGTACTAATTGTCCACTTCGACGCGAACTGGCAATAGCACGACAATGGTTTCACACAGAGCGTTCCGATTCAGCAATGAACAACCGTGGAATGTGACTTGCGTGATACGGGGCAGTAGCGCGAGGTGGGCTTCAAATTTCCGCATGAGGTCAGCATATCTCTGTCTGCACAATAGTAATCGTGTGAAACATCGATGTGGTGAATATTTCATACATTCAAGAGCAATAACATACGTGTGTATCCGGAGATGAATGGCAGAAAGATATATATTGTACAAAAGTTTAATATAATGATTTGTATTCTCTTGTGGTGTGTGTTATATTCGGAATGTGCGACGAGGAAGCGATGATACTACGCCGCTTGCGCGATAACGAGGACGGTTCTCATGTCACATCACTACGATGAAAAACACATCCCGACACGGCGGAAGTATTGGTTTCTTGGATTGCTTGCAGTTGGGCTAGGATTTGCCCTCATTGCGGTTTTTGTCCCCCGATTTGACACGCACGTTGCTGCACAACCAACGGAACGATCGTTCACGGCGCAAGAGGTGACCGACATCCTCCGGCAGGCGGGCCTCACTGTCACGGACATCCGCCAAGAGCCGGTAGGAAGAGGGAGTGCCAGTGGCCCGCCGATCACGGAGCGTGAAGCGTGGGAGTTTAGCCTCCCCGGTCTCGGTCAGCGTGGTGGTCGTATCCTCGTGTTCGCGGACAATGCCAGTTTGCAAAAGAAAGCGAAATGGTACAAGTCGGTAGGTGTTGAAGGTCAGATTATCACGAAAGGTAATATCATCCTCTGGATTGACCCGGCGGTTTCACCGTCGGAAGTAGCACGCTATCATCGTGCCTTGGCGAATGCGCGGTAGAGCCATAATGAAACGACAAACCCTCACAACGATACGTCTTCTGGCACTTCTCGTACTGGGCTGCGGCGGGTTGATGGTCTTTGCACCCGCGAACGTGTACACCGACACGAGAACCGTACGGGCGGCAGCACCCGTGGATTGGGAGTTCAAGAACTTCTCGTTGCTTGCATGGGATGAAAATGCACTTTACGAAAGTGGTGCTTCGCTTGATTCGCTCGTCAACACGGGCGCGAACTCCGTTACCCTTGTCTTCACATGGTACAGCGATAGTAAGTATTCAACGGATATGTATCGAACGACGGGTACTGCCTCAGATGCTTCGGTTGTGTACGCGATCCGCCAAGCGAAGGCACGCGGGCTGAAAGTGATGCTCAAACCCCACCTTGACCCCCTTGACGGCGCATGGCGTGCGTACATCAATCCGAGCGATGCAGACGCATGGTTCACGAATTATCGCACGCGCATTATCGATCATTACGCGGACATCGCCCAGCAAGAGGGCGTGATCGGCATGAGCATCGGTGCGGAACTCGTTTCGATGTCCACGAATGCAACGTACACGAGCCGCTGGCGTTCGCTCATTGCCGACGTGCGACAACGCTTCGGGGGCAAACTGACATACAGCGCAAACTGGGGCGACCAAGGGTTTAACGAGGAAGTCGCGCATGTGCCGTTCTGGGACGATCTCGACTATATCGGTATCTCAGCATATTACGCAATGTCGCTGACCAATCAGACCAGCGTTGATGCGATGAAGCAACGGTGGGCATACTGGCGCACGAACCGGATAGATGCCCTTCATGTGCAATGGAATAAGCCGATTCTCTTCACGGAGGGCGGATACCGTAGTCGGGACGGTGCGGCAGTCGAACCGTGGGACAACTGGTCGTCGGGAACGGTTGACAATGAAGAGCAGCAGCAATGCTACGAGGCGTTGTTCCAGACATGGGCCGGGGTACCGTGGTTTGCAGGCGGAACATTCTGGCTCTGGAATCCCCGTGCGGATGTGAACAGCTACGACCCCATTGGCTACGAAGTCCAGAACAAGCCCGCATACGACACGGTGAAAGCCTATTTTGGTGGGCGGGTAAATGTCACCGCGACGCCGACCGCAACATCCACGGCGACGCCAACTGCAATATCCACTGCAACGTCTACCGCAGTGCCCAGCGCGACGCCGACTGTAACATCTACCGCGAAGCCGACCGCAGCATCTACAGCAACGCCGACTGCAACGATGGTGCCGACTGCGACATCTACGGTGACGCCGACTCCCCTTCCCGCCCCAGGTCTAACCATTCGCGGTGTCATGTCCCCATCCAGTAGCACCGGAGGGGGGGACACTGTGACGATCACGGGAACGAACTTCCAGACTGGGGCAACGGTCCGCTTTGGCGGGACCACTGCAACAGCGGTGCGCGTAGTGAACAGCACGACCATAACTGCCGTTACGCCTCCCCATGCTGCAGGCACCGTGGATGTTGAGGTTGCAAACCCGGACGGACGAACAGCAACAATGGTTGGCGGTCTCACATTCCTACCCCCCGGATCCGACCTGCCTTGGGTCCGACGGGCGGAAGGGACCGTGCTGCCAGTAACGCCGAGCGCACCCGTGCTGCCTGCGCCACGACGTGGGGATGGTTCGGGACCCCTTTCGACCCCGAACCCCGTACCGCCATCGAGGTAGCGCATCCCGCGGCCAGCCCGTACGTGAACAACGGGCCGTTGCGATCACTCTCCTGCCTCGTGCAACGGTCGAGATCGTTCTCGTCTCCCGTTCCTTGAACAAGGTTCCTCAAACCCGCCTTAGAACGGATCACTCAACGGATGAATGGAATGCGGATACGACGCCGGACATTTATCGCCGGGGCAGCAGGTACATTGGTGGCCTGTAGTCGTGTGGGAACGCGGGGAGACGAACGAGGGGCGGCGATGAACGAGGGGCTACTTGCTGCAGCAAATGCTCAGATCGAGCGCGTACGGAAGGGCACCCTCACGCTTCGCCTGCACAAGCCGGATGGCTCACCGCTTGCGTATACCGCTGTGAAACTGCGACAAACACGCAGTCACTTCCTCTTCGGTACATGCATTGACGCGATGTATATCCGCGATCAATCGCCGGATGGGCAGCAGTATCGCGCCTTTATTACAAAATATTTCAACGCAGGAGTATGTGAGAATGCCATGAAGTGGCCGAGCGTTGAGCCAGTTGCAGGCTACGTGACCTTCGAAGATGCAGACGCCATCATGCAGTTTGCCGATGCCAATGGTTTAGCGATGCGAGGCCACTGCCTGTTCTGGGAGAGCGCGGAACGCGTACAGCCTTGGGTGCAGGCATTGTCGAATGACGACCTCGTCGCTGCAATGGAGCGGCACATTGGGGACATCGTACCACGCTACCAAAGCCGCATGGTCGGGTGGGACGTGGACAACGAGATGCTCGACAATGCCTTTTACGCGGATCGTTTGGGCGGTGGCGTGCGCGTGCAGATGTTCGCGAATGCCCGCGCGAACGATCCTCGCACTCCCCTGTTTACGAATGAATACGGTGTCGTCGGAGACGACGCCAAGACATTGCGTTACCGCAATCTCATTCAACAATTAGGAGATGCGGGCGCACAGGTCGGCGGCATCGGAATTCAAGCGCATGAGGCTGCCCGCTTCGCGGGACGCTCGCTCCCCGTGATAGTTGACATCACACGCCCCGAAACAGGTATCTACAGGGACGCGCCCCCGATTCCCGGCGAGGCATTCTTCCGGCGGCTTGATACGCTCGCAACATTCGGGGTGCCATTGTATTTTACCGAAGTGACGTTTGACACACGGGACGATGCAGGCCGCGCCGATGCGCTGGAAATGTTCATGACCCTCGCCTTCAGCCGCCCTGAAATCCGCCTCATCAATCTATGGGGATTTTGGGAGAAGGCGCACTGGCGAGGGCGTGACGCTGCTCTCGTGGATCGGGATTGGAACCTCCTGCCAGCAGGAGAGCGATTACAAGAACTTCTCATGCAGCGATGGCGCACAAACGTTCAAGCAGTAACGGACGCGGACGGTAGCATCGTGTTCCGCGGTTTTTACGGCACGTACAACGCCCTGACCGATGATACCCTCACGCTGCCGCGTCAAGCCACGATCACCTTCACCCCCGATGTCCCGGAAATCACTGCAACCCTGTCGTTGTAAAAAGTGGTCACGAGTGTGCACGCACGTGTTCCACACGAGACAAGGTTGCGTATGGAACACGTGCGGTACGACGTCACCCGATGGATTGGAACGCCCTGAGAGCTGAGCCGGAGGTATTGACCCGCCAGTCCGCACGGGGGAGAGAACCGAGCCGCGCATCTCCCTGCCATTTGTTCGTCCAGTCGTCGTGGAACCAGAGAATCGCTCGGACATTCGGGAGCATCTGCGGGAGCACGTCGAATAGATCCATAATCCACCGCCCCTTGTCCCCTCCTTGCTCGACGCTCGACGCCTCTGCCAGCATCACAGGCTTACTTGCATTAAGGGCCTGCATACTCCGGTACGAGCGTTCGGCAAGGAGTTGCGGCGCCTGCCAACCGCCCCAGTCGAACTGTGTGCCACCGTTGTAAATATCCAAGCCGAACCAGTCCACATATGCATCGCCGGGATAGATAGCACGGTACGGGACAACTGCGTTTTCCGGGTTTGGACACCACACCCACTGGACGTTATCTGCACCTATGCGTGTGAAGCGATCGTGAATGTACCGCCACGCCGCGATGAGATCATCTGCCGTGTTGCCATTCATACCGATAGACCACGGATAGCCTTGGTAGTTCATCTCGTGGAAGGGACGCAGATATATGGGCTTGCCGAAGGCTTTCAGCCTCCACGCCCATGCGTCAATATGCGCATCGAACACACCGGTAGGGATGGTCGCAAGACGGGCGGGGTCAGGGCTGCCCACCGGGCCAAACGCCTCCCACGTAATCATTGGGGTCCCGCCCCGTGCTCCTACCGCCTCTAACGCACGCGAATTGGGTAGGACAAACGCGGTGTCTCCCGGATACCCCCACGGCTGGTACCAATGCACGATTCCCATGGTTTTACCGGTCATCGTCTCAAAGCCCTCAACAAGGGAGAGATCACGCTCCGCACCGGGAACAAACACCCCCACGACCGTCTGGGTAGTACCCGCCTCGACTGTTCCGCCCCGGATCGTCGTTGCTCCCAGTGTGAGCATACCCCCCATGATGGCATGAAATGTGCGTCGGGTCATCCGACTGTGCAGAATGCGGTCGTCTCCCCAAGACGTTGTTGCCGCGCTTGCGGTCGCAAGACGGGACGCAACAACCGACCGATGGTTCATATAACCCCCCTTTTGTAAGCAAGGCAATGTCACACATGTGCGCCTCGCACTGCTCACACCCCGATTCAATCCCCAAAAAACAGTACGTACATTTTGTACGATCACTGAATGCCGCCCCCCGTGCAGTATATTTGCATGAGTGAATACCGGCAACTACCGCAATCGAGGACCAGCGAGGGTGCGTGCATGGGGCAGGGAAAGTTCGGAGGGCCCCCTGCGTGCGAACCGCGACGCAAAGGAACGTATAGCTCATCGGCGTCGGCGTCCTGTCAACTATGTAACAGGCGAGAGATGGTTCCATTGAAATGTCGAATCATCGGCGATTCCCACGACCGGGAAGCGTGGCGTTCCCCTTGCTCATCGGCGCACAAAAGATCTCTGCGGGAGGTCGTCCGGTTGCCAGAGGATGTCGGGCGTGACGCGCCAGTCCGGTGTGTCCCCGGCCCACTGGTTGGCGGCGTTCACGGCGTTGAAGTAGACCACGCCCGCGAGCAATGGGTACTTGGGCAAGTCCGCAAGCGCATCGCGCAGCCACTGCGCCTGCTCCGCCTTCGTGTCGCTCGCCACACCTAACTCGGCAATGATGATCGGCTTCCCGAACCGCGCCAGCGTGCTGTACTTCCCCCCGAAGAGTTCGTGGAACGGCACCGCGTCGTCCGCGCCGAACCGCACATCCCACGCTTTGTATCCGAGGATGCTGGTACCGACGTAGTCCACGTAGGCATCGCCGGGGTAGTAACGTGGCGCGTCCGCATTCCCGGCGGGAGACCAGACCCACCGCACATTGGTCACGCCCTCCGCTTGAAAGAGATCCACGTAGTGCCGGTACGCCTGAATGTACTCCGTCGCGTTCGCCACCGACCACGGGTAGTTGCCGACAAGTTCCATTTCGTGGGCGAAGCGTACGAGCACGAGCTGCGGTGCCTGCGCCCGGATTACCCGCGCGTTCGCCCGGATGATCGCATCGTTCGTCCCCCGCGCCGTGTCCGTTACGACGCTCCGCCCGCCGCCGTCGCTATGCCACGGCTCGATGGTAAGAAGGGGAACACGCTGTCGCTGCCGTGCCTCGGCGACGCCGCGTGTAATTGCCGCGCTATCTTCCCAATCCACAAATGTATGTCCCACATCGAGCGTGACCTGCCCGAAGGGCGCACCGATATCGTCGTAGATACCAAGGAACGCCCGGTTCGCGGGAAGCGCAACCACCGGCAACGCGCGAGGCGTCGGTGTCGCCCCACCCGGTCGCACGGTCGTGGTTGGGACCACGATGCGGGGCGACAGCACGGAAGCAGTGGGTGCGACGATGCGCGGTGGTAAGACTTCCGCCGGGGGTACCGCGGGAGCGGCAGCGGGCGACGTGGCTGCGGGGATCGGGATGCCGCCGGACGGGACCGTAACAATGGGAACCACCCTAGGCGGCGGCGCGGTGACCGTCAGCGTCACGGCGCGGGGAGCGGGCAGTGCCACTACGGTCGCGGTCATCGAAGGCGTTGCGAGCGCGGCGGATTGCGGACGCAGGGTGGGCGGCGGCGGTACCGTTGCGATCACTCCACTCGCGGATCTGTCCGATCCTTCTGGCGGCGGAGCCACCGCGATAGTGCGAACCGAGGTCGCAGTCGGGATAGGACGCGTGGGCGACGCGACCGGGAGGGCAGCGACTGCCGCCGTCGCGGACGATGCGTCAGTGTCGGACCGATACACGAACGCGGAGGCGACACTATCGAATGAGAGGATGCCCATGATCCCAAGGGCAATACCGCAGGTAAGTGTGAGCGCGATCGGGCTGCGGCGCAGCCTGACCCACCGGAGAAAGCGCACTCCTTCCGCCCGCAAGGTGATACGGTCGTTCGCCACAACGACGGCGAGCACGCACAGGAGCGTGAGCGCACCGTGGAGCGTGAAGAGCAAGTTGCCCTGCACGCCCGTGTCGCCGCCAGTCGCGAGAAAATACCCGCTCGCCGCAAGCGACAGCGCAATGAGGAGGAAATACGGCACGAAGGGCGCGAGTGGGAGAGGTCTGTTGCTCCCCGATTGCACCCCCTTTGGCGTAATCATGTACGGTTTATGGACGCGCAGCAGCACTTGGATGAGGGCGGACAGCACGACCGGCCAGCGGGCGATGTGGAGCACGATGCCCCGCCACGAGAGCATCACACCCGCCGGTTGGAACCACCGGCGGCTCCACCACCAGATCACCGCCACAAGTACCCCCTGCGGTACCGAGTGCGCGAGAAAGTCGACCAAGGGCGTGTTGCTGATGCTCTGCTTCGTGAGAAGCGCGACAGCGGGGAGACAGAACATCGTGCAGAGCGTGACACTCCAGATCGTGTACCACGTTTGGGCAAACAGAAATTGAAGCGACTGCCGGAGCGTATAGCGTCGCAACAAGCGCGGTGTATAGTGAAAAAGGACCGTAATCATGCTGTAGGCCCACGCGAATTGCTGCCCGAGGTAAATCTCGAATGTCTCCGGTCCGTCCCCTGTGGCGAGCACCTCGGGAACGAAGACGCCGCGATATCCCTGCGCTGCCAGCATTACAGTGTCGAGGTGATCCTCCGCCCGCGTCGGTTGGAAGCCGCCGATTTCGCGGACGGCACGCATCCGGTACGTGCTGTGCGAACCGATAATGAACGGCGTACCGGAGAAGCCGAAGAACCCCGATTGGAGCGGCCCTTGAAGCACGAGTTCCTGCTCGGCGGAGCCGCGTGCCGTCCAGTCGTTGAGATTGCCGTACACCGAGGGAGCCTGTACCCACGCGACCTCCGGCGTGTCGAAATAGCCGAGCACGCGATCGAGATAGTCGGGGTTGGGCAGGTGGTCAATGTCGAGTTGCGCGAAGTAGTCGTACGCAATGTCGCTCCGGCGCATCGCGTCGAGCCATGCATTGACATTGCCCGCTTTCGTGCGGGCCTTGAAGGGTGCCTCCGGCTGGTTCCAGTGATCCACGAGGTTGCCCCACGTCTCGCGGTCGTGGCGGCTGAAGTAGCGCACACCAAGTTCCACCGCGAGCGCGCGGATCTCGGGGGAATGCACCTTGTCTACAAGAATGTAACTGTCGTGCGGATATTCGACCTGCATCATCGCGTGTAGTTGGCGGCGCACGACATCGAGACTCTCGCTCCCCGGCACGGTGAGCGAGATCATCGCAACGCGGCTACCGGGCGCGGCAGGCACGGGGACGGGGTGGCGCATCTGACCGAGGAAGAAGGCGTAGAAGCCGGGTAGGATCGCCGCTTGGTAGGCAATGCAGAGCGTCATCAGCGCGTAGAGTACGGGGTTTCCCCGTTGCCCTGGTTGCAGCCACCACACCCAGAAAAACGCGAGCGCAACCGCGAACCCGGACACAAGGGCAACGTACTGCACGCGCTGCGTTCCCGAGAGAGCCGATACACTCGTCACATGCGCGGGTTGCGCCGAGACCAGCACATTACTCCTGCGGTGCTGCGACCAGCCCCCTTCGATTACCTCCTGCGAGCGTGAAACCTTCGGAGTGAGACGCCCGTTACCCCACATGTGGTTTCCCCGACCGCTGTACCCGTACCACGCGCTTCCTACGCAATCTGTTCTCAGCGAGAACGTATCAACCGAAAAACCTCGCGACCGTCGGCAACTGATCTACAAGGATGTATGTAGTTTCCCACGCGTCGGATGAAGAAGCAGGAGAACGGGCGACACCTACACGCGCTCAACGCTTGTTCTGTATGCCTACATACACCATCTTCCAACATACACTTTTTTCCGCTTCGTGAGTAGGTTTCACATCGGCGAATGATCGTGAAAAACGACCAATCGCAAAATAAATATACACCTAGATTTATGAAAAGCAAGCCTTGCTTTTGTGTATCGAGATCGGACAAAGACCACGAGCGGGTATCGGAGGATGGCGGGGCAATGGTTCACGTCGCCCTGCCGCATCTCCATACTCACGCGATACGGTCAAAATGCTTTGCCATTACTTTGATCTCTACGATGAGGATCAGTTTTCAGATCATATCTAGACTAGACCGCTAGACAAGTTTAAAACTGTAGACTATAGTGATTACGATAGCTTGTTTATGGGTATTGATGTGATGTTGCATAGAAGTACATCTCATCACAGGGCAAACCCGCCGCGAGACGGGGACGCAAAGCCACGGATCTCCGGGGGGAGATCGCCGGGTTGCCAGCACTGCTCCTGTCCGGGCAGGGGACGCACGCCGCGTTCCGAGGTATGGCAGCCCCTCTGTAAGGGGGGAATATTGGATGCAGAACCTATACAATGTCTTGTATCGCCGTGCGCCACGTCGGAGCATCGTTACGTTTGCCGTTACCGCACTTGCCGTGTTGCTCGTGCTCCTCACTCCGGGCGGGGGCGCCGCGATGCTCGATCCTCTGCCGGCTCCGCGGGCTGCTGCAAGCCCCGCCACCGATCCGACAGTTCCGCCATCCGGGGGTGATGCACTCCCGATCACGACGGGAACCACTGTGGCGTCACCGGTCAACATCACACCGCCACGTCGCACTGCGTCCTCTGGGACGGCGAGTGTCCCGACGGGTACCCCATCAGCCACCCCCGTACCGGCACCGCGTCGCCCCGCCTCCACTGGGACGGCGAGTGTCAGCACGGGTACCCCATCAGCCACTCCCACACCGCCTGCACGTCCCAGTTCGTCCGTCGCCCTCGGTGTGTATATCCCGGGAGCCGCGCAAAACATGGCAACACTCGACACATTCGAGACGATGACCGGCAAGCAGATCGGTATCGTCCACTGGTTCCAGCCATGGGGTTACGACAACGGCACCTACACCTCCGTCCTCGACGCCGCCGCACTGCAGACTGTTGCCGCACACGGGAAGACGCCGCTCATCACATGGGAGGCATGGGGTACAGTAAACGGGAAAGACCCGTCACATGTGGCGAACATTCCCACGGGCGCATTCGATGATTACATTGATACGTGGGCGCGGGGCTTGAAGGATTTCGGGCAACCCGTGTACCTCCGCCTCTTCCACGAGATGAATTTCCAAGGCTACTCGTGGGCGGTCGGTGTGAACGGCAACACCGCCACCGATCTCGCAGTCGCCTGGCGCTACGTCCACGATCGCTTCGTCCGCGCCGGCGCAACGAATGTGCAGTGGGTCTGGTGTC
This sequence comes from Thermomicrobiales bacterium, assembly GCA_038230615.1. GTDB lineage: Bacteria > Chloroflexota > Chloroflexia > Thermomicrobiales > JALYUS01 > JBBRMX01. The sequence goes on along the minus strand of JBBRMX010000015.1, from coordinate 3,169 downwards.
CGAACCCCCAAAACGGCCTCGTCGCCTACCGCGCCATCTACCCCGGCGACGCCTACGTAGACTCGTTCGGTATTGATATCTATAATGGTGGCACGCAGTTCGACTGGGGCGGCTGGGTGATGCCGGAGCAGGCACTCGCCGCGTCCTACGCCGAGTTCCAAACTTTGAACGCCACGAAGCCGCTCATGATCACGGAGGTATCGAGCGTGGAGGTGGGCGGCAGCAAGGCGAACTGGATCACCGCACTCTATAAGTCGGCTCCGTCGCTCTACCCGAACCTCCGCGCCATCGTTTGGTTCCACGACGACTGGACCGTGAAAGGGCAAAATGACCCGCGTAATTTGCCCGCCGCTGACTGGCGGGTGAATACGTCGCCGACTTCCCTACAGGCCTTTCGTGCGCTCTGAACGTCATGGGGCGAAGGATACGTTGACGCACCCGTGTACATGAAAACACGTTCCGCACGCGGTGTGGACGATGATGAGCCCTTTCAACGCACCCGTTCCGAATGGCGAGACTGCCAGTGCGACGTTCGTGCAGTGGAAAAAGCCAGCGAGGAAACAACGGGATGCGCGACTGCCATCGCGACGCAACAGCGTCTGTAGTATCATCAGGCATCGCCGTCCGCTATCCGCCCCCATAGGAAGACTGGAGCGTTGCCATGTTCCCGATCACATCCCCCACCTATGACCCGCTCACCCGCTTGCTTGACCGCGCCGCACTGATCGCCTACCTCGCGCACGACATTGAGCAAGCAGAGCGCAAGCGCACACAGGTCACGCTGCTCCTTGTGACACTCGATGGACTGTCACGCGCCTATGCGGCACTGGGGCAAGCCGACGGCGATCAGTTACTCGGGGATGCTGCGGACCGCCTCCGGAAGGCGGTCCGCAGCGGCGACCGCGTGGCACGATGGGACGAAACGACGTTCGCAGTGCTGCTCTTGGATGCTCGCGGAGGGGCGCATGTGACCGCAGTCGCGTGGCGGGTACGGCTCGCCTGCACCACGGAAACGCGGAGAGATACGGACGACGTTCGGCTCCAAGCACGCGTTGGCTACGCCCGTTATCCCGACGACGGGGTGCTGCCGGAGGCGTTGGTTGCACACGCAACAGCAGCGTTGGAGGCAGGGAGCGAGGAACACCTCGCACATCCATGGACGGCGGACAATACTGCCTCCACACAGCCGGATGCAGGGGGACTGCGACGCCGACGAGGCGACATTGAGCAACAACAGGGATAGCGTTGTTGCTGATTTATGCACATACCTTCCGCTGCATGAGCCCCTCCCCTACATCTTCGTGGACGTGGACGTACACACGATGCTTCGCATGAGGGTCGGCAAACTACCCGCGACGACGGCATGAGTAGGCATCGGTACGGTTATGTCACCGAATCGCGCACGAATATTCCCGAGCGACTGTTTAACCTGCTACTCTCCTTCGCCAAATCACCCGTTTGTTTCTCTCTTACCCCACGCCAGTGCGGGGCCAGACAATGAAGCGAAGGAGTAACGCGGGGCTTTGCAAAGTGTCACAATAGTAATAGTAATTTTTTCGTTAAACAATCATACGCAAACCATCAAGTATTCTCCGAACCGGCTTAACTCCCGTTTTACCAAACTTTGGTAAACGCATAGTGTTTGGGAAAGCATGTTTTACCAAAGTTTGGTAGATGGCGTTTGGTGTCCGTACGGTGTACGATGGCGATGCTGCGATATGTGAGGGCGAACGGGGAGGAAAAAGCGATGCGCGTTGCCGTGCTCGGTCGCAAAGGTGGGAGCGCGAAAAGCACCACAGCGTACAATCTCGCCGGGGCGTTAGCGGCGAACGGCGTGCGTTGCCTGTTGGTAGACCTCGATAGCCAAGCCTCGCTGACCCGTGCGCTCTCGGACGACGACGTGCCGCCCGATGGCGGGATCGGCACACGCATCGCGGAGCCGGGGCGCGGGATCGCGGAGATCGTGCGGACGGTGGGCGACGGGCTTGATCTCGTCCCCGGCGACCGCTCGATTGAGGCGGCGGCGAACGCCTTGGCGCAGAACCCGACCGGGCCGCTTCGCCTTCGGTTGTTGCTCGATGCCATCGCGGGCGGGTACGGGGCGGTGATCGTGGATACCGCGCCGCTGCTCGGTTTCACGCAGACCGCCGCATTGCTGGCGTGCGGGCTGGCGGTCGTGCCAACGCGCACCGGGGCGCAGCAGGATGTGGATGCCCTCGCGGATATTCTCGCGCTGCGGGACGAACTGGCGGCATATCAGTTCCACCCCGCGACGATTGCAGCGATTGTGCCGAGCAATTATCACGCCGACGAAGCCCCACAGCGGGACGGGCTTGCGGCATTGCGGGCGGCGTACGACGGGCTTGTCGCGGAGCCGATTCCGCATTCGTCGCTGGTGGAACGGGCGATCAATGCCCGCGTGCCGGTGGCAGTGGGCAACCCGAAATCGTCCGTGGCGGCGGCATTCCGTGCGCTCGTCGAGCGGTTGGAGGCGGCGCATGGGTAAACGGATGACCGGCCCGCGCATCGGCTCCGGCCCCCGGATGACGGCAGCGCAACCCGCTGCGCCCCCGACCGTGGCGACCGCCGCGACGACGGGCGACCGGCTCCCCGTGGGGGTACGCGAGGTCGCGCTGGCGCGGGTCTCGCCCGACCCCGCGCAGCCGCGCCGCACAATGGCGGCAGCACAACTGGAAGAACTGGCGGCGTCGGTAGCGACACACGGGTTGTTGCAGCCGCTGGTCGTGCGCGAAGACGGTATGGGCGCGGACGGCGAGATGCGGTATGTCGTGGTCGCGGGGGGGCGACGGCTCGCGGCATTGCGCCTGCTGCACGAACGGGCGGCGACCGAGGACGACCGCGCCCGCTGGAGCCGCGTGGTCGTGGTCATCAATGGGTCGGAGGGGGCGGCGCGTCGCGTCGTGCAACTGGTCGAGAATGTGCAGCGCGAAGCCCTCAGTGCCGTGGAGGAAGGGCGGGCGTTGCGGGAAATTATGGATGTAGACGGGCTGACGGCGGCGCAGGTTGCGGGGCGTATTCATCGTTCGCAGGGGTATGTGGACGAACGTTTGCGGGTCGTGAAGTATGAGGAGGTCGCGGACGCGGTGAGGGCGGGGCTATTGACGGCATCGGCAGGGGCGGCGGTGGGTAGCCTGCACGACGACGAGAT
>JBBRMX010000014.1:0-27949 GCA_038230615.1 Thermomicrobiales bacterium | reverse complement strand
GTCGTGGTGGCCGACCACTATGGATCGTTTGCCCCGACCCAATGGATAATGGTAGTGTCGTCCTTCGGGCTGATGATCGTCATATGGAGCCACACTGTTGCGGAGAGCTTGGCATTGTCGTGGATACCAAACTTCCCCGACATCGTCGCACCTTTTGTCGCGGGGGTGATGGAGTTATACCTGAACCATGCCCTCCAAGTTGGTCTGTCTGCGTGGCTGGCGGGGGTAATTGGCGTCTGCCTTTTCCTTGTGGCGGCCTACCCGATCATCGAGGGGCTGGCCGCGACCGCGCCAGAGAATGATGCTATGATGGCGCACCTGCGCCCACAACGCCGTTTCGGGTTACGGCTGGTCATAGCGAGTTTTGTGCTGAACGTCGCCCTTTTCATCGGTTCGCTCGTTTTCCAGAGCAATCTATCGGCGATGACGAGCACGCTCGCCGCGTTCCTGACATTCGCATTCGTCGTGGCAACCTTGACACACGAGGCACGCTACTTCGGCTTGGTAAATCTCTACGCTCGTCAAAGCTGACCGCTGCGCCTTCCGGTCTTTCGTCGCCAACGATCCATCTAGGAGATGCACGATGGCTCCGATGCCCGCCCCCGCCTCATCTGCCCGTCCCTTACCCGTCACGCTCGCTGTCGTTCTCAGCGCACTCGCCATCCTCGGAAATGCTGTTGCCTTTGCCATTGAGAGCGGGACGGTGCCGCAGTTTGTCCTCATCAGCGACATCGTCGTTGGTGTGGTGGGAATCGCTGCGGTCATCGGTCTGTGGTTGCGGTATCGGTGGGGCGTCATCCTTACCGTCCTCGTGGCGGCACGGAACCTGATCTTCGCGGTACCTAATACTATAGGGGGGGCGACCGTGGCGATCCAGCTCTTCTGGGCGGTATTCGCGCTGGTAGGCGCGGTCATCCTCGTGCTGGTGCTGCTGCCAGACGCACGCCGCTCCTATCGCTAAGCCATCGGACACCGGCACCTCCCGTTCCTGCCCTACATCCCCTCACCGTGTGACGGGGGCGGGTTCAAGCCAATGCAACAGGCGGGTGGAAGCGTCGTGCTTGCATTCCGGCGGCGGATTATTTCCGGGCTGACAGCGGGCGCGGTGAAGGGGTAATCGGGTCTCGGTCGTTGGATAGTGTAGAAAAAATTTACTCGCGTGCCGCATCTCTCACATAATGGCGAGATGCGGGGCGCGGGTCTTTGCTATCCCGCCCGCTGCTGCATCCCCAATGTGTTGAGCGGTTCGTTGCGGGTCACGTCTACGGTGCCGAAGGGGAGGTGACGCGCCGGAATCGCGCCGCCTGCGAAGCGTGCGGGGTCGAAGGCGGAGAGATCGTAGGGCGGGGTGCCGGTGCTGAGCCACTCCGCGACGGCTGCGCCGACTTCGGGCGCGATGGCGAACCCGTGTCCCGTAAAGCCGCAGGCATGGAATAGCCCGCCGACGTTGGGGGCATAGCCGATCATCGGGATACCGTCCGGGCTTTCGCCCTCCATGCCGCTCCACGCCCGCAGGAGCGGCAGATGAAGCAGCAGCGGCAGGATGCCCGTACAGGCTGCTGCGCTGCCCGCGATATGCCGCCCGATAGTGCCGGGTGCGCCGGTATCGAGATGCACGGTGCCTGCCCACCCGCCACCGATCACGAAACCGCCCTCCGGCACCTGCTTGAGCGACAATGCCCGCCCGACGCACCCGACGACCGGCTCCAAGAGCGGCGGCGCAGGGGCGGTGACGAGCATCTGATAACACGCCGGAACGAGCGGAAGTGCTGCGCCCGCCATTGCTGCGACAACCCCCGCCCATGCGCCAGTGGCGTTGATGACGATGCGGCAGGCGATGCTGCCCGCGGCGGTCTCGACGCCCGTGATCGCGCCGGAGGTCGTATCGTGCCGGAAGCCGGTGACAGCGGTGTGCTCGTGCAGAGTCGCGCCGTGGCGGACCGCGGCATCCGCGAAGGCTTTCGTGGTGAGGATCGGGTTTGCGTGACCGTCTTCGGGAGTGTACGAACCCGCGACGACGCCCGATGCAACCCCCGGCATGACGGTGGCGAGATCGTGCGGCTCCAGCAAGCGAATATCCAGCCCTGCCGCCCGTTGCCGCTCGACTGCCTGCGCGAGCATGGGGAGGTGTGCTTCGTCCTCGATCAGGGTGAGATGCCCGCCGCGCCGGTACTCGACATCCGCGCCGAGGCGGTCTGCCAGCCCCTGCCAGCGCGGGATGGCGCGGAGGGCGAGGGGCAATTCGCGCAGGTCGCGCCCCTGCTGGCGCACGCCGCCTGCCGATGCGCCCGACGCCGACGCTGCAACTTCGCGTTGCTCCACGACGGTGACGCCGACGCCGCGCACGGCGAGTTCGTACGCGATGGCGCAGCCGATCACGCCGCCGCCGATAATGACAATGTCGGTTGCGGCGTCTGCGTGCATCGTCTCCCCCCGATCTGCGGTATCGTTGCGTGCGGCGTCCGGCGATCTTCGCACGCGCACCGGTTGCCTGCAATGCATCCGGCAGGGGGCGTGGCACGTATCTTCTGGTGAGTTCGTTTCGTTGGAGAAAATAGGTGAAGGAGTAGACCCGATGCGCGTTCCGTCTGTTGCGCCCGTTGTGCTTGTGCTGTGTTGCGTCTTGCTTGCGGCGTGCGGCGCATCGAATGCTGCCACTGCGACGGTTGTTCCCGCCGCGCCGACGACTGCCCCGACGACGGCAGCAGCGGCGGCGACGGTGGCACCGACCCGCCCTGCCGCCGCGTCTGCCCCGGCGAGTGCCGCCGCCCCGACGGGTGCAGCGGGGACGATGCCCGCGATGATGCCGCCGACCGCCCCCGCGATGGCAACGGCGGCCACGGCACCGACTGCCCCCGCAACGGCGGCGATGACGGCCCCGACTGCCGCGCCGACGGTTGCGCCGACGGTTGCGCCGACCCGTTCCGCCGCGACACCTGCGCCGACGGTGACGATGCCTGCCGCAATGCCCGCTGCCAGCAACATGATTGCAGTGGAACTGAAAGACTTTGCGATCACACTCAACAGCAGCACCGCGACTGCAGGCATGGTGACATTCATGGTCAAGAATGCGGGACCGTCGCCGCACAACTTTCAGGTGATGATCGGCACCGAGGAAAAAGGCACCGCGACAATTGAGATGGGGACGACCACGATGCTAGTCGTTAATCTCGCGCCGGGGATGTATCAGTACCGCTGCAATATCGGCGGGCATGACATTCTGGGCATGAAGGGAACTCTTGTCGTCAAGTAGTTGCACGGATATTGCACAGGAGCGGAGAGCGCGGTACTATTTGGGGTGCGGCACAACGACGTAGTTGGTGCAGTGATGGAAGGAACAGTTACGATGCGGAACCGATGGTTTGCAATGGCGAGTCTCTTGGTGATTGCGGTGATGCTTGCGGCGTGCGGTGGTAACACTGCGAGCAACAAAAATGCGACAGCGACGATTGAAGCGGGCGGTGTCCCTGCCACCCCGAAGACGGTTGCGTCGGCGGCAACGACTGCCCCGGCAGCAGCGTCAACGACTGCTGCGAGCGCGTCAACCCCTGCAGCAGGCGCGGCGACCACTGCCCCGGCAGCGGCGGCGGGCGGCGGCGGCGGTAATGTCGTCAATGTGGCGGAGAACGACTTTGCCATCATGCTCGACAACAGCACGGTGTCTGCGGGGACAGTGACATTCAATATCAAGAATGCCGGTCCCAGCCCACACAACTTCATGATCGGTGGCAAGATGAGCGAGACCATCGAGATGGGCAAGACCACTACGCTCAAGGTGGACCTCAAAGCCGGCCCGCAGAAGTACATCTGCAACATCGCCGGTCATGAGCAGCTCGGTATGGTCGGGACGCTGACAGTTAAGTAACGCAGCGGCTCGTTTCGGGAACCGATGCCGTGGTGCATATGCGCCACGGCATTTTTGCGTGCCGCGATCCTTACGATGGGAGAGTGCGCGTGAGGATATGCCACATCCCCGGCATTTCGCCAACGGGGACTTCGATCAGCGTGGGGCCGGGGGTGGCAAATGCTTCGCGCAGGGTGCCTTCGAGGGCGGCGGGGCTATCCGCACGCATCCCCGCGATGCCGAAGGCGTGGGCGAGGGCGACGAAATCGGGGTTGGTCAGGTCGGAGGCGATCAGACGCCCGCCGAACCGCTGTTGCTGGATGCGCTTGACATTGCCGAAGGCGTTATCGTTGAAGACGACGGCGACGAGCGGAAGGTTGTAGTGTTTCATCGTGGCGAGTTCCTGCACATTGTAGAGGAAGCCGCCGTCACCGCTGACCGAGACGACTTTTTTCGTCGGGTTGCCCGCCTGCACGCCGAGCGCGATGCCGAAGGCGCAGCCGAGCGTCCCCTGATAGCCGGAGCCGATAATCGTGTTCGGCGCATAGACGGGGAAGCCGATGGTGTTGAAAAACCCCACCTGTGTGACATCGTTGATGAGGATGCCATCGTCCGGCAGGGCGGCACGGAGGGCGCGGGAGAAATCCGCCTGCGGGTGGATCGCGCCGAGAGTTTCGTCAGCGTCGCCCTTGAGCCGTTCCAATTCGGCGCGGCGCGAGGGGCGGGGGGCGATGCCGTCCAGCCGCTCGCGCAGGGCATCGAGGGCGGCTTTCGCGTCCGCGACGATGCCGAGAACGGGCTGATTATACTGACGGTGGCGGGCGGTCTCGTCGGCGTCGGCGTCAATATGGATGACTGACGCCCCGGCGGGAACGCCCCATGCCCGCATATTCGTGAAGCGCGTCCCGACGGCAAGGATCACATCGGCGTCGGGCAGGAGTTGTTGCCCGGAGAGGTTCGTGTGCGCGAGATAATGGCGGTCGGACAGCACGCCGCGCCCGTTGGTGGACATGACGACCGGGGCTTCGAGCAATTCTGCGAGGGCGCGAACCTCGTCCCACGCTTCGCCGCGCAGCACGCCGCCGCCGGCGTAGATCAGGGGGCGCGATGCCCCGCGCAGCAACACGGCGGCGCGGTCGAGCGATGCGGGATCGCCCGCGAACCGCTCGACGGGAGCAGTGCCAAGCAGATGCACATCGGCGGTGGCTGCCAGCACATCGGGGGGGATTTCCAGCTCGACGGGGCGGGGGCGACCGGAGCGCAATTGCCGGAACGCCTCCGCGACGAGCGGCGGCACGGCGGCGGGGGTCATCGCCCGCCCCGCCCATTTGGTGACGGAGCGGATCATCCCGAGGCTATCGGGGATTTCGTGCAATTCGCCCCTGCCGCCGTCTATTTGGTCGGATGCGATTTGCCCGGTGACGCAGAGGACCGGAGAGGAGCAGGCGTAGGCGGTGCAGAGTGCGCCGGTCGCATTGAGCAGCCCCGGCCCCGGCACGACCATGCAGACGCCCGGTTTGCCCGTCGAGCGGGCGTAGCCGTCTGCCATGTACGCGGTCGCTTGTTCGTGGCGGGTGTGATAGAGGGTGACGCGATCACGCGCCTCGTAAAGGGCGTCGAAGGCGTAATCGAGCTGTACGCCCGGCAGCCCGAAGACTGTATCCACGCCCTCGCGCAGCAGCGATTGCACCAGTGCCTGCCCGCCAGTGAGTTGTGCCATTGTCGGTATCCGTCGCTTTCTTTTGTCGTATTCGGGAGGAAGGGAGAGTGTTTCGCCCGCTTGTATCGCAATCAACCGGGAGAACACATGGCTACATGCTCAGTGTGCGGTGTATCGTACCCGATTGTACGCGGCGTGTCGGCATATCGTGTGCGCTGGCACGCGGCATGACGATACGAGGCGGACGGACAGAATCGCAGAACGCGACAGGAGCGAGAGGATGACGAAAGTGTGGCACATTCGGTGGCGGGGCGACGAATACGATATTCAGTGGGAAGACGGCGCGTTGCGGGGCGACGATGCCGCCACGACTGCCTTCGCACGATACGCCGTGAGCAATGCCCCGCAGACCGACCTACCTGCCGAAGAACGCCTCGCAGACCCGGCGATTACCGCCGCGATGCTGCACGAATTCGCGGACGAAGTGCTGTGGGAAGGCACCGCGTAGCACCGTACACGTGCTGTGCCGCTTTGGTGCGGCGGGGACGTGCACGCACATGTGGCAGTGATCGCGGCGCAAAGAACCCCTCTCAACCGCTGAAAAGTCTTCAAAAGTCTCGATTAGTCTTGACAAGTATTGTGCTACAATTAGCACAGGTTGCTTTGTGGTGGGAAAGTCGTACCCCACGCCTGAATGCCCGCGTCATTCTTTGAGAGATGCCGGAGTTACGCCCGGACAGAGCAACTCCTAGCCGCCTCCGGGCGGCTTTTATTGTGCATGTTTCCACCGTTGTCGAAGGGTCCCATCCGCCGTATATAGGTTGCGGTTTTTCATCACGTAGCAGGTACGGACATAGTGATGATCCGCCTCGGGTTGCCCCGGTGGGTTCGCTAAATTGATCGCAACCGCACTATAGCGAGGAGTCTCGTTCCTCGTCAAACTCGATGAGGAATGTCTGCGAGAAGTGATTGATTTTATCCCAGTAGCGCGGCACCGCCTCAACGATAGTCGGGTTTTCCAACGCACGATGAATCAACTCCGGGCGACGGCGGAAGATTTCGAGACGCCCATCTGCCTCACCCTCCATGACATGCAGAATGCGTTCGGGGACGATCCGCACCGGTGCGCTCCGTAGGCATGAATACCAAGGATCGGTGGGGCTATAAAGGTGGCACAAATCCTTGCTCGTCGTGAGGAATGCTTCTTCGGGTGAAGCCCAATTGATGCTTTGTCGTAGCGGCATACTATTGTTCTACACCAATCATGTTGAAACAAGCGACGATACAACGCAAAATCACTGACCGGACGCGGTTCCATACCCCCGTGCGCACGCATTTTCCATCTACTCGCAAGGGCGTCCATACACTCTTGCTCAGTGCAGCATAGCAGTGCGACGGAAGGCGCAGAAGGAGAGAGCGGGCAATATGTTTGCTGCCCGCCCTCTCTATTCGTTCGTCTGTGGTGGTCTCGTGTTACTCGGTCATCCAGTCGGGCCAGTTGACGGTTGCGCCGTCGGCGTGGGTTTCGCGGAGGCGTTCGATCTCCCAGCGTTGGGAAATACCCCACCCGCGCACGAGCAGCCCGCGATCGTGCGCGTAGGCGACGCGATGAGCGGTGAGTTTGTCCACCATCGGGCAGAGTTGGGCGAAGCCGCGCCGTGCGACCCGTTCGATCATCGGTTCGGAGAAGTCCCGCGTGAGGAAGGCGAGCGGCACGCCGGGGAGCAACGCCTGCACATCCACGAGCGGCCCCCAGAAGAACGAGGTGATCTCGATGCCGTCCAACGTACCGCGTGCCGCGAGAAGCGTGCAGAGGGCGGCGGTGGCGCGGGGGTCTTTGATTTCCAGCACGAGGGGGATGCGGGCGGCGTAGGTGTCGAGGGCATCCGCGACGGAGAGGACGCGTTCGCCCGCGTACTCCGGTGCGAACCAACTGCCGCAATCGAGCGCGTGCAGTTCGTCCCATGTGAAATCCGCGACGGGGCCATGTCCGTCCGAGGTACGCTCGACGGATGTATCGTGGATGAGCACAAGATGCCCGTCCCGGGTGATTTGCACATCGGTTTCGATGGCGTCGCTGTGCATGGCGATGGCGCGGTCGAATGCCGCGCGTGTGTTTTCCGGCGCATAGCCCGATGCGCCCCGATGCGCGATCACCCGCATGATGTCCCTCCCATTGGTGACATGTATGGTTTGCATCGCCGATTGTCCGAATGACCCGCCCGCCGCATACTGTACGCGACCGAGCGTACCGCCGTCGTGTGATCGGTACGTGAGCGGGCAGCGACCAACGATAGATGTGTGCTATTCGGAAAGGGGACGGCGTATGTACGTCGTGATGAACCGTTTGACAGTCTCTGAGGAGAATACGGGGCGGCTTGAAGAAGGGTTCTCGCGCAGCGTGGAGCGAATGAAGTCGGTGCCGGGATGCGTGGCGTTCACCTTTTTGAAGGAAGACGGCATCGAGGGCGACCCGGTGTATATCTCGATGACGAACTGGGAGAGCGAAGAAGCCTTCCATGCGTGGACGCAGAGCGAGGCATTTCGTGCATCGCACCGCAATGCGGGCGGCACCGGCGCACACGGCGAAATCCACATGTACCGCGCCGTCTTTTCCTGACCATTTGCACGGGAGCGCGGGGAAGGCATCGGGGCAGGCGCAGGTCTGCCCTTTTGCGTTCCCGCAGGCGGCACCGGTTTTCATCGTTGGATCGCGGAATATTCACGAAGCGATTACATCCCCTGTGCAGCCCGATGATATGCCGCGCATGTCGCCGCCCCATACTTAGGGGCATTGCGGTATGCGTGCAAGCGTTTACAGGGGGTGGGATGCAGTCAGTCGGGCAGTTCGTGGTTCAGCGGGTGGTGCGGGCATTCCTGACACTCTGGCTGGTGGTGACGGCGGTGTTTTTTATTCTGCATGTGTCGGGTGACCCGGTCGCGTTGCTGCTGTCCGAGAGTGCGCCGCCGGAGCAGATCGAAGCCCTCCGCGCCCAATTGGGGCTGGATCAGCCGGTTGTGGTGCAGTACGGTAAGTATCTCGGCAGCGTGGTGCGGGGGGATTTCGGCAAGTCCATCCGGCAGCGACAGCCCGCATTTTCGCTCGTGCTCGACCGCTTCCCCGCGACGGCACAACTGGCACTCGCCGCCTTCGCGCTCTCGACAGCGGCAGGGTTGGCGGTGGGGATTTTCGCGGCATTGCGGCGCGGGTCGCCATTAGACCGGCTCGCAATGCTGTTCACGAGTATCTTGCAGAGCGGACCGCCGTTTTTCATCGGCATTCTGCTCATCCTCTTTTTCAGCGTGCAACTCGGCTGGTTGCCCAGTTCGGGGCGCGGCACGCTGAAGCAACTCATTCTGCCTGCGGTCACACTTAGCGGCTTGACGATGGCGAGCCTCGCACGGTTGTCGCGCTCGTCGTTGCTGGATGTGCTGCGGAATGACTACATCCGCACGGCGCGGGCGAAGGGCGTGCGGGAGGGCGAGATTGTGCGCGTCCATGCACTGCGGAATGCCGCGTTGCCGCTTATCACGGTGGCGGGGCTGGAATTGGGCGGCTTGCTGACGGGCGCGGTGATTACGGAGACCGTCTTCGCGTGGCCCGGTATCGGGCGGCTGGCGGTGGATGCGGTGAGCACCCGCGATTATCCGGTGGTGCAGGCGAGTGTGCTGTTTATCGCGGCGGTGTTTGTCGGCGTGAACTTCCTTGTGGACTGTTCGTACGCCCTACTCGATCCGAGGGTGCGCGGTGTCTGACACGATCACGGAGCCGACGGAGACAATTACCTCCGCAACTGCGACGGCGACGCCATTTGCGGACGCCGCCGAACCGCGCACGGCGAAACGGCGGACGGTGCATATCCCCCCCGCAATTGTGGTGAGCATGGTGTTTTTGGTGTTGCTGGTGGGGGCGGCGATCCTTGCGCCCGCTATCGCGCCCGCCGACCCGACGAAGCAATCGCTCATTTCACGCAACCGCCCGCCCGCATGGGTGGAGCGCGGCACCGCCGCCTACCCGCTCGGCACGGACAATCTGGGGCGCGATATGCTCAGCCGCCTCTTGTACGGGGCGCAGGTGTCGCTCGGTATCGGCGTGGTAGCGACGCTCATCGGTACGGTGATGGGAACCGTGCTCGGCGTGGTGGCGGGGTTTTTCAAGGGCCCGCTGGATTGGGTCATTATGCTGGCGGCGGACGCGCAACTCGCGGTGCCGTTCATTGTGATTGCGATTGCGTCGGTGGCGGCATTTGGCAAGGGGATTCCGGTGCTGGTGGTGCTGGCAGGCATCAGCGGCTGGATGCTCTTTGCGCGTGCGTGTCGCGCGACGGTGCTTTCGCTGCGGGAGCGGGAGTTTGTCCACGCTGCACGCTCACTCGGCGCGACGGATGCGCGGGTGATGCTGCGGCACATCCTGCCGAACCTCGGTTCGATCATCCTCGTGATCGCCACCATTGATCTACGGCGCGTGATCTTGTTCGAGGCGTCGCTCAGTTTTCTGGGACTTGGCGTGCAGCCGCCGCAGCCGTCGTGGGGTTCGATGCTCGGTCAGGGGCGCGAATATCTCGGTACGGCGTGGTGGATCAGCGTGCTGCCGGGGGTCGCGCTCATGTTGACGATTCTCGCGGTTAGTCTCGTGGGGGACTGGCTGCGTGACTTGCTCGATCCCACCTTGCGAAATGGGTAGAGGGTACCGCGCAATTCGGTACTCGTTCCGTGGTACTTCCGATGTGTCTCGTGTGTTGTTCAGAAGGAGAGTGCGATGCGTGATGGAGAGCGAGTGAACCGGCGGTTGGTGCTCAAGGGGGCGGTTGCAGCGGCGGGGACGGCAGCGGTATCGGCATTGCTCGCGGCGTGTGGCGGCGAAGTGGCGACGACCGCCCCGACTGCTGCCGCGACGGTCGCAACAGTCGCAACGGGCGCGGGCGCGGCGGCGACAGTGGCGGCAACGAAGCCTGCCGCGACGACCGCACCCGCCTCTGCTGCCGCACCGGTTGCGACTACCGGCACGACGAGCAGTGCGGCGACATCCGCGCCCGCGCCCGTGTCTCCCACGATGGCAGCGGCGGCGAGCGGCAAGCAGATCGCGGAACTGCGGGTGGCGGTTGCGGGGTTGCCCGCCAGCATGGACCCGCAGGAGAGCATCAGCAATGTCGGGCAGCGCGTGCATTACTCGTGCTTCGATACGCTCATTATGCGGGACTTCCTCAACGGGAACAAACTCGTGCCGGGGCTTGCGACCGAGTGGAAGCGCACTGACGACAAGACGCTTGAGATGACGCTGCGGCAAGGCGTGGTCTGGCAAGATGGCAGCCCGTTCACCTCGGCGGATGTGAAGTACACCTTCGACCGCATCATTGCGAAAGACCCGAAACTGGAAGTGGCATCGCCGGGGTACTTCCCGCTGGCGAGTGTCGAGGCACTGGACATGTTCCGGGTGCGCTTTGTCGGCACGGCGGTTGACCCCGTGATGGAGAAGCGGTTCGCGGGCTTGGGGGCGCAGATTATCCCTGCGAAGTATCATCAGATGGTCGGCACGGACGCCTTCCGCACGAAGCCGCTCGGCACCGGGCCGTACAAACTGGTGGAGTTCGTCGCGGACGACCATTACACCTTTGAATCGAACGAGCGGTACTGGGGCGGTGCGCCCGCCGCGAAGAAACTGACCTTCAAATTGATCCCCGAAGTCTCCGCACGCATGGCAGCGATCACGAACGGCGAAGTTGAGATCGCCACGAATGTACCGCCGGACCAACTGAGCAACCTGAAAGGCAAGAGCAATCTCGTCGTCAAGACGGTGCCGCTCGGCAATATGCATGTGTTGCAGTACGACATGAAAGTCAAGCCGATGGACAACAAACTGGTGCGGCAGGCGGTGACGGCGGCGATTGACCGCAAGACGCTCACCGAAACACTCTGGGGGGGCAATGCGATTCACACGCGCGGTTTCCAGTTCGAGGGCGAAGACCTTTTCAATGCGAACCGCCCGCTCACGGAATACAACCCCGACAAGGCGAAAATGCTGCTCAAGCAGGGCGGCTACGCCAACGAGCCGATCACGTATGTCACCGAATCGCCGAACTACTACACCAACGGGCGCGAGGCGGGTGAGGCTATCGTGGAGATGTGGAAAGCGGTGGGAATCAACGGCAAACTGAACTTGCTGGAGAGTGCCGCGAAGACCAAAGCCCAAGCCGACGACAATTACCACGTGGCAACATGGTCTGCCACCAGCGGCACCGCCGACCCGGACGGCTATCTGTGGCGCAACTGGGGACCGGATAACTCGCAACAGAAGAAGGGGTACTGGGCGGCTGCCAGTGCCGCGAAGTACAACGCCCTCGGCACGGAAGCCCGCTCGACGCTCGACCAGAAGAAGCGGTTCGATCTCTACCAGCAGATGCTGGACGAGTTCGAGAACGAAGCCCCCGGCACGACGCTCTATATCCCGAAGGAAATCTACGCGATCAAGACAACGGTGGACTGGACGCCCTACTCCCTGTACTACATGGATTTGCGGGCGTATAACTTCAAAGCCAAGTAACGAGTAGCGAGTAGCGAGTAGCGAATAACGGGTGACGGGTGACGGGGGCTGAGGTGAGCGGCGATGCTTCCTCGGCCCCCGGTTGTTGAACGATGCACCGAACACTACAGGAGAACCGCATGGAAGAAGAATCGCAGTCTCCGCCGTCATTGCCCCTCGCACAGCGCGTCGTGGTCATCGTGTGGGACGGGATGCGCCCCGATCTGGTGGGGGACGATCTGACGCCGCGCCTCGCTGCATTCATGCGCGACGGGGCGACGTACGGGCAGGCGGTGGGCGTGTTTCCATCGGTGACGCGCCCGACGACCTCAAGCGTCAGCACCGGGTCGTATCCGCTGGCGCACGGCGTACTGTCGAATATGTTCATCGGCCCTCCCGGAGACCGCGCCCCGCTCGACACGGGCGACCGCGACGCGCTCCAGCGGTTGCGTGCGGTGAATGGCGGGCGGGTGCTGCCACTGGAGACGCTGGCAGAGGCGGTGACGGCGGCAGGGAAGACCTTTGTCTGTATGGGGAGCGGCTCGACCGGGCAGGTGACATTGCTCGACCCCGAAAACGCGGGGACGACGATTCATACCGCGTTCACGCACCCTGCTGCCTTGATGGAGACTGTGACGGCGCGGTTTGGACAGCCGCCGATCAAGGCGATCCCCGTGCAGGCGGCGAACGACTGGCTCACCGATATTCTCACGGGCTACGTGCTGCCGGAGATGGGTGCGGATGTGGTGATCGCGTGGTACTGCGAGCCGGACGCGAGCCAGCACGCGACCGGGCTTGGCTCCCCCGAAACCGCCGCCGCTATCCGGGGCAATGATGCCCGCTTCGGGCGCACGCTCGATGCGATCAGCGCGAGCGGTGTGCCGACGGTGGTAATCGTCGCCAGCGATCACGGACACAGCACCGTCACGGGGATGGTACGGCGCACAAATGCACTGGTGGAAGGCGGCTTCGGGGAGGCTATCGAGCGCGGCGATATTCTGCTTGGTGAACAGGCGATCACGGTGGAGCAGGGCGCAGACGATGCGCTGCGGGTGTCGCTCGGCACATGGCTTGCCGCACAGCCGTGGGCGGCGGTTCGCATCGCGTGGCCGGACGCGGGCGCGGGCGACGTGCCGGAGGGCGCACTTGCACCGACTGCTCTGTACGGCGACCGCCCGCGCCCCGCCTTTCCGCACGCCCCGACGTGGGGATTTTCGTACACATGGACCGATGCGCCGAACGCGCACGGCATTCCCGGCACCGCGTTTACGGAGTTTTACGAGCGGCTGGCGGATTTCGACCGCTTGCAGGGGCATGTTGTCGGGCTGAACCGCCTGACCGCAACGCACGGCACGCTCTCGCCGCGTGACCAGCGCACGGTGCTCGCGCTCGGCGGGGCGGGCATTCGCGGCGGGGCAATTTTGGTGCCGGCGGGCGTGGTGGACATCGCCCCGACGGTGCTGGCGTTGCTCGGTCTGCCGCCGCTCCCCGATGCGGACGGGCGACCGCTTTTGGAGGCATTCGCGGGCGGCCCTGCGCCGGAGAGCGTCGAGATCGAGACCGAAACACTGGCGACGCTCCCGACGGGCGACCTGCGCCGCTACCGCATCGGCGTGACGACCTACATCGAGACCGACGCGACGCGGTAAACAACATTTCCCCTTTCACGCCTCTTTTCCGCTGCGGGAGAGAGGCTTTCGTGTGCTGCGTATGCAGCATTGCTTGCCGCGCTAGTGCGATTTTTCGACCTATGCTATACTCCCCGCAAGATATACAACTGAATACGGATACCTGTGTGCGGACACTGTTCGTGATGCGCCATCATTTCGTGAAAGGGAGCCGAACGAGGAAGACGCTACGAAGAACGCAGAGGGAGGATGTACGCCGTCGCAGGGGTGCGGGGGCGGGTGTGTACATATGGGACGAGGGGGAAAAGACATATGGTATCAGCCAGCGTGAGCGGCGACGTGGAGCAGTTCGACCAGCGGAAAATCTTCGGAGTCATCGGGGCGTCTGCGGTCGGCACGATGATCGAATATTACGATTTTTACATCTTCGGGAGCCTCGCGTCCGTGGTTGCCGCGCATTTCTATCCGTCCGGCAATGCCACTGCCGCATTGCTGGCAGTGCTGGCAACATTCGGTGCGGGTTTCGCGGCGCGGCCGTTCGGTGCGCTGGTCTTCGGGCGCATCGGTGACCGCATCGGGCGCAAGTATGCCTTCCTGTTCACGCTGCTCGTGATGGGTGGCGCAACCTTTGTAATCGGGTTGCTGCCGGATTACAGCGCGATCGGCATCGCCGCGCCACTGCTGCTCGTGACCATCCGCATTATTCAGGGGCTTGCACTCGGCGGCGAATACGGCGGGGCGGCAGTCTATGTCGCGGAGCATGTACCGCAGGCACGGCGCGGCTTCTATACCAGTTTCATCCAGACGACCGCGACGCTCGGTCTGTTCCTCTCGTTGATCGTCATCCTGACCGTCAGCCAAGTGCTTCCGGATGCGACTTGGAAAGCGTGGGGCTGGCGGATTCCGTTCTTGCTCTCGTCGGTGCTTGTGATCATCTCGATTCTCATCCGTCTCCGGCTGAAAGAATCGCCGCTGTTCACGCAACTCAAGGCAGAGGGCAAAATCTCCAAAGCCCCTGTCTCGGACAGCCTGAACAGCAAGGTGAAATGGCAAACAATCCTGATGGTGCTCTGGGGAGCGATAGCGGGGCAGGCGGTCATCTGGTACACCGGGCAATTTTATGCCCTAAGTTGGTTGCAGAATGCCAAGATCGCCAATGTGAAGTTTGTGGACTCCAATTACATCATTGCGATAGGGCTGGCACTCGGCACGCCGTTCTTTATCGTCTTCGGGAGTCTATCGGACCGTATTGGACGCAAAAAGGTGATGATGGCGGGCAACCTGCTCGGCGCCATCTTCATTGTCCCGCTTTTTGCGATCATGTATAAATTCACGCCGCTGAGTGGGAATTACCAACCCGTCGTGCTGGTGCTTTGCGTCTGGCTGCTCGTTATCCTCGTGACGATGGTGTACGGCCCGATTGCGGCGTTCTTGGTGGAATCGTTCCCGTCCAAGGTGCGATATACCTCGGTGTCGCTGCCGTATCATATCGGCAATGGCTATTTGGGCGGCTTCTTGCCCTTGATCGCCACCGCCCTTTTCACGGCGGCATCGAAGAATCCGAGCATTGCCAGCATCGCGCCATTTGTGGGGTTGGCTTTCCCCGTTACGGTCGCGTTGATTACCTTCGTGGTCGGGACGTGGTTGCTGCGCGAGACGAAAGATAATTCGATGACCGCACCGCTCACGAACCAGCGCGGGTATTCGCCCGTGGTCTTCGGTGCGCTGATCGGGCTGTCCGTCATCGCGTTTGTGCTTGCGGACACCTTCCTGACGCCAACGCTCAACTCCGCGACCTTCAATGTGCAGGGATTTTTCCGCATCCTCGTGCTGGTTGTGGTACTCGCAAGCGTCATCTTCATGCTCGCCCGCCGTGGCAAATCCACGGATGTGGAGACCGACACCGCAACAGAGCCGCGGTTGCAGCGGTAGGGGAAACCCGGTTCGTGTACCACAACGGAATGCCGCGATGCATGTGCATCGCGGCATTCTGCGGTGTGCGGGGGAGGGGCAGTTCGCTTCCTGTGCCTCGCTATCCGTCTAGACACGCTGTGAGCCACGCGGCGATGTCTGCGAGGCTCTGCGGCGAAATGGTGTGTGCCATCGGGTATTCGCGGTAGGTCACATCCACGGGCAATGCGGAGAAGATGTCGCGGCTGCGGCGTCCGTCGCTGACTGGCAGTACGGTGTCTGCGGTGCCGTGTGCAATGAAGATGGGCGTCCCCGCGAGGGCGGCATCGTCGGCACGCGCGGCGACGGCTTCGGGCAGGGTGCGCCCGCTCATCAGCACCGCCCCCGCGACGAGGTCGGGGTGGGTGAGCGTGAGCGATGCACTCATGATCGCGCCCTGCGAAAAGCCCATCAGATAGACCCGCGCCGCGTCTGCGCCGTATGCGGGGACGGCGTCTGCGATGAACTGCCGCAATATGTGCTGGCTTTCCGCAACTTGTGCGGGGTCGTACTGCGGTGTGCCGCTCGACCAGTCTACGAGATACCAGCCGAAATTGTCTGCGCCCATCCGCAACGGGGCGCGGACGCTGAGCGTGAGAAACCGTGTATCCAGTTGCGCCGCCAGCCCGAACAGATCGCGCTCGTTCGAGCCGACGCCGTGCAACATAATGAGTAGCGGCGGCGCGGCGGACGCCGTGCGCGGCTGTTGGACGAGGTGTTCAAGCGAGAGTGCAGGCATACGTTTCATCCCTCCTTCATCGAAACAAACGAGACCTGAGGACCGGGCGGTTTACGCGCCTCATCCTCAGGTCTCCGGTCTCAGATTTCAACCGTCGGTCTGTGTGGTTGCTTAGATCTGGACGACGGCGATGTCGAGGGAGATTTTGACCTTATCGGAGACGGCAACGCCGCCGCCTTCGAGGGGGCCGTTCCACGTCAGCCCGAAGTCTTTGCGGTTGATTTCGGTGGTGGCGGAGTAGGAGCGGCGCTGCTTGCCGTACATATCCTTCACTTCACCTGCGTATTCGGTGTCGAGCACGACGGGCAGGGTGACATTGCGGATCGTCAGATTGCCGTGGACGCGGTACCGCTCGTCGCTTACTTTCTCGGCACTAGTGCTTTTGAAGGTGATCGCCGGATAGGTGGCGGCGTCGAAGAAGTCCGCACTTTTGAGGTGGTTGTCGCGGTTCTCGTCGCGGGTGGCGATGCTGGCAACTTCAATCGTTGCCTCGGAGACGGCGGCGGCGTGATCGTCGTTATCCATCGCGACGGAGCCGCTCACCTTGCTGAAATGCCCCTTCACATTCGTCACCATCATGTGCCGGATGGAGAACTCGACACTGCTGTGTGTGCCGTCAATCGCCCATGTCGTCGTGCCGGACTGTGTTGCGGTCATAGGTACAAACTCCTTACATTCCTCATACGGTACGCTCACGCCGCATAAGCGACTTACAAATAACTATAGAGATGCTCCTGTCGCTTGTCAAGCGGCTTACGATGTGTAAGAATACGTGCATGAAAGCGGAGCAAGGAACGGGTACCTTCTGCCCGTACTATCATCAGGCAGTGGAGTTGATCGGTCGGCGGTGGACGGGGGCGATTCTGCTCGCGCTCGCGCACGGCACGGCGCGGTTCAGTGCGCTCACCGAGACGATTCCCGGCTTGTCCGACCGGATGCTTTCCGAGCGTTTGAAAGAACTGGAAGCGGAAGGAATCGTCGTTCGCACGGTTATCCCCGCGACGCCGGTCCGCATCACCTACGAACTGACTGCGAAAGGCCGCGCCCTCAGCGGCGTGATGGACGCCATCTCGCAGTGGGCGCACGATTGGATCACGCCCGCCGAAACGGAAGCGGAATCAGGGCAACGTTAGCCCTGCATCCCCCAACCCCTACCGCCGAACCCCTTGCCGGAGGGCGCGGGTGTTGACGCCGCATTCGTCGAGGACGCGCACGGGGACGCTGTCGCGGGGGCGGAGAAGGGCGATGAGCAAATCGGGGGCTTCGACGTGTTCGTCGAGGCTTGCGGCGACCTCGGCGGCGTCTTCGATCATCGCCACGACGCGGGGTGCGACGCGGATTTCGCCGCCTACCGCGAGGAATGCGGGTTCGTGCGGGACGATGAACTCGATACGGCTGCGGGTTTGGGCGGTCGTCGCACCTGCCGCGCGGAGCATCGCACCCGTCGCGCCGGGGCTGGCGATGAGTGCGAGCAGCAGATGTTCCCCCCCGATGAGGCGATGACCGAGCCGCGCCGCTTCGCCTGCCGCATCGCGCAGCAGGGTTTTCACCTCATCGGAAAGGCGGTCGTCCGCGACGAGGGCAGTGAGCGGGCGCGGTGCGGGGAGCGATGCCATCAGTCCCCCGGTTCTTGGGCGTGGGCGAGCCAACGCAAGTTTGCTTCGACATCCTCTATTGCCGCCTGCACCATGAGCCGCCCTGCGCGGTCGGCAACGGGCAGCGCGGCGACTTGTGCGGCGAGATGGTCGCGGTCGCGCTCGTAGATGCGCCGCTGCGCCGCAAGGAAGCGGGCGAGGGCTTCGGGCTGGTCTTGCTCGACGAGAAAGACGAGTTTGAGGAGGGCTTCGTCTTTGGTAGGGCGGGCGGCGGGAACGGGTGCGCCCATCCATTCTGCGAGGGCGTCGCGCCCGGTGTCGGTGAGGGCGTATTCTTTGCGGTCGGGGAGGTTGTGTTGCTCCACGATGCTCGTGAGGACGATTAATTCATCACGTTCGAGGGCGCGGAATGCCTGATAGATGTGTCCGGGGTTGACATCCCACATGCCGTCGGTCATCTCGGCGAGGGCGCGGCGCATCTCGTAGCCGTGCCGGATGCCCTGCGCGAGGCACCAGAGAATCGCAAACCGGAGCGTCATTGCGTCGTCCCCCTTCAGCGGCACGTAGATCATTGCAACCTAGGTCGGTGTGGGATACATTGCGGCGAGGTTGCATCCGCAGTGTACATCGTCCGGCACGCTGATACCATGATCGTTTCGTTCGCGAGAGGGGCTTGTGCCGATGCACATTCGCCGCCGTACCGTCCTCTTTGCACCTGTTGCGACGCTGCTCGCGGCGTGCGGCAGCACTCCTGCGACGACTGCGCCGTTTGCGACAACCCTTCCTGTCATCGCGCCAACCGTGGCACCGAGCGGCACCGTGACAACGGCGGGCGGTACGCTGACGATCTTCGCGGCGGCGTCGCTGACGGAATCGTTCACCGAACTCAAGCCGCTTTTTGAGAAGGCGAACCCCGGCGTGAAGATCGAGTTCAATTTCGCGGGGTCGCAGGCACTCGTGACACAGTTGACGCAGGGCGCGAAGGCAGATATGTTCGCCTCTGCCGACCAGCCAAACATGGACAATGCGGTCAAGGGCGGCGTGATCGCGGGGACGCCGCAGGTATTTGTGAAGAACAAACTGGTGATCATCGCCCCCAAAGAGAACAAAGCGGGCATCATGACGGCGAAAGACCTCGCGAAGCCGGGGGTGAAATTCGACACCGCGCAAGAGAGCGTGCCGGTAGGCAAGTACACCCTGCAAATGCTGGATAGTTACGGCAAACTGCCGGAGTACGGCGCAGACTTCCGGGCGAATGTGCAAAAAAATGTCGTCTCGCAGGAAGACAATGTGAAGGCGATTGTCCAGAAAGTGCAGTTGGGGGAGGCGGACGCGGGTGTCGTCTATGCCACTGACGCGCAATCCGCGAAGGACAAACTGACCGTGATCGAGATTCCCGACGCGCAGAATGTCCTAGCGACGTATCCTATCGCGGTTGTGAAGGACGCGAAGCAGGCAGCACGCGCACAGCGGTTTATCGAGTATCTTGTATCCGCAGACGGGCAGACGGTCTTGCAGAAATACGGCTTCGCGCCACCGAAATGAACGAATGTATGTTTGTCACATACACACCAATTGGTACGGTCAAGGCGACCCAGGTGCTCGTCGCCACCGACGGCGAATAGCCCTGCGTCGTTGTTGCTCGTTGCTAGTTGTCGTGCTTCTCGCGTGCGTTGCGTTCGCTGTCTTCCGCGAGATCGAGGGCGAGGACGGTGGTGAGGATAAGCAAGTCATTTTCGCCGTTTGCAATGTCCACGCCGTAGCGGTCGCGCAGCGAGAGCCACTTCTTGGAGATGGTCGCCACCGTGTCGCTGCCGCGCCGGATGGTAAACTCGTGCGCGAGCAGGTTGCCGGACATTTCGAGATCGTTCGGGCCGGGGATGTCTACTGTGAAGCGGTCGTGGAAGGGCGTGAAGAATTGCTTGCGGACTTCGGCGGCGTCCGCACCGCCAATAGCAATCGCGTAGGTCGCACGCAGCGCGAGCAATTTGCGCTGTACGCGGGCGACTTCTTGCCCCCCGGCATCGCGGACGAGCAGCAGATGTCGCAACGAGAGGACTTTGCCGTCCACATGGTAGACGAGCGTACCGGCATCGTCGGTGATGTCCGAATCCTCGCCGAGGCGGAAGAATTTTTCGCTGATGGAGTAACGCACGGATGTTCCTTTCGCGGGTCGTGGGTCGCAGGTTCCGCACGGCGCGGAGATAGATACCGCGATAGTCGCAACATCGTTGCCGCGCACCGCACGAGCGCGGCACCGCACGCGAGTGAGAAAGACCGCCCGACGGTATGAAGACGCTGGAACGCCCGCCCGCACCTGCATCGTTGCCCGCTCTGTCGCCCGTGCGATCACGGCGGCGGGCGTGGCGTGTCTCGCCGCAGGGGGCGGTTTTCGGGGTATCGGTGGTGGCGTTTCTGCTCTTGCTGCTGCTGCCGCTTGTGGCGATCTTCTGGCGGTCGGTGCCGAACGGAGCATTTGTCGCTGCCGTCCGGTTGCCGGTGGTGCAGGACGCTTTGCGTCTCTCGCTCGGTACGGCGGCGGTGGCATTGGTGGTGACGGTGCTGTTCGGTACGCCGCTGGCATATCTACTGGCGCGGTATCGCTTCCCCGGCTCTCGCATGCTCGATTCGCTGGTAGATTTGCCGATGGTGTTGCCGCCGTCGGTGGCGGGGCTTGGGCTGCTGATCGCCTTCGGACGGCGCGGGCTGTTCGGGGGGCAATTGGCGCACCTCGGTATCGAGCTGCCGTTCACGACTGCCGCCGTGGTCGTCGCGCAATGTTTCGTCGCCGCACCGTTCTATATCAAGGCGGCGAAGGCGGGCTTCGTAGGCGTCGAGCGCGAGTTGGAGGAAGTCGCGGCGACCTTCGGCAGTTCGGGATGGTACACCTTCCGGCGGATTACGCTGCCGCTGGCATTTCCGTCGCTCCTCGGCGGCATGGTGATGACGTGGAGCCGCGCATTGGGCGAGTTCGGCGCGACGATCTTCTTCGCGGGGAACCGGCAAGGCATCACGCAGACAATCCCGCTGGCGATCTTCCAAGAAGAACAAGCGAGCCATTTCGATACCGCGCTGGCGATGTCGGCGGTGCTGGTCGCGGTCTCGTTCGCGATCCTCATCGCGGTGAAGACGCTTACCGCCCGTCTGCATATCAGCGATGACGAGACCTTGCGCCCGGTAGGGGTACGGCGATAACGCTGGTTGCCGATCCGGTTATTTGCTGCCGCGCCTGCGCCCTTTGCCGGTGCCGGTGCGCTCTTTCGCCCGCTCGTGGTATTCCGCGAGTTTGGAGAGGGCTTCGATTGGTGTAAGGCTGTAGGGGTCGAGGGCGGCAAGTTCGCGGGCGATCTCGTCGGAGGGCGAAAAAAGGGTGAGTTGCATCGTGGGCAATGCGCTGCCGCTGCCGCTGCTGTCACTGTCATCGCCGCGCACCGGGTTCGCGGTGGCGAGGGAATCATCTGGGAGCGTGGTGCGTGGGGCAGATTCTAGATTCGCCAGCAATTCCTCGGCGCGTTGCACGACGGCTTTCGGCACCCCCGCCAGCCGTGCGACATGGATGCCGTACGAGCGGTCCGCGCCCCCCGGCACGACGCGGTGCAGAAATGCGACGGTGTCGCCATCCTCGCGCACATCTACTTTGGCATTTCGCATCCGGGGCAGCACGTCCGCAAGGGCGGTCAACTCGTGGTAATGGGTCGCAAACAGTGTGTGCGGGCGGCAGGTCGGGTGATGGTGAAGATATTCCAAGGTCGCCTGTGCGATGGCGAGGCCGTCATAAGTGCTCGTGCCGCGCCCGATCTCGTCCAGAATGACGAGCGAACGCGGCGTGGCGGCGTGCAGGATCGAGGCGAGTTCGGTCATCTCGACCATAAACGTGCTTTGCCCGGTGGCGATGTCGTCCTGCGCCCCCACGCGGGTGAAGATGCGATCCACCAGCCCGATCTGCGCTGACCGCGCCGGGACGAACGACCCGATCTGCGCCATCAGCACGATGAGAGCGGCTTGCCGGAGATAGGTACTCTTGCCCGCCATATTCGGGCCGGTGAGGACGAGGATGCGGGCATCGTCCTCGAAGCGTAGATCGTTGGCGACAAACCCCGCGTCGTCGCCCTCCGCGAGCATCGCTTCGACCACCGGATGCCGCCCGTCTGCAATGACGATGCTGTCGCCGTCATCCAGAATGGGACGTACGTAACCGCGCCCGACGGCAACTTCTGCCAGTGCCGCGAAGGTGTCGAGGTGCGCCAGTGATTCCCCGACTGCTCGCAGCCGTTCCCCCGCGCCGCTCAGTTCGGTGAGCAGGGTGCGATAGGCGGTGGTTTCGAGATCGTTAATGTGCTCCTCGGCGGTGAGGATGACCGATTCCGCGTCTTTCAGTTCGGGCGTGATGTACCGCTCGGCATTGCTCAAGGTCTGTTTGCGGAGGTATTCGGGCGGCACATTCGCGGTGTGCGCGTTCGAGATTTCGAGAAAGTACCCGAAGACTTTGTTGTACCCGACCTTCAGCGAGCGGATGCCGGTGCGCTCCCGCTCGGTCGTTTCGAGGGTGGCGATCCAGCGGCGGCGGTCGTCCACCGTGGCGCGGAGGGCATCGAGATCGGGCGCGAAGCCGGGGCGGATGACCGGATGCGTACCGAGCGATGCGGGCGGGTCGTCCACGAGGGCGGTGCGAATGCGCTGCGCGAGGTCGTCGCAGTCCGGCAGGCGGGCAAGCAGCGGACGCACCGGCGCGATACGGGCGGGGTCGTCCGTGGTGCCGATGGGCGGGCGGGTGATGGCGGCGCGGATTGCGGGCAGCGCGTCGAGCGAGCGGCAGAGGTGGACGAGTTCACGCGGCCCCGCGAAGCCCGTCATTGTGCGGTTCGTCAGGCGTTCGAGGTCGGCGACCTGCTTGAGCACATCGCGCAGTTCGGCACGCAGCAACCCTTCGCGGTGGAAGAACGCGACCGCCTCCTGACGCGCACCGAGCCGCTGCAAATCTACCAGCGGTTGCGTCACCCATCGCCGCAATAGGCGTGCGCCCATCGGGGTGCGCGTCTGGTTCAGCACGGCAAGGAGCGATTTGCGCGTGTCGCCGCGCCCGCTCTCGGTCAGTTCGAGATTGTGGCGCGTCTGGGCGTCCAGCGTCATCGTCGTGGCGGTGGTGTAGACCGCGACGCGCCCCATCTGCGCGAGGGCTTTCGGCTGTGTTTCCTCCAGATACCCGACTAATGCGCCCGCCGCCCGCGTCGCTAGAGCAAGCCCGGACAAGCCAAGCCCTTCCAATGTGCCGACGGCGAAATGCGTGTGCAGCAGTTCGGTGGTGCGGTCTTGCCGCCAGCGGTTCGGCGCGAGGGGAGAGATGACGACGGCTTTCGGCAGCCACGGCGGGCGGGGCGGGGCGGGGTCGTCCGGGTGGTGGCGTTCCTGCGGGAGCAGCATTTCGGCGGGTTGCACGCGCAGGATTTCCCGCGCCAGCGTCCCCTCGTCGTCCAGTTCGGCGCAGGAGAATTCGCCCGTCGTGATGTCGGCATAGGCGAAGCCGCACCGCCCGCTGCGTTCGTCCACCAGCGCGGCGGCGAGGTAGTTGTTGGTGCCGGCGTCGAGCATACCGGGGTCCACGACAGTGCCGGGGGTGACAACCCGCGTCACCTGCCGGTCTACCAGCCCGTGTCCCGTCGCTTCTTCGACCTGTTCGCAGACCGCGACGCGATACCCCGCCGCCACAAGCCGTGCGATGTATCCCTCTGCGGCGTGAACCGGCACACCCGCCATCGGGATGCGGTCGCCCTTGCCCATATCGCGTCCCGTCAGGGTCACTTCCAGCACGCGATTGAGCGTGACGGCGTCTTCATCAAAGGTCTCGTAGAAGTCACCGAGATGAAAAAAGAGAATGACATCGGGATATTGCTGCTTGATCTGCAAATACTGCCGCCGCAACGGGCTTACCACGCGATTGCCTTTCGAGGAATGGGGAGCATGAATCAAGCATCAGTATAATGCGAGTGTTCCATCGTCGTATAGAGCACATCACGTACTCCCGTATCTCTTATTGCTGCTCCTTATGCAGGGGCATGATAACGCGAAAGGTCGTGCCGACGCCCTCGGTGCTTTCGACGGTGATCGTGCCGCCGTGCAGCGTGACGATCTCGTGCACGACGAACAGCCCGATGCCCATGCCGCTGATCTGGTTTGGTTCCGCATTCGGGGCGCGGAAAAACCGCTCGAAGACCCGTGGCAGGGCGTCCGCCGCGATGCCGATGCCTTCATCAGTGACCGCGATCACGGCGTTTTCGTCTTGGCGGTCAATCTGCACCGTCACGGTGCCACCACCGGGGCTGTACTTGATTGCGTTCTGCACGAGGTTCTGGATGACCTGCGTGAGCCGCACATAGTCGCCGTCCATGAGAAGCGGCTCGACCCAATAGATACCCCGGATCGTGTGATAGTCGGTAGCTGTTTCGGTCTCCTCGACGATCTGCCGGGTGATCGCCACGAGGTCCACGCGGGCCTTTTCGATGCTCAGTTGCCCGGTCTGGATACGGGAGACATCGAGCAACCCGGCGATGAGCGCGTTCAGCCGCGCCGCCTGCGTGTTGATGACCCGTAGGGACTGGCGGGAACGGTCGCTCAGTTCGCCATTGCGCTCGGCGCGTTTCTGCAACAATTGCCCGTTGCCCATGAGCGAGGTGAGCGGCGTCCGCAACTCGTGCGCCGCGAGCGAAAGGAACTGGTCGCGCACGCGGATCGCCGCCTCCGCCACAATGCGGGCGGTGCGCTCCTGCTCTAAAAGCGCGATTTGCCCCTCCGCAATCTTCTCGCGGTCGCGGATGGCGCGTTGCGAAAGAAGGACGATGATGATGAGAAACGCGACATCAATGACCGACGCCAACGCGAGCGAAATCGTCGCGCTTGTGACGCTGGCATCGGCGGTGCGCGTGCGCTGTATGAGCAGGGTTTCTTCTTCCTGCTCCATGGTGTGGATGACTTCCCGGATGCTGTCCATCGTCTGCCTGCCCTCATCGGAGAGGACGACGCGCAGTGCGGCATCGCCGTCCCCCGATTGTTTGAGCGCGACGGTGCGGGCGAGTTCGGCATATTTGCTCCGCGCGAGCGAACGCAGAGTGGTGATCTGCTGTTGCTGCCGGGGATTATCTGCGGTGAGAACCTGCGTTTGGAGCAGAAGGGCATCGGTGCGGTCCTGCGACCCACGATACGGGTCTAAGTATGCGTCCCGCCCCGTGAGGATGTAGCCGCGTTGCCCCGTCTCGGCATCATCGAGCGTGACGAGCATCGAATTGAGGGCAGTAATGACCTGCTGGGTGTGGCTGATCGTGTCGCTTTCAGAGCGGATGGTTTCGATATTGCGATACGCTATTATCGTGTTGATGCCGATAACCACGAGTGCCAGCGAGACCGCCGCCAATATACCCTGCCGCATGACGGCACGCATCCGCTCCACCTTCCCGCTGGCACCGCATCACTCGTATACGCCGTGTAGTGTACCGCACGACGCATAGCAGCGGGTATGGGTCAGGAAATGCATGTACACGAATAGTGTAGTATGTGTGAAAATAGATCATTCTGCTGACAGTCATCACGAGACCGGAAACTGTGCAAAGGGCGATTAGGCGGCGGCAGACGGTGCCGCGCCACGTGCCAAAACAAGGAGGCAATTCCAATGGAGTACCGACCACCAACCACCGGGTTTCGCTCACCAGAGATTCGCCCCGGCGCAAATGTTCGCTCGGACAATGGCTGGACCGGCGTGGTGCAGCAACTCGTTCCCGCAGGGCGCGAGAGTGAAGGCGGCGTGAGTGTTGCATGGAACGGCGACGGCGTGACCTTCGTGCCGGGGAGTATGCTTGCATTCGAGAATAACGAATGGATCATCCGCACGCAAGCCGCCTCCCAACCGCAGACGCAACCACAACCACAGCCGCAGCCCCGCCCGATGCAGCCGCAAGACGACCGCACGCGCATGGCACCCCCCCCGCGTACCGATGACGCCGCGACACAACTCGCTGCGTCACAGCCCGCGCCGAACCTGCGCAACGCAGGCATGGGTTCTCCGCAAGAGCCGCCGCGACCGAACCCATACCAGAGTGCGCCGCCTCTCGTGCAGGAGCCGTATCGCGTCGCGGAGACCGAGCGCGAAGTGACCGTGCCGATCATCGAGGAACAGGTGGAGGTGCGCTCCGAGTGGCGCGATGCCGGTATGGTAACAATGCACCCCGTGACCGAGGAGGTCACTGAGACTGTCCAGCAGCCGCTCGAACACGAAGAACTCGTTGTGGAGCATGTCGCCGTCGGGCGGTTGCTCAACGAGGGTGAGACCGTCGAGGCGCGGCAAGAGGGCGACACCTATATCATGCCAATCATCGAGGAAGAAGCCGTCGTGGTCGTGCGCCGGTTCCTCAAGGAGGAAGTGCGTGTCACCAAGACGATGGTGCGCGAGATGAAGGCAGTCGAGGTAACCCGCCGCACGCAGCGTGTCGAGATTGACGGCGGCGACCACGACGACCGCATCAAAGGACGCGAGATCGAGTAAGTATTGCAAAAATAGTCGGTATCCTAATCGAAGCCGTGGCACCGAATCTGCATTATTCGTTTTCAGTCGGGGCAGATAATAACCCCCTAACGAAAACTGGACAGTAAGTGTCCTCAGCAGATTCGGAGGCCAACAGAATGACGATGAATCAAGGGTACGACCAGATCATGGCAGGCGCGGAAGTATTCGGGTCGGACAACGAGAAAATCGGTACGGTCGCAGATGTCGGCTCGAACTATTTCCTCGTGCAGAAGGGCTTTCTGTTCATCAAGGACCTTTATCTGCCGACGCGCTTGATCTCCCGCACCGATGAGAATCGGATATATCTGAGCGTCCCGAAGCACGAAGCCGAGAGCATGGCGAGCGAAGAACTGCCCGCGACGGGCGATGCGTGGTACGGCAACACGGCAACGACGACGACCGAGACCACTCGCAATATGAATGTCCGCGATGCGGGTACGATGGAGCGCGACACCCTCATGACGGACACCACAACCCGCGACGATAACCGCTTTGCCCGCGACACCGCGCGTGGTAACGAAAATATGACTGTCCCGGTCGTCGAGGAGCAGTTGAAGGCGGGCGTCCGCGAGGTCGAAGGCGGCATGGCGCGTGTCACGAAGACTGTCCGCGAAGAAGAGCAGACAATTGACGTACCGGTACAGCGCGAAGAAGTTCACGTGACGCAGCGCGATGTCAACCGCCCTGCGACCGCCGAAGAACTCAACATGATGGACCGTGACATCGAAATCCCGCTGCGTGAGCAGGAAGTTGTCACGCAGAAGCAGGCAATCGTCACAGGCGAAGTCAACATTCGCAAGGAGACGATCACCGATACGCAGCGCGTGACGGACACGGTTCGCCGCGAAGAAGTGCATGTGGATGAGGGCAAGACCACCACAAACCGCGTCCACATGGAAGGCTTGAACGAGGTGCAGCGCACTCGCTTCGCGCGGATGAACTCCGACGAGCAGATGCGATACCGCGATATGGTCCCCGCAGATCGCACCCGCTTCGAGGCGGACTACGACCGGCGCAACCCGATCGAGAAGATTGTGGATGCGGTTGAAGGCAAAGACGGCCCGCGCCGCTAATCGGGCGGCGACGGTGAGAATGCGTTCGTCGAAGCAGAGCGTATTCTCACCCGATGTGTCTCGGTTCCCCGCCGCATACAAGAGTGCGATAGGGAATCACCGGACGAATGTTCGTGCATTGCAAGAGATAGTATGAGGAGGGCGCGGGGCATGTCGAAGGGCAGCCCCGCGCTTTCCCTGTAGAGTTAGAGGAGGGACGACGATGGGTACAGGTTCTGGTGATGCCCCGCTGGGATTCGGATGGGGAATCAAGGGCGATCCCGATGTGACACCGGAAGAAGCGCGGGCGATGCCGGGGAATCATCCCGAACCCGATGCCCCCGTTGTCCGGCACGATGAGGGGATGACGGCGCAAGAAAAGGCGGACGAAATCGTGCGGCGTGAGGGCG
>JBBRMX010000013.1:0-28146 GCA_038230615.1 Thermomicrobiales bacterium | reverse complement strand
CATTGCCTGCGCGTGGATTGCTCGTATGCCGTACGGACGGTACGATCCGGCGTGATGCCACACTTATCGCACTATCGAAATACCTCTATAATCACAAGCGTAACATAAGCAAGGGGAACCGCGCAACGCATCGCGGTAGCCCCGTTGCCCATCGCACGGTACAATAGGGGCGAAAACAACACGCGCGGGCATGGGTCCTGCTCGGTCACGAGGTTGATATGTTCAAGTTTCTCGGCAAACTGTTCGACAACAACGAAAAAGCGGTCAAGACCTACGCAGGGCGTGTGGCGAAAATCAATGCCTTCGAGGACGCGATGCGCGACCTAAGCGACGACGAACTCGCCGCGAAAACTGTCGAGTTCCGCGAACGGCTCGGCGTCGGTAGCGGCGAGGATGGCGACGCCGACAATCACATCGGGGACGGCACCGGCGAGACGCTGGACGACCTGCTGCCCGAAGCATTCGCGGTGGTACGGGAAGCGGGGCGGCGCACCCGCAACGAGCGGCATTTCGATGTGCAACTCATCGGCGGCATGGTGCTTCATGAAGGCAAAATTGCCGAGATGAAGACGGGCGAGGGCAAGACGCTCACCGCATCGCTGGCGATGTATCTTAATGCGCTTACGGGCGAGGGCGCACACCTCGTTACTGTCAACGACTATCTCGCCAAGCGCGATGCCCGCTGGATGGGGCAGATTTACTACTTCCTCGGCATGTCCGTGGGTGTCATTCAGCACGACAGTGCATACCTGTATGACCCGACCTATGAACTCGAAGACGAATCGTATACCTACTTGCGCCCCGTGGCGCGCGGCGACGCCTATCGCGCCGACATTACATACGGCACGAACAACGAGTTCGGGTTCGACTACCTGCGCGATAATATGGTCTTCTCTGGCGATCTGATGGCGCAGCGGCCGCTCGTGTATGCCATCGTAGACGAGGTGGACAATATCCTCATTGACGAGGCGCGGACACCGCTCATTATCTCCGGCGACGCGCAAGAGGCGACCGATCAGTACGACCGCTTCGCCAAGATCGCACGGCAACTCAAAAAAGAGCGCGATTTCGAGGTGGACGAGAAGCAACGCGCCGTCACGATCACTGAGGAGGGGATTGATCGCGTCGAGCAACTCGCGGATATCCCCGACGGCGCATCTATCTACGACGACCGGTACGCTGATCTGACGCACTACCTCGAAAACGCCCTCAAAGCGCAAGTGACATACACCCGCGACAAGGATTACATCGTCCGTGACGGCGAGGTCATTATCGTAGACGAGTTCACGGGGCGGCTGATGGACGGGCGGCGATATAGCGAGGGGTTGCATCAGGCTATCGAGGCGAAGGAAGGCGTGCATGTCAAGCGCGAAAACCGCACGCTCGCCACGATCACCTTCCAGAATTACTTCCGCATGTACGAGAAACTGGCGGGCATGACCGGCACCGCCGCGACCGAGGCGGAAGAACTCTTCAAAATCTACCAACTCGAAGTCGTCACAATCCCGACGAACAAGCCGATGGTACGCGAGGACATGGCGGACTACGTCTTCAAGACCGAGAAGGCGAAGTTCGAGGCAGTTGCTGACGAGATTGCGGAGCGACAGGAAAAGGGGCAACCTGTGCTTGTCGGCACCGTGTCGGTCGAGAAAAGCGAATATCTCAGCGATCTGCTGGCGCGGCGCGGCGTCGAGCATAGCGTCCTGAACGCGAAATACCACGAGCGCGAGGCAGAAATCATACTCGGCGCGGGCGGGCAGGGAGCCGTGACTATCGCCACGAATATGGCGGGGCGCGGCACCGATATCAAACTCGGCGAGGGCGTGCGCGAACTCGGTGGCTTGCATATCGTCGGTACCGAGCGGCATGAGGCACGGCGCATTGACAACCAGCTGCGCGGCCGTGCCGGTCGGCAGGGGGACCCCGGTTCGTCACGGTTTTTTGTCTCGCTGGAAGACGAACTGATGCGCCGCTTTGCCTCCGACCGCATTGCCGGAGTGATGGGTAAACTCGGCGTCGAGGAGAATGTGCCGATTGAATCCGGCTTGATCTCTCGCGCTATCGAGAGCGCACAGACCAAAGTGGAAGGCTATAACTTCGACCTCCGCAAGCACGTCGTAGAGTATGACGACGTAGTAAATAAGCAGCGCGAGAAAATCTACGAGGATCGCGCCAAGATCGTCCTCGGAGAGGACATGAAAGAATCGGTACTGGATGCCCTCCGCGCCGAGATCGAGAATGTGGTCGAGGCGCACAAGGGTGATAGCGACAGCGGTTTCGACACCGAGGGAGTGCTAAAAGTAGTCGGTGGGATCGTGCCGCTGCCAGAGGGATACACGCCGACAAGCGCAGACACCAACGCCCTTGCGGACGACCTGATCGGCGTGATGGAAGAGGCGTACGAGACCAAAGAGGCGCAGCACGGCAGCGAGCAGATGCGCCAACTGGAACGGTTTGTGATGCTGCGGGTCATTGATGATTTGTGGGTCGAATATCTCACGAATATCGAGGATGTGCGTATTGGTATCGGCTTGCAGGCATTCGGGCAACGTGACCCGCTTGTTGCCTTCAAAACCGAAGGCTACCGGATGTTCCAGCAGCTGCAAACGAATATTCTGCACGACATCGCGCATAATATCTTCCATTACACGATCGTGTCGCAGCCCGCGCTGCAAAATCCCTTTGCCAATACTAGCACCAACCGCGAGGAGGAACCAGAAGACCCCCGCCGCAAAAACCGTGCGAAAGCCACGGCGAACGGTGCAAACGGCGCAAATGGCGGTGGGGTGAACAACGCAAAACTAGGGCGCAATGCCACCTGTCCCTTTGCTACTGGGCGCAAGGTGAAAAACTGCTGCGGGGTTTGTGGGCTTGCCAGCGGCTGCGACGGGCGCGGTGCCGCCAAGTTCGGCGCGGCAAATAGCGCGAATGCCAAGACTCCATCAGTGGTCGCGGACTGACGAAACATCTACTGGCAAAATGATCCACTGACATGAGGGCGGTACATCACCGCCCTCATGTCGTAATATGAATAGCAGACTATATCTTCACCGCGTCTATGCACGGTGATGCGCTTTAGAACTCCGGATCGTAGCCCCGAAAATCATTGACGACGTCCGCAATTTGCGCGGCGAATTTGCTGAGGGCTTCGCGGCGGGACGAACTGAGGAACCCGAAGCCAAGCACGAGTACAAGCGCGACGAGCCAGAAGCGTGTGGACGCGCTGTCGGTGTCCCGCACGATGCCCGTTGCGGGCTGTGCAGGAAATGTCAGCGATACCGCAGGAGCCTCCTGTGTGACGCCCGCCTCGGTCGGCTCGGTGGAGAGTTCGGGGATCGCAGGCATAGCGGGTGTGGTGTCGCGCAGATGGGCGGGAATGGGCGGCATTTCCATCAGGCTTACTCCTTCGCGGGGGCAGCGGGAGCGGGGAGCAGTTGCGTCACCAGTTGCCGCCGCTGGCTATCGTCCATTGTGGCGATGAGATTGAGCAGAATCCGGGCGGCGAGATCGCGGCGTTCGTCGTCGGTCATCAGATTCATCGCGCGGTCCGCGACTTCATTGATCGCTTCCACCCGTTCTTCCGGCGACATATTGGCGATCACTGTGTCTACAACGCTGCGTAGCAAACCCATGTACTCCCCGCTCCCTGCTCGAACCAAGTTGACGGAGTATACCACCGATTGCCGCCGTCGCGGGCAGTATGCGACACTACCGCGCATGACGCGTATCCTAATCATTTCCGACATTCACGGCAACCGCGCCGCCCTCGATGCAGTGTGGGCAGATGCGGGCGCGGTGGATGCGGTCTGGTGTCTTGGCGACATCGTCGGGTATGGCCCGCAACCGGCGGCATGTATTGCGTGGGTGCAAGCGCACTGCGCTCTCGTCCTCTCCGGTAATCACGACTACGCGGCATTCGATGACGCGGTGCTGCGGGATTTTAACCCTGCCGCCGCTGCTGCCGCCTTGTGGACGCGGGCGCACCTATCGGCGGAAGAGACCGCGTATTTGCGTGCGCTTCCCTCCCGGCTTGACCGCGACAACGAATGTCTCGCGCACGGCAGTCCGGCTGACCCGATCTGGACGTATATTCTCGGCGTTGCCGATGCGCGGGAGGCGTTCGACGCATATACGCAGCTGTGGGGGTTCGTTGGGCATACGCATGTCCCGGTCTGTTATGTCCACGACAATGGCGGTACGCGGCGTGTCGCATCTAGTGCGGAGGAACCGTTCGCGCTCAATGCGGGGCGGTATCTTGTCAATCCCGGCAGTGTCGGGCAACCGCGCGACCGCGATCCCCGCGCTGCCTATCTCTGGTACGACCCGGACGATTGTGCGGTGACATGGCGACGGGTCGCGTACGATATCGCGGCGGTGCAAGAGGTGATGCGGGCGGAGGGGCTGCCGGAGCGTCTCGCAGAGCGTCTGGGGCGTGGTACATAACCGACCCAGTATGATGGTGTTATACTGCACGATGCCTGCGATGTGCGAGGCACCGGGAATCGTGTTGCGAAGGATAGGGGTTCCGCGCCGTGCCGCAATTATCGCCAAGTTTGCATCGCCAGTTGTTGATCGCCGTCAATGGGTATGCCGCAGATCCCGTGCTGATTGATGTTGCTGCAACCCTGAGCAAGCGCGACAAAGTGCGCGTGGCGGTGGTGCATGTGGTGGAAGTCGGGCTGCAGTTGCCCGTGGACGCCGATCTGCCCGACGAAATCGCCGCCGGTGAGCGCGTGCTGATGGCGGCGGAAAAGACCGCACGAGATCGCGGGCTGAAAGCGACCTACGATCTCTTGCAAGCACGCTCCGTCGGGGCGGCAATCGTGGACGAAGCGGCGCAAAAAGGCGCGGACCTCGTCATCCTCGGCGCATCGTTGCAGGACAAATACGGGGAGCCAACGCTAGGTGTGACCGTGCCGTATGTGTTGATGCACGCGATGTGCGAAGTGTGGGTGTGCCGCTTGCCGCTCATCACGCCGCCAGTGATCCGGTAGCGTGGGGCAAAGGGGAGAAACGATGCAGCAGCGAACGGGGCAACAGGTCGTTATTTTGGGATGTGGACGTGTCGGGTCGCGTATCGCGGCGCAAATGGACGGCGAAGGATTTGCCGTGACCATCGTGGATACGGACAGCCACGCATTTCGTCGCCTGCCGGACACATTCCACGGCAATACCGTGCTTGGCACCGGCATTGATGAAGATGTGATGCGCCGCGCCGGGATCGAGCGGGCGCATACATTCATCGCCGTGACGGACAACGACAATGCCAATATCATGGCGGCGCAGGTAGCGCAGGAGGTTTTCCGGGTGCCGGAAGTCATCGTGCGCGTGTACGATGTTGCGCGGGCGGAGATTTACCGCGAACTCGGTCTGAAGACAATCTGCCCCACAAAGACTATCGCGCAGCTCATCCGGCAACAGGTGACGCTCTCTGCGCCGACTGCTTAGGAAAGGGAACGCCGGTGTATATCGTCGTCGTCGGTGGCGGAAAAGTAGGCTATTACCTGACGAAAACGCTCGTCAATGAAGGGTATGAAGTCCTGCTGATCGAGCGAGATGCCGCCAAAGTGCAGACATGGAGCGAGCGGTTCGGCGCGGTGCTGCTGCAAGGCGACGGCTGCGAAGTGGCAATCCTCGAAAAAGCGGGCGTTGGGCGGGCAGACGTGGTGATTGCGACCACTGGCGACGACGAAGATAATCTCGTCATCGCGCAACTGGCGCAGCACCATTTCAGCGTGCCAAAAGTGATTGCTCGCGTCAACAACCCAAAGAATGAGGGTATTTTCCGGCGGCTCGGCGTGGAATACACCGTGAGCCAGACGAATATCATCCTCAACCGCATCGAGGAAGAAATCCCCAACCGCCCGCTGATTCATCTCAGCACGCTGCGCCATGCCGATCTTGCGATTGTGGAGGTGGATTTGCAGCGCGATTCCCCGGTCATCAACCACGAAATTCGCACGACGGAGTTTCCGGCCGATACCGTGGTTGCGGCGATTCTGCGCGGCGACAGCTTGATCGTGCCACGCGGCGAGACGCGCTTTGCCGCCGGAGACCGCGTAATCGCGATCACCCGCCGCGCACAGGAAGATGCGCTGCGTATCGCGCTTGCGGGCGACAACATCGTATAGCGTCCTCGTGCGTAAGGGTGAAGAGGAGAGGGGACGCAACGGACGGATAGCCGTTGCGCCCCCTCTCGGTTTTCACGCGGCCTACGGGAAGATGCCGAGGGTCTGTGTTGCTTCCTGCACGCGTTTCACCGCGAGGACGAGTGCTGCGGTTCGCATCGTCACACGGTGCAGCTGGCTGAGTTCATAGACATCATGAAACGCCCGTGCCATGATCGCTTGGAGGCGCGAGTTCACCTCGTTCTCTGTCCACGCGAATGCCTGCAATGCCTGGACCCACTCGAAATACGAAACCGTCACGCCGCCTGCGTTGGCGAAGATGTCCGGCAGCACCATGATTCCCCGGTCATGCAGGATGGCGTCCGCTTCGGGAGTGGTCGGGCCGTTTGCTCCCTCGGCGACCAGTTTCGCTGTGATGCGGTGCGCGTTCGCTTCGGTGATTTGCTTCTCGATGGCGGCGGGAATGAGAATGTCGCAGGGCAGGGTGAGCAGTTCGTCGTTCGTCACCGCGTCTGCGTCCCGGAAGCCGGAGATGCGCCCATTCTCCTCGTTGTACTGCGCGAGTGCCGCCATGTCGAAGCCCTTCGGGTTATAGATACCGCCGTACATGTCCGATACGGCAACGACCTGCGCCCCTGTTGTCGCGATCAATTTTGCCGCCACCGCCCCGACATTGCCGAAGCCCTGCACGACGACCTTTGCGCCTTCCAGCGACATGCCGGTGCGCTTTGTTGCCTCCTGTATCGCGAAGACGACGCCGCGCCCGGTCGCCTCTGCCCGCCCGACCGAGCCACCGAGATGGATTGGCTTGCCCGTCACGACGCCGGGAACGGAATGCCCTGCATTCATGCTATAGGTATCGAGAATCCACGCCATTGTCTGGGCGTTGGTGTTCACATCGGGGGCGGGGATGTCGCGGTCCGGTCCGATAAAGATGCTGATTTCGGCGGTGAAACGGCGGGTCATCCGTTCCAGTTCGCCGAGCGAGAGTTGTTTCGGATCAACCGTGATGCCACCCTTTGCGCCGCCGAAGGGGATATTGACCACCGCGCATTTCCACGTCATCCACATCGCAAGGGCGCGGACTTCGTCAATTTCCACACTCGGATGGTAGCGCAAACCACCCTTCGCGGGACCACGCGAGATGCTGTGCTGCACGCGGTAGCCCGTGAAGACCCGCACCCCGCCATCGTCCATCTTGACAGGGAAATTCACGGTCAATTCCCGCTTGCAATGCGAGAGTTTCGCCCGCGATCCCGCATCCAAGCCGAGAATGTCTGCCGCTTCCTGAAACTGCGAGACGGCGATATCGAACAGACTGCGCCCCGGTTCGCCGATACTGCTCTGCACCACGCCGTTGGTCGAAACGGACGATGATGCCGGTGCCATACTTACCATGGGGGTAACCCCTCCGGACAACGGGCGCACAATTCTTCCTTCTGTGACCGCGCCACCCCTCCACAGAAGCCCGATAAGCCCTTCTTCTCATCGGGGTACACGGTATTGAACAAGCCGCACGGTTTCCTATCTCCGGTGCGGCGTACCCACGAATGTATTTAGGCGGTCTCTGTGAGCCGCTTTGCGAGCAACTCGCGCACGACCGCGCTATTCGCGCTCTTCGCCTGCCGCATTACCGCACCGAGCAGCGCGTTGATGGCAGTCTGTTTGCCACCGCGATAATCTGCCGCTGCTTTCGGGTTTGCGGCGATGGCGGCATCCACATACCCCATCAGCGCGGATTCGTCGCTGACCTGCGCCAGACCGAGCCGCGCTACTGCCGCTGCGGGCGATTCACCACCCGTTGCCATCGCCGCGAAGACTTCTTTCGCCGCCGTGCGCGAGATAGTCCCCGCCTCGACAAGTGCGAGTAGGTCGCGCATCGCGTCGGGAGGCGGCGCAACCGTGATCGCCTCTTCGCGGTCGGCACGGAGGGTGAAGACATCGTTGAGGATCGTCGCGGCGGCGGGGCGGGCGCGGTTCGCATCCTCGCCCACGATTGCCTCGAAATACCCCGCGATCCGCACCGATTCGGTGAGCGACCCGGCATCCGCGACATGGAGCCCGTAATCGTGCAGATAGCGGGCGCGGCGGTCGTCCGGGAGTTCTGGCAGGCTGGCGCGGCACTCGTCCACGAATGCGGGCGTCAGCACGAGTGGTGGCAGATCGGGTTCGGGGAAGTAGCGGTAGTCGTGCGCCTGCTCTTTGCTGCGCTGCCCGAGGGTGACACCTTGCACATCGGACCAACCTCGCGTCTCCTGCGCGATGGTGCCACCTGCCCGCAGGATGCCTGCCTGCCGCTCGACCTCGTACGCGAGCGCACGATAGACCCCCCGGAACGAGTTGACATTTTTGATCTCTACCTTCGCACCGAATGTACTCGACCCGCGCGGGCGCAGGGAGACATTTGCGTCGCAGCGCAAGGCACCCTTCTCCATATCCCCGGTGGATGCGCCGATGTAGCGCAAGAGTTGGCGCATCGTGGTCAGATAGTGCCGCGCTTCATCGGGGGAACGCAAATCCGGCTCCCCGACGATCTCCAAGAGCGGCACGCCCGCCCGGTTGAGATCAATGAGCGAATAGTGTGAGCCATCCATGCGCGTGCGGTGGGAAGAACGCCCGGTATCTTCTTCCATATGCACGCGGGTGATACCCGCCCGCCGTTCTTCGCCGTCCACGACGTACGAGAGATACCCACCGAGGCTGACGGGAAGATCGTACTGCGAAATCTGATAGCCTTTCGGGAGATCGGGATACGTGTAATTTTTGCGGTCGAACTTCGATTGGAGTTGCACCGTGCCATGCAGCGCGAGCGCGACGCGCACTGCCTGCCGGACCGCCGCGCCATTGATGACGGGCAGCACCCCCGGCATCCCGGCGCAGACGCCGCAGACATGCGTGTTCGGGGGAGGCGTGAATGCTTCCGCGTCGCAGCCACAGAACATCTTGCTGCGGGTAATCATCTGGGCGTGAACTTCCAGCCCGATTACTGTCTCAAACTCCACTGCCGGATCGGCGGCAACCGTCGCCATCGCGTTCCTCTCTCTATCGTATGCGCCTCTTGAGGATGCGTTTATTGTCGTTGCATTCCAGCATACACCGCGTACGAACGGCAAGCAAACCTGTGGTATCCTTTTGCGCGTATGGAGACACAGCGACCTGATTACGACCTCATCATTGCCGGTGCATCGTATGCGGGATTGTCCGCAGCGCGGCATCTCAATGCGCATGGCGGGCGCGTGTTGCTCGTGGACGAACATGCGGTCGGCGCGGTGCGGCACTCGGCATGTGCAGTGCCGACACGCTCACTCGCGGCGGTCGGTGCGCTGGCGGGCAGCGTGCAGGAGACCGACCTCGGCGTGATCCATACTGCCAGTGGCGCGACGCGCTATGTCTCGCCGGAACCGTGGATTGTCTTCGACCACCAACGCACCTGTGAAGCCCTCCGCGCCCAAGCTCCCGATGTACCGTACCTCCGCGCCCGCGTACAGGGGTTCGACGGGGTGACACTGACGACCGATAAAGGCGTGTTCACCGCCCGCCATTTCCTCGATGCAACAGGCTGGAAAGCAGTGCTTGCGAATGCGCTCCAACCGGAATTTACCGCCAAAGGACAACTGACCGTCGGTATGGAAGTGACCGTGCCGCATCACACCGATGCGATGCACTTTTTCGTGAACCGCGACATCGTGCGGTGGGGGTACGGATGGGTCTTCCCGTACGGCGACGAGAGCCGCGTCGGTATCGGCGCATTCGACAACTCGAAAGGCTTGCCGGACCTGCTCCGCGCTTTTTTGCGCCGACTCGATCTGCCAGACGACCTCCGCACTGTCGAGCGGGCGGGCGGGTTGCTCCCGTGGCAGCAACGCCCTGCGACGCTCGGCGGCACGAACAATCTCTGGGTGCTCGGTGACGCGGCGGGGCATTGCCTCCCGCTGACGGGGGAGGGCATCCGCTTCGCCTTCCAAGATGGCGATGTTGCGGGGCAACTCATCGCAGAGGTCTTCGCGGGGCGGATGGCGTGGGAAGCGGCGGGAATGCACTACGCCGCCGCCGTCGCGCGGCACCGCGAACGTGTCGGCACATTCATCGGGTTTCAGGAACTTGTGCGGCATGTCCCGAACCGGTTGTTCGGCGCGATGGCGTGGGTGATGGGGAAGCGGGCGGTGCGCGAACGCTATCTCGCCCGCTACATGGCGTGGGAGCACCGCGACAGTGCCGCCCCCGCAGCGATGGGAGCGGACTGACGTGCGAATTACGGTAACGGGAGCAAACGGGCAGGTCGGGCGGGCGATACAGGCGGTCGCGCCAGAGTTCGGTGCGGAGATCGTGCCGCTATCGTCCGCCGATCTCGATGTATCGGATGCGGCAGCAGTGCTACGCGTGCTGCCGGAGACGCAGCCCGATCTCATCATCCATGCTGCTGCGATGACCGACACCGACGGGTGCGAAGACCAGATTGCACGAGCATATGCGATCAATGCCCTCGGCACGGGGTACGTCGCTGCCGCCGCCCGCGTCGGCTGCCCGGTGGTTGCCGTCAGCACGAACTACGTCTTCGACGGGCAACGCGATGCCCCGTATGATGAATGGGACATGCCGAACCCGCAATCAGTCTATGCTCGCAGCAAGTGGGCGGGGGAACAGCAAGCAACGCAGAGCGGGGCGCGGGTGCTCATCGTCCGCACCGCGATGGTATATGCAGAGGAAGGTAAGAATTTCCTTCGTACGATGCTCGCGCTTGCAGAGCGTGGCATCCCGCTCTCGGTCGTCGCCGACCAGTGGGGACAACCGACCTATGCGACCGACCTCGCTCGCGGCATCCTCGCGCTAGCGCGGCAGCCGGTTCCCGGTGTGTATCATCTGACGAACACCGGGCGGGCATCGTGGGCAGACTGGGCATTCGCGGCATGGGAGATGGCGGGGCTGGATGTCTCCGCCTCCCGCGTCCCCGCGACGGCATTTCCGCGCAAGTGCGTCCCGCCGACGAATGGTGTGCTTGTCAACCGCGCTGCCGCGGCGCTCGGTGTGGAACTGCCACAGTGGGAAGACGGGCTGCGTCGTTGCCTCGCCGCGATGGGGCGCACAACCTTGTGAGCCGCGTTACAGTTGTCATCCCGACATACAATGGGTGGCGGTATCTTGCGCCGTGTCTCGATGCGTTGCGGCGGCAGGTATACCGCGATTTCTCCGTCTGCATCGTGGATGACGGCAGCACCGACGATACCGCAGCGCAATTGCGTACGGGCTACCCCGAAATCGCGGTGCTGCGACTGCCACGCAATAGTGGGCTGGCGCGGGCGCAAAACGCGGGCATCGCGGCAACGACGAGCGAATTCGTCGCTATCCTCAACAACGATACTGAAGCGGAACCGGCGTGGCTCGGCACGCTGGTCGCGATGGCGGACGCGATGCCGGATGCGTGGGCGGTGGCGGGCAAACTGCGCCTGTTCGACCGGCGCGAGGTGCTACACGCGGCGGGTGACGGCTACGGGCAGGACGGCATCCCGCGCAATCTCGGCGTCTGGGAGCGCGATACAGGGCAGTGGGACGACGGGTTGCATATCTTCGGACCGCAAGGCGGTGCGTGCCTTTTCCGCCGCACGGCATTGGAAATGCTGGCGGCGGCGGACACGGGCGCGGTCTACGACGAATCATTTTTCATGTATTGCGAGGATGTGGACCTCAACTGGCGGGCGCGATTGGCGGGGTATCGCACCGCGTTTGCCCCAAATGCTGTGGTGTACCATCATCTGAGTGCGACGGGCGGTGGGGTGCTGGCGTCGCGCTATGTCGGACGCAATACGCTAGCGGTGCTGGCGAAAGATGTGCCGTCTGTGCTTCTCCGAAGGCATGCGGGCGCGATAGCACGGGCACAACTGAGTATCATTGCGGAGAGCGTGCAGCATCTGCGCGAACCGGCGGCGCGGGCACGGTTGCGCGGGATAGGTGCTGCGGTGCCGATGCTTCCTGCATTGTTGCGTTCGCGCCGCCGGGTGCAGGCGACGCGCCGCGTGCGGGTCGGGGAATTGGACGCTGCGCTTTGCCCTGCGTGATCTCTATGCGACAATGCACGTATGTACACTCGCGTGAACTACCAGATATCGGGGGGGTGCCGCACGTATGAACGGGGATTCCGAGATTGATTTACTCAAACTGAGCGTCGTTATCCCCGCGTACAACGAATCTGCTCGCCTCCCTGCTACCCTTGATATCGTCCTCTCGTACCTTATCACCCAACCGTATGGGTTTGAAGTGATCGTTGTGGACGACGGCAGCAGCGATACGACCGCCGATATTGCGACGTACCGTCTGCACGGTGGCTTCGGGCGTGTGCTGCGCGAGCCACACCGGGGTAAGGCGGCGGCGGTGCGGGCGGGGATGCTCGCCGCGAACGGCGCATATGTCCTGTTTATGGATGCTGATCTCGCCGTGCCAGTAGAGGAAGTGGACCGTATCATGGCACTTGTGACGGACACGAACCCGGTCGTGATTGGCTCCCGCGAAGGTACGGGATCATCGCGCCGGGGCGAACCTGCGCTCCGGCATATCATGGGGCGGGTCAACAACTGGCTCGTGCAGTGGCTGG
Source organism: Thermomicrobiales bacterium (assembly GCA_038230615.1). Lineage (GTDB taxonomy): Bacteria > Chloroflexota > Chloroflexia > Thermomicrobiales > JALYUS01 > JBBRMX01. The sequence continues at coordinate 15,432 of JBBRMX010000013.1, read as the reverse complement.
CGGTGCCGGGAATTAACGATACGCAATGCGGGTTTAAGATGTTCCGGCTCGATGCCGCACAAGCCGTCTTCTCGCGTTTGCGGCTCTACGGCCCGGATTCGCCCGTTGTGCATGGGGCGCGGGTGACGGGGTTCGATGTCGAGGTACTGCTGATCGCGCGGCGATGTGGCTATCGGGTGCTGGAATGCCCGGTGCCGTGGCGATACGGCACCGACAGCAAAGTAAATCCGATCAACGATACGTTCTATAATCTTCGTGATCTACTGCAAGTCTGGTTCAATGACCGCCGGGGGTACTACCGATGACGCAAGGGGACAACATTCTCGTCTGTGTGGCGTGGCCGTATGCGAGTGGAGCGCGGCATGTCGGACACATGGCGACCTACATACCCGCCGATGTCTTCGCACGGTATCACCGGATGGCGGGCAGCAATGTGCTGATGATTTCCGGCTCCGACGAGCATGGCACGCCGATCACACTCGTTGCGGATAAAGAGGGTAAGACGCCGGAAGAAGTGGCGCGGTATTATCACGCCATCATCAAAGACGGCTTCGACCGCATGGGAATGCAGTGGGAACTCTATACCGAGACACACACGGACAACCACGCCGCAGTCACGCAGGCGATCTTCACGAGTTTGCTCAGTGCAGGCTATTTGTTCACCGAGACGAGCGAGCAGATGTTCGATCCCGTCGCGAGTCGTTTCCTACCCGACCGTTATGTTGAAGGGACGTGTCCGCACTGCGGTTATGCCGACGCACGCGGCGACCAGTGCGACAACTGCGGGCGCACGCTCGACCCGACCGATCTCATCAACCCGCGTTCCAAACTGAGTGGTGCGACGCCTGAACTGCGGACAACCGAGCAGTTTTTTCTCGACCTCCCGAAACTTTCCGACCAGTTGCTGGCATGGATTCAGACGCATGACAACTGGCGACCCAATGTGCGCCGCTTCACGGAAAACTGGGTGCGCGAGGGGCTGAAGGCACGGGCGATCACCCGCGATCTCGATTGGGGCGTGCCGATCCCCGTCGAGGGGGAGCAGTGGCGCGAGAAGCGCATCTACGTCTGGTTCGACGCTGTGATTGGCTACCTCAGTGCCAGCATCGAATGGGCGCAAACGCAAGGACAGCCGGAAGCGTGGCGCGAGTGGTGGCGCATAGACAAAGAAGGCAACGCGCCGAGCAAGGCGTACTACTTCGTTGGCAAGGACAATATCCCCTTTCACACTATCATCTGGCCCGCGATGCTGATGGGTGTGGGCGGGCTGACCCTGCCGTACGATGTGCCTGCCGTCGAGTACATGCTGCTGAATGACCAGAAAATCAGCACAAGCAGGGGCATCGTCATCACCGTGCCGGATTACCTCTCGCGCTATGACCCCGACCCGTTGCGCTATTTCGTGATTGCCAATGCGCCCGAAACGCGGGATAGTTCGTTCACGTGGGCGGAGTTTTACCGCCGCAATAACGACGAACTTGTTGCGACGTACGGCAATCTGGCAAACCGCGTGCTTGCCCTGACCGCACGATATTATGGGGGGATGGTGCCGGAACACGGCACGCTGGACGACGAAGACACTACCGTCCTCACCCTTGCACAGTCGTCGTTCGACGCGGTCGGGGTCGAGATCGAGGCGGTGCATCTCAAAGAGGCACTGGGGCAGGTGATGGCATTCGCGGGGGAGTTCAACCGCTACCTTGAGCGCAAGAAACCGTGGGAGACAAGCAAGACCGACCCTGACCGCACCGCGACGACGCTCTGGGTTGCGCTCCAAGGGTTAGCGCAACTGCGGACGCTCACGACGCCCTTTATGCCCTTCTCAGCACAGCATTTGCACACACTCCTCGGACACGAGGGCGGCAACCCGGACGGCACCGGCGGCGGCGTGGCAGATCTCGCGTGGCAGTATGCCGATTTGCCGACGGGTACCCAACTGCCGAAGCCCGCGCCGCTTTTCAAGAAGCTCGATGATGCAGGCTTGGAAGCGGAAGTCGCACGGTTGCGAGAGCGGTTCGGCGAATAGCGAAGAGCGATGGGAGGCAATCAATGGAGGCGAACAACGGGCGACCGCATCCCGACGAGTACAACGAGTATTACCATCGCTACATCTCGCTCGTTCCGGACGGCGACATTATCGCTATCCTCGACCGGCAGATCGTGGCAACTGCGGCGTCGCTGGCAGCATTTACCCCGGCGCAGGCAGCGTGGCGTCCCGCACCCGGCGAATGGGATGCGTGCCAGATCGTCGGGCATCTCGCGGATAGTGAGCGGGTGTTTGCCTATCGCGCCCTCCGCTTCGCCCGCAACGATGCGACCCCGCTGGCGGGAATAGACCCTGATGGACTAATGGCGCATGTGGATTTCTCGCAGCGTACCCTCGCCGACCTCGCTGCGGAGTTTGTCGCGGTGCGCGGTGCAACAATGACGCTGCTCCGCAGCCTCAATACGGCGGCATGGATACGTACCGGCGTGGCGGACGGCAAACCCGTCAGCGTGCGGGCGTTAGCGTATATCATTGCGGGTCACGAATTTCACCACGCCGCAGACTTCCCGCGCCACCGCACGATGGGCGACGCGCACGCACCTACGCATGAACGTGATACGTAGCAGGTAATCGGGCGTGGAAGTCAGAAGCAGTTTGCGGTTATCGTGTCCATATTTGATATGTGCCGACTGCCTCAAAGCCCGCAATGGCAGCACGTTCGATCGCATCCGCTGAGGCGGTGGGAACCAGTATTCCCGTGCGATCTCCGTCCGCAATACTCCCTGCTGAGGATGCATCATCGGCAGGGCTATCGCCGTATGATTCTTCCAGCCACCATCCGGTGTAGCCGAAGGTAACGACACGGATACATCGCCGTGTTGCGGCAAATGCCCGCTCCCGCGTCCCAATACGATCTGTTGCACAAATGGCGCACGGTGCGCTCACAGGGGCAAAGCCGCACGCCGCGAATGCCCGTTCGCTCGCGGTATTGCCGACGGCAACAACGGTGCGTGCGTGCGGTATGCCTGCATCATTTCCCGCATCTGTTGCAGCCTTCACGAGCGACCGCCCAATTCCCTTCCCGCGATGTGCGGGACTGACTGCAAGTAGGTCAATCTCCCACCGTCGTACGCCGTTGCCCTCGTATACCGCGAAACAATCCACGAAACCGATAAAGCATGTATCGGTAACGGCGATGATTGACCGATGTGTGGGATCCGCGAGTGCGCCTGCGATCTGCGCTGCCGCGAAATGTTCCTCCGGCCACACCGTCGCTGCCAGATGCGCAAGTGCAGGAGCATCGCCTGTAGTTGCCAGACGGAATGGTGCAGGCATTCATGCTCCTTGTATCTATGGCGTGCGGCGGCTATCGTTTCCCATTCGCCGCGAGGCGTTCGCGCTGGTGAACGAGGGCAGTCACCAGACGGTTCGCGGCGACATCAACCCCGTGCCGTTCGCCCCGCCGGACAATCGCACCATTGATCGCGTCAATTTCGGTGCGGCGGTGGGCGTCGAGGTCCTGCAACATCGAGGAGCGCGTATCGCGTGTCGCGTCGGCAACGGCACGCACAAGGTCAAAGGGATCGCGCAATGTCGCGGGCATCTCTTCCGCCCGCATCACCGCAACCGCCTCCGCGACGAGGCGGCGCGATGACGCGACCATCTCCGGCTCGGTCAGCAATTCACCGTTCGTCAGCCCCGTCAGCGCGGAGAGGGCATTGATGCCGACATTGACGAGCAATTTCTGCCACACATGGCTGTAGATGTGCCGCGTTGTGCGGGCGGGGATACCCGCCTGCGTCAGCATCTGGGCGATTGCTTCGAGCGCGTGCGGTCGTGTGCCGTCCGGCAGCCCGATGATGGTCGGGCCGTTCGCGGTATGGCGTACCGTCGTCTCGTTGATTGCGGCTGCGGTATGTGACGTGACGCCGAGTACCACCTGTACGCGCCGACCAAGCACCCGTGTCACCGTCTCTTCGTTGCCAAGCCCATTTTGCAGGGTCAGTACCGGTGCGCCTGTCGGGATGCGCCCCGCGAGAGGTCGGAGCGCGTCCTCGGTGAATGGGGTTTTGACGAATACGACAAACAAGTCGGCAGCAAGCGCGGTGTTCGCATCGGTCGTTACCGGCACGCGCACGGTGTCGCGCCCGCCGTCCGGCTCCTCGATAGTGATGCCGCGCCGGTGCAATTGCGACACGTGGTCGGCGCGGACATCCACCAGCATCACCACATTGCCCGCTCGCTGAAGCATTGCCCCGAACAGGCTTCCCATCACCCCCGCCCCGATGATCGTCACTTGCATGGCGCACTCGCTTTGTTCAATGAATGACGAATGAAGGACGAGGGACGAAAAAATGAGGGTGTCTCTCCTCAGCCCTCACTTGGGCAATGTCGCGTATTTCTCGTAGATGGCACGGGTGATTGGGGCAGCATTCGCGCTGCCCTCGCCGCCCGCCTCGATCATCACGATTGCCGCAACTTCCGGCACATTTGCGGGATAATACGACGCGAACCACGAATGAGGGTCTGCGGCTTGCTCTGCGGTGCCAGTCTTGCCTGCAGGTGGCGGATTCATCCCCTTGAAGGCAATCGTCGCGGTGCCGCTAGCGGAGGTTGTCACCATCTGGAGAGCCTGCTGCATCACGACGAGATGCTCCGGCGTGATCGGCAACTTTCCTTTCTCAACGGGCGGGTAATCTTTCGCGACGCTGCCGTCCACATTGAGGATGCGCGATACGAGGCGCGGTTGCCAGATCGTGCCTCCATTGGCGATGCTGTTGTAGATATTTGCCATCTGCAGGGGCGTCACAAGTAAAAACCCCTGCCCGATAGAAAGGTTGATTGTGTCGCCGGTAGACCAGCCGTCATTGCGTGTCTGCCGCTTATATGCGGGGTCCGGCACGAGACCGGGCGATTCTTCCACCCCCTGAATACCTGTCGGCGCACCAAGCCCGAATTGTCGCGCATAGGTCGGCAGAATATTCGCATCCATATCGTCCAGTTTTTTCCCGACCGTGTAGAAAACGATGTCGCAGGATTGCACCAGACCCTCGCGGTACGAGACCATGTGCGGGGCGGGGTTCCAGTCGCGGTAGGTATTACTGCCGAGCATGTACGAGCCGCCGCACGGCAATTGCTGATCCGCTGTGAACCCGCCCTTCTCGAATCCTGCGGTCATCGTGACCACCTTGAAAATCGAACCGGACGGATACGTCGCCTGCGTTGCGCGGTTTAGTTGGGGGCGCAATTTCTCGTTGTTGATGTAGTCGTTGTCGCTCTTGGAAGGACCGAGCACGAAGACATTCGGGTCGAAAGTCGGGTGGCTCGCCATCGCCAGTATGTTGCCGGTTTTGGGGTCCATCAAGACTGCGCTGCCCGTCTTGTCGCCGATCGAATCCTCGACGGACTTCTGCATATCAATATCAATCGTCAGCGCGACATCGAGCGATTCCACTTTCTGCCGCTGCGCGATCGTCGAACGAATCTGCTGCGTGTCGGGGTCAATGACCGCAAGCCGCCCGCCGCGTTTGCCCGCCAGTGCATCTTCGCCCCACGCCTCGACGCCCAGTTGCCCGATCAAATCCCCGGATCGGTAGCCTTTCGGCGCGAGGGTTTTGAGTTGCTCCGCGCTCACCTCGCCCATGTACCCGATCACATGCGCTGCGAGCGTTCCGTACGGATACGTCCGCGAGGATTTCGCGTGGACTTCTACACCGGGTATGCCGTTCAACTGATTGATAAGATCGTCCTTCGCGGAGGCGGGTAGGCTTTTGAGGGGAATAAAGTACGTTGGATCCTGCCCCTGATATGCCTTTTTCGCGGCGGCGGGATCCACCCCGATCAGCGATTGTAGACGGCTGAGCATCCCGCCCTCGTCGGTGATCTTGCCGGGAACAACGCCGACTTGCTTAATTAGCCCCTCGACCGCCAGCGGTCTTCCTTTGCGGTCGAGGATGCGCCCGCGCACGGGATCGTCTGCGAAGAAGCGCACCCGCCCGTTACCGTCCAACTCGCGGAAGATCAGCGAAGGTGTCCATTCTACCTTCCACAAGCCGTTTTCCTGTGCGAGAGGCAGCACATTCTCCTGTGTGAAATTGCCGACGAGTGTCGAAGAAAAGTTTGCTTTGTAGCGGAACTGCGACGTACCCGGCTCCTGCCCAAGCAATTCGATCTGCGCGACGGTAATGCCGGATTCCCCATAAATTGCGCGGTAACGCATCTGAAATGCGTCTGCCGCGATAACACCCTGCGCCCGCGTAGTGAGTTGGCGGTACATTGTGGCGAAGTCGCCCCCATTCCATGCGCGGACGTAGTTGTCTGCTGCCTCACGCGGCGAGGTTTGTGGCATCGTTGCAACGGGTGCCGCAGTCGGGGCAGGTACATTCGCCGTTGTCGCCGACCCAGAGACGGGTGCAACGGATGTAACGGGGGGATTCGTTCCTGCGGTGCGTGTGCCGGGTACGACCGTGTTCGATGCGATGGCAGTCGCTTTCACCGCGTCGAGGCTATTGCCGCTATGGTCACCACGTATTGCCCACACCGCAAGCCCGCCGCCGCCAAGCAGGGCGACTATAAGCACCGCAAGAAGGATACGTGGCACAATGGACCGGCGAGTTCGGGATGAATACGGGGAATAATAGCGCACGTGGGGCGTGTTCCTCTCGTGTTTACACTCTAGGCTGATGCACTGCGCCACACTATGTCGAGTGTACAAACGCTTGCGTCTGCGGTCAAGGGGCGGACAAAGGGGATGTATCCGGCGGCATAGTGCCGTTGCGTTGCCCGAGGCGTGCGGCATGTGGGCGTATGTTATGGTATTGTTCCGTTAGATGGTGCGGGTGAGACAGACATTTGAGCGAACACCGATGGTAGCCGGAGTACACACACCATGCGAAATGGGCAACCCCCAACGGTCTTGCTTGCTTCAACCAGCCCATTGAGCGGCAAGAGCGCGTTTGCTGTCGGTATCGGGAATGCATTACAGGGGCAGGGATACGCGGTCGGGTACTGCCAGCCGTTGCTGTTCGATCATGAGTACGACCGTCTCTCGCCCGATCACATCTCCTTTATGCGCGATGCACTCCATCTACACGGTGAGACGGACGAACGCATCGCGCCTGTGCATCTCTCGGATGCATCAATGGCGGAGATGCTGCGCGATTGCCGCCTCGCGGATTTCGATGCACCTGCCCGCGCCCGCGCTACCTTCGATATGCTGGCGATGGACAAAGATGTGATGATTGTCGAGGGACCGGACACACGCGATGAAGGCAGCGTCGTCGGGCTGAATGCCGCCGATCAAGCCGAACTGCTCGATGCCCATGTGATTCTCATCGCACGCGGACATAACCCATGGGTCATTGATCGTGTGAAAGCATATCACCGCGATCTCGGTGAGCGGTTGCTCGGTGTGGTGCTCAACATCGTGCCGCGTAGTAGCCTCTCGTATGTCACTGGCACACTCGCGCCAGCAATCGAGCATCTCGGTGTACCGGTGCTCGGTGTGCTGCCCGAAGACCGCACGCTTCGGTCCGTCAGCGTCAAGCAAGTTGCAAAATATCTCGATGGGCGTGTGCTGTGCGCCGCAGACCAGTCGGGCGCACTCCTTGAGCATGTCGTCGTCGGCGCGATGGCGGTCGAGAGCGCACTCAATCACCTGAAGCGGCGCGAACGCACCGCACTCGTCACTGGTGGCGACCGCACCGACCTGCTTACCGCCGCTCTCGCCAGCCCCGAAGTGGTGGATGCCACCGCGTGTTTTATCCTCACGGGCGATCTCTACCCTTCCCCGCGTATCTTGGTGCAGGCAGAGGAACGCGGTGTGCCGTGTGTTCTCGTGCGGCACGACACGCATTCCACGACCGAGTTGCTCGACCGCGTGTTCGGGCAGGTGCGCTTCGCCCAAGAGCGCAAAATCGAGCGGTTCGGTGCCTTGCTACACGACCGTTTCGACTTTGCCCGCTTCGCCCGTGCTGTGGGACTGGACTAAACCGAAAGGCGGCACGCGGGCATGGCGAATGCGCCCACGGTCATCGAGTTTGCGGGGTATCTCCCGCCGGGGCGTGCGCTCGGCGATTACGCTGCAGTTGCGGCATATCGCGTCGGCGGAGAGCAGTTACTCGTCACTGTCTCAATCACCCTTGCCGCCATTGTGGAAACCCGCGCGGTCAGCCCGATCAACTGGCTCAACTACCCGCCGCTTGCCGCGCTCGGCTATGACCGCATCGAAGACATGGTGCAGCGCGGGCAGTCCGCAACCGAAATCCCTCTTACTGCCGAAGATGCAGACGAATTGCTCCTGTTTCATCGTGCGTGGCAGGCAAATCCGTAATACGCATCTTTTGGACGCCCGTTCCTTGTTGAAATGCTGCCAATCTATTACAATCCCTGCAGGATGTGATACGTTCGGAAGGGACACTGAAGACATGGCGATGAAGCACATCATGCGGACGGTCACACGGGCGGGGATCGCGTTGGTGTTGCTGCTGGTTTCTACATCTGCCACATCTGCATATGACTGGCCGCAATTTTTCGGCGATGCCGCCCATCGCGGCAGCAATACGCAGGAAAACGCCCTCGGTGTCGGCAATGCTGCGACATTGCAATCGGTCTTCAATGTGACCCTCCCCGCCACTGCGGACGGCGCACCCGCCTACCTTGCAAATGTCGGCACCGCCGGTGGCACGAAAGATGTGCTGTTCGTCACTACCACCGACGGGCGCATCATCGCCTTCGATGCCCACACCGGCGCACAAATCTGGGCGCAGCAATATCCATCCAGTAGTTATGGGCCGAGCGGGTGCTCTATCAACGTCGTGCCGCCGAGCACAGGCGGTTCACCCTGCTTCACGACATCGTCCCCTGCTGTAGACCCCAATGGGTTGTATGTCTATAGTTACGGGCTGGACGGCAAGGTCCACAAATACACCACCGGGGCAGGCGCGGAAACCACCACGGACGGCTGGCCACAAATCACGACCCTCAAAGGATTTCAGGAAAAAGGGTCGTCTGCGCTCTCCATCGCCACGCCCCCCGGCGGCGTAAGTTACCTCTATGTCGCCACTGGCGGCTATCCCGGCGACGCAGGCGATTATCAGGGACATATCACGACGATCAATCTCACCACCGGCACGCAGCGCGTGTTCAATGCCACCTGCACCGACCAAACGGTACATTTCGTCCAGAAAACCGCTACCCCGGATTGCTCGAAGGTGGAGACGGCAGTCTGGGCGCGTCCCGGCGTCGTCTATAGTGCAGAGACGAACCGTGTCTACTTTTCGACGGGCAACGGTGACTTCGCACCCGGCAGCCACTGGTATGGTGACAGCGTCCTCGCGCTCAACCCCGACGGCACGGGCAATGGGTCCGGCGACCCCGTAGACAGCTACACCCCGGCTAATGAGCAGGCCCTCGACGACGCCGATCTCGATCTCGGCAGTGCCGCGCCCGCGCTCTTGCCGACGGTTGCAAACTGCACCGTGCCGCATCTCGCCGTGCAGACGGGCAAAGACGGCCAACTGCGGCTGCTCAATCAGGACAGCCTCGGCTTCTCTCGCTCCCTCGATCACAAAGGTGGCGAGATTGCGCCGATCATTCCCGCACCGCAGAATATCGGCGTGAGCGGCTTTATCGGCGTCAATTCACAACCTGTCGTCTGGACGAACCCGGCAGACGGGCATATCTGGCTCTTCGTCGCGAACGGCAGAGGCATTTCTGGCAGCCAACTCGTCCTCGACAGCAGCGGTAATCCGAGCTTGTCATCGGTGTGGAAATACACGAGCGTAGGTAGCCAGTCGTCTCCGGCGGTGGCAAACGGCGTGCTGTACTGGGCGACGAACAATAGCCTGCGGGCATTCGACGCCACGAGCGGCACTCAACTCTGGCAAAGCACACAGCCGGGGGCTATCCACTGGCAGTCACCCGTCGTCGCAAATGGCGTGCTCTACCTGAGCGACAGCGCGAACCATCTGCACGCCTTCGCCGCGCCGCCGACCGTGAGCGCGGTGACGCCGAATCAGACATCGGTCTTCGGGGGGACACCGGTTGCCATTACTGGTTCCGGGTTCGTCGCCGGGTCCACCGTCACGGTAGACGGTGTTGGGGTCTCCGGCTTGGTGATCGAGAACAGCAGTCAGTTGACCTTCACTGCGCCCGCACATGCAGTCGGGGGCGCGACCGTGGTGATCCGCACCCCTGTCGGGCAAACAGTAACGACGAGCTACTTCGCTATCGGACGTCCTGCCGCTCCTACTGTCGCATCAGTTGCAAATCCCGCTCCGCCGCTTCGCCCTGCCGCGACCGGCACATCGGTGATTATCGCCGACCCGGTGCCGCCGCGCCGTCCGTAGCGATCACGCGATCCAACCGCGCCGCCGGACGGTCTCGGTGCCGAGCAGACCAAGCAGCACTTCCTGCGGCGTTCCCTTGTTTTCGGGATGATACTCGAAGCGATTCCGCTCGAAGTACTGCACGATGTATGTCCTGCCGTCGGTCGCGCTCTTCTCCTCGAACTCCTCAGAGATCGGGAAGCCGAAAATCGGCAAACCGCCGTGCGCGTCCCAATACTGTTTGAATTCACCTTTGAGACCATGCCCGACTTCTGCGAAGAAGCGGCGGTCGGGCGCGTCTGCAAATTTCTCGACCTTGCCGAACGGTTTGTCACCCTCTCGTCCCCGCGACACCGCAACGCCGAGCCGACCGAGCAGCACCTCGTAGGGCGTGCCTTTGTTCTCCGGGTGATACTCAAACCGCGCCCGCTCGAAATACTGCGTCTTGTACGCTTTGCCGTCGTCGGTGCTGACGTCGGTGAATGGCTCCGTAATCGGGAAACCGAACTGGGATAGCCCGCCGTTTTTGTTCCAGTACTCGCGGAACTCTGGTGCCATATTGTGTTTTGTCTCCGCAAAATAGGGCGTGGTTGTAGCTGTATCCTCTTGCGCGGGATCGGCGGGGTTCGGTACGACCGTCACCTGCAACGCCTCGTCCTGATCGAAGAACCCGAATCCCTCGTAGATCAGGCTGGCGACATAGCGCGTGCGCCCCGGTGTTGCAACGCGAAAGGAGACTGGCACATTGATCGTCTCGCCCGGTTTCAGCGTCCGTCCCAAACCCCAGCGATATGGCGGGTCGCCCACTTGCGCTTCAGGGCCAATCGCAAGACGCAGGCTGCCTTTGACCGTTGGCCATTTCTTTGTGACGTAGGTCTCGCCCTCTGCATAGACGTAGGTCGGTGGCGGGTCTTGCGTCTGGAACGGCGTGCTGCCGACATTTTTCACATTGAATGTCACGATCACACGGTCACGGCTGACCACTGACGTACCCGACCATGTGTCATCTGTGATGACTGCTTTGGCGTAATCGCCATGCCCGCCATCGCCTCCCGCAGCTCCCGGATTGATCGCCACATCCGGCGGGCTTGCTGCGATAGGGTCCTGCTTCGGGTCGCCCGTCCAAAGCGGCAACCCCTTCAATTCGCGGCGCACGTTGTTCATCGTCGGGTAGAAACTGTCGCCGGGGCAACTTGTCTGGGTCATCCCGCGATGGCCCATAATGTTGGGGAGATTGTCGCGGTCCACGAAAAACCCCTTGCCCGTCGGGTCGAGATCGCCCGCTTTCGCCTTGATGAGCGCGAGAAGGGCGGTGCGAGCATCGCCGCTGATCGTGTGATCGGTGTACGTACCGATCATGGCGATGCCGAGGCTGCCGTAGTTGTACCCAAGGGTATGGCCGCCAACGACGCGCTGCCCGCCGAATCGCCCCTCATAGACATTGCCTTGCGGATCAATGAGATAGTTGTAGCCGATGTCGCCCCACCCGCGTGAGACTGCGTGATACTGGTAAATTGCCCGGATCGTGGCGCGGGCATCGGTTTCGGGGTCGCGGGTGACAGTGTGATGCACGAACACTTTCTGGATCGGACGATATTCCGGCGTCCAGATTTCCATGTTTGTCTTGTCGAAACGGATTTTTTCGTCCGCGCCCCATCCGGCACGAGCGATGATGTTGCTGCCGTTGAATGCTTGCCCGACGACTGGCAGCGACCCGTCCGGTGACGCTGCATTGACCGCAGTGAGCGCGAACGAGCGCAGAGCGGGGGATTCGCCGCGCATGTTCGGCTGGGCATCCACGCGATACTGCGCATACGATGCCGCCGAGACAATCACAAGATCGCCGAAGACTGCCCCTGCGACGCGATCCCGCCCGTGCGAATCGGGGTGCAGCGATGTCCATTCGCTCCAGCGCACGCCGTCGGTGCTCGTTCGTACTGCAATGTCAAGCCCCGCGCCGTTCGGGACGGCGGCATCCCACCGCGATTCAAGCACCGTGAACACATTGTCACTCAACAGGGGGGGGAGATAAAGGGTGTCGGCACGAGCGCAACATTCTGTTGTTCCCATGTGTGGCGTAGCACATACGGGGCGGCACCGGCGTGGCGTGGTGTCGTGAATAATCCAGAGGCGGTCGCGCCGATGGCGATGCGGCTGCTCACACGCAACACATCGCGCCGCGTGATCCGTCGCTCGAAGCCCATGCCACCTCCCGTACTGCTCCATGCCGGATGAACACGCGACGCATCCGCACACGTCCGTACATTCACAACGTACACGACGGATTATTATTCGTCAAGTTGCGCCCCTTGTCGGAGACGCCAACGGCGCGTACGATTACCCTGAAGTAGGAGGCGAATGCATGGTGGATCAATGGGTACTGCGTCGGCGTGACGATTGGGCACGGCTGGAAATCTTGCTCGATGGTTCCGCAAAGAACCGTGACCCCGTCACCCAAGAGGAACTGGGGTGGCGATATCGGCAGGCGAGCGCGGACCTCGCCACCGCACGGCGTGATTACCCGACTGAGGCGGCAACACGCTACCTCAACGCGCTCGTGGGGCGTGCGTCGCGGCAAGTCTACGGTGTTCGCCGCGACGGGGTGCGGGCGGTTTGGGTCTTCTATGCTGAGACATTCCCACGCCTCTTCCGGGCAACATTTCGGTACACCCTCGCGTCCTTTCTCATTTGTCTCTCGGCTTTTCTTCTCGCCTATATCTTCACATTCATTCGCCCATCGCTCGCGGAATCGTTCGTGCCGGGGGGAAGCGGCGTGATTGACACGATCAAGCAGGGCAAGACATGGTTCGATAGCGACCTCGACGCCCGCCCTCTTGAAGCCAGTTTCATCATGACGAACAATATCAAGGTGACACTGCTCTGCTTCGCGGGTGGCATCCTCGCCGGTATTCCCACCGTGTTGGTGCTGATACAAAATGGAATGCAGATCGGCTCTATTGCGGGGCTGACGCATGTGTATGGGATCAACGGCAAATTATGGGCGTTCGTTGCCGCCCACGGCTTTCTCGAACTCTCGGTAATCTTTATCAGCGGCGGCGCGGGGCTCCTCGTTGCGCGGGCGGTATTGCGCCCCGGTCTGCGTTCGCGTCGCATTGTCATCGCGGAAGCGGGACGCACGGCGGTGTTGCTCGCGTTCGGCTGCGTTCCCTTGCTGATGGTCGCGGGGACGCTGGAAGGTTTCGTCTCGCCGTCGGGTCTGCCGTGGTTCATCAAACTCGCTATAGGCTTGACGACGGGAGTACTCTTGTACGGCTATCTGCTCGGCGCAGCGCGGGAGCCGCGCCTGCCCGGGCTCCATTCGCAACCGCACAAGGAGGGTACAGGATGAACGAGCAAACAGTAGATCAGAAACTTGCCGCGATGGGGGTGGAGTTGCCGCCCGTCACACCGGCTATCGGGTCGTTTGTGAAGGGTGTCGTCGTCGGAAATCTGCTCTTTCTCTCCGGTTCCGGTCCCGATCATCCCGGCTACGTCTCCCCGAAAGGGAAGGTTGGCAAAGACTTGACGGCTGAGCAGGCGAACGTGGCGGCGCGGCATACCGGGATGAACCTGCTTGCTGCTGCGAAAGATGTCCTCGGCAGTCTCGACCGCATCAAACGTGTCGTCAAGTTGCTCGGCATGGTAAACAGCGACCCCGCATTCGGTGACCAGCCGAAGGTCATCAACGGTTGCTCCGACTTTTTTATCGAAGTCTTCGGGGAAAACGGGCGACATGCCCGTTCCGCCGTCGGGTTTGCCGCACTGCCCGGGCAGATTCCTGTCGAGATTGAAGCGATCTTCGAAGTAGAATAAGCACTGCAGCCCCACCAAAAAGGACACCATGCGGTGTCCTTTTTGACGCACTATATACTCGTTGAGTTATGCTACTACCCGTTCGGTTTCACGGTGAATGTACCCTTGAAAGACTCTGCCGGGAGTGCGCCCTTCGATTGTCCGTTCACGCTGTACGTGACATTGGATGGTGCGCCGCAGAAGATACGAACGGATTGCTTCGCTTCAATCGTGAGTGGCGCGCCGGATTTCACAAACTTCTGCGGCAAGGCGGTTGTGGAGCCGTCTACAAATACCTCGATATATGCATCGGCAGACGCGGTGAGTACAACCGTAATGCCGGCCTGCGGAGTTGCGGACGCCGCAGGTGTGCTGGCGGGCGTGGCACTGTCGGATGCCCCCTGCACTTTGATCGCGCTAGGATTGGGCGTACTGTTGGCGGCAGCCGAGACCGTGCGAGAGATCGTGGTCGGGGTCGGGGGAATGGTGGTGGCGTCAATGAATGCGATGGGCGGTTTGGGCGGGGTTTGCACGAGCAGCGTGTAGCCCCATGCTGTCACGACTGCAAGCATCCCGACCACAAAAATGATGACGACGAAGTTCGGTGAGAACGGTCCGGCAGTGCTTACGGGGCGTGCGACAGGTTGCGGGCGATACACCTCGGTCTCGCCGCGTGCCTCGTTGAACAGGCGCACCATCTCCTGCGGGTTCAACTGTAGCCACATCGCGTAATTATGCACGAAGCCCCGTGCATAGATACCGGGAGGAAGGCGGGAAAACTCGCCGCTTTCCAGCGCGGCAAGGTGGCGTGCAAGGATGCGCGTTTGCTTCTCGCCATCCTGAAGGCTGCGCCCCAGACCGAGACGAGTGTCACGCAAGATTGCGCCGAACAACTCCGGTTGTATCTGTCCCCCGGACTCCCACGGGTTTTGCGCCACAGGCCGCAACCCTTTCCCTAAACGCAAGTAGGTATCTGCCTGCGTGTTATTCTCCCCATGCGCCCCACCCCCGGCGACTGCTTATGCAGTATACGCATCATGCGCCGGATTGTCACGCGCTTTTCTGGGCCGGTATCATCCCGTGCCGGGACGCCGCCCGATTCGCCGTCGCTCCTGCTCTGTGCGCCATTCCTCGTACAGTTCGTCTGCGGCGGGGGTGGGGTCGCTGTGATACCGCGTGTCTACCCGTGCCAGCCACCATTGGTCATTCGCCGCCCACCATGTACCGAGACACGAGAGGCACGCGAGATCCGCAGCGTTGACCAGTTGAGGAGTAGGAAACGCGAATCGATTGCGGCACCAGCCACGGTCGCCTTCGTCTGCCGCT
>JBBRMX010000012.1:0-29283 GCA_038230615.1 Thermomicrobiales bacterium | reverse complement strand
TTCGCGGCGATCTGCGCGGGGGATGCGGCAGGGGGGCCAATCGCCCGCCTCGCGCTGTCGGAGCGGTTCCACTGGCTCACCGCCCCGCGTAGTGCCGTTATCCAGACCGCTCCTGTGCATACCGGGCAGTGCGCCGAGCCGCACGCCGCCCTTGCCGCGCTCCTCGATGCGCTCGTGCGCCTCCCCGCCTGACCCCTATTGCGGGGGCGGGGCGGGCAAGCCCGCAGACAAAACAAACGGGGCGCGGTAGATTTCCGCGCCCCGTTCCGTCTCGTTTAGATATGGTAGTTACCGATGGGCTACGGTCGTTGCCGTCGCACTCACGCCCATGCCCGGCGCGTGATCGGGGCGATGCGCCGCGATCTCGCCGCGCCGCCGTGGTCGCCACACCCGTACATCTTCCGCGACCACGTACGATCCGACCACCACCAGCGCGGCGATGACCTGCGCCGCCATGCTCTCCAGCGTCGGGAAGACTGCAAACCAGATACCCATCCACTGCGGCAACTCGAACCCAAGCCCAGTGGTAGGAATCCACCCGGCGAGTTGCAGTTCCTGTGCACTCTCCCCGACCATCACAACCAGCACGAAGCCGAGCATGATACCAGTGAAGACGAGCATTTTCTTGTAGGGCAATTTGTGATGCGCGATGAATGTCAGCGCACCAACGATTGTCGTGAAGAACAGCCCGATGCCGACGCCTTGCAGCACCACTGCATTCCCTGCCTGCAACCGCAGATTTTGCAGGAAGAGCACGACCTCGAACCCCTCGCGGTACATCGCCGTAAAACCGAGCAATGCCAGCCCGCGTAGTACCACTGCCCGTTCATTGCCACCCTTGAGGATGCGTCGCCGCCGCGTGGTGTGGTTACCGATCCACCCCGCCCAGTACACATTATGGAAGAACCAGTTCATGATAATGAGCAACACCACGATAGCGAGCAGCCCCGTCGCCGCTTGCACATCGAGCGCGGGCGCATTGACTGCCCCGATCACCGCGATGGCGATGAACCATGTTGCGACGGTAGCGAGCAATGCTGCCCCTGCGCCCGCCGCAACCGGCTTGCGGTACGATGCCTGTTCGCCCATAAAGCTCGCGGTGATTGCGGCAAGCACGAGGATCGCCTCCAGTCCCTCACGCAGCACGAGAATCGCGCTATTGAGGATTACCGCGCCGTGGCTGAGATTTGCCACCGCCGGATCGGGCGCACCTTTCGCCACGATTGCCTGCCAGACCAGTGCCGCCAGCACCGTCACCCCACCGATCCCAATCGCGAGCGGGGCGAAACGCCGAACCGTGGTACCCACCGTGTCTGTCCTTCCTTGGCGGCGTGCGCCGCGTACGTATGGAACCGGGTGATGCAGGCGGGCAATCATCAGTGTAGTACCTGCAAAGCCGCGGTGACCCAATGCGTCTTAGGGTACGCTCATGTCGTTTCTTTGTCAACAGGTCGTAGCATAACTTTCGCTCTCGTTTGTCATCAAAATCCCCCGACACGTTGAGCCGACTGGCGCAACGAGAACGACGCGCGTTGCTCTTCCTACGTACCGGTGCGGGACGGCGGTTCATTTTGCCGCGTCTGGCTGTCACGCTGCCAGCGGGACGGGCAGAATCCGTGCATCGCACCGATAGACGGCGGTTCGCACGCGTAGTAGGATGGACAAATATCCAGTATTCATATGGGCGTGACACACGTATGTGGTTCTTGCCCCTGTCGTGTGGTCGCCCGCGACCGAACTATGCCGCCGCGCCGCGATGCGTCGAGAACAGGTGGTGAGCAATCAGACAAAGCGTACCGCATACCCCTCTCCCCGGCACATTGATCTTATGCGAAGGGAAGTCGCCGATGCATCGCACACCGCCTGCATTTCACCTAGGACGTAGCGCAATCGCTCGCCTCCAAACCGCCTTTTCGGTCGTCGTACTCGGTGCGCTGCTTGCCGCGTGCGGCGGTGCAACCTCTACGACTACGCCCGCCAACACGCAATCGTCCACCACTGCGGCACCTACCATCGCTGCGGCGGCGACTACCGCGCCCGCAGCAGCGATGCCCACAGCGGCAGGCAGCGCGACGAGCAGCACCGCACCCGCTGGCACCGTTGCCCCCGCCGGAACTGCTGTCCCGGCTGCAACCAATCTCACATTGCCCGCGACCTCGAAGCGCGGCGAGGGTGGAAATCTCCGTCTGCTCTGGTGGCAGGCCCCGACGATCCTCAACCCGCATCTCGCGCAGGGAACGAAGGACTTCGATGCGTCCCGGCTCGTGCTGGAACCGCTCGCTACGATCAGCAGCACCAGCATCGCATCGCCCGATGTGCCGGTACTCGCCAAAGAGATTCCCTCGGTACAAAACGGCGGCATCGCGGCGGACGGTACATCGGTCACATGGAAACTGCGCGATGGCGTGACGTGGTCGGACGGCGACAAGTTCACGGCAGATGATGTGGTATTCACATGGCAGTTCGTGACGAACAAAGCGAACGGCGCAACCACCGCCGCCGATTACGAGACGATCAAAGAGGTCGTGGCGATGGACCCGACCACGGTGAAGATTACGTTTGTTGCGCCGACGCCCGTATGGTATCTGCCGTTCGTCGGTTCACGCGGCGATATTTTGCCGAAACACATCATCATGGCGTGCGGCGACGCGAAGCAGTGCGCGGCGAACCTCAAGCCCGTCGGCACGGGACCGTTTGTCGTGACCGATTTCAAACCGGGCGACACGGTACTCTATAAAGCGAACGACAAGTTCCGCGAGGCGAACGCGCCGTTCTTCGCCACCGTGGAAATGAAGGGCGGCGGCGACGCGACCACCGCAGTCAAGGCATTGCAATCGGGGCAGGTAGACTTCGCGTGGAACCCGCAGGTCGGCCCAGACATCCTCAAGTAACTGACCGACAGCGGGCAGACACTCGCCGTCCGCCCCGGCACGAGCGCGGAGACGATCTACGTCAACTTCGCGGACCCGTCTATCGAGGTGGACGGCGAGAAAAGCAGCCCCAAGAGCAAATCCCCCTTCTGGGCAGACAAGAATGTGCGTCAGGCACTTGCGTTGGCAATTGACCGCGACAGCATGGCGAAAAACCTCTATGGCGCAGCGGGCGCGTCGGGCAACTCGACGATTCCGTCGCTCTACGCTGGCCCCGCATGGCAGTACGACCCCAAGAAGGCGAACGAACTGCTCGATGCCGCCGGATGGAAAATGGGTCCGGACGGCGTGCGCGTCAAGGACGGCAAGAAGTTTGCAATCACCTTCCGCACCTCGGTGAACGCGGTGCGCGACAAAGAGTCGCAGATTATCAAGCAGAACCTGAAAGAAGTTGGCATCGCGGTGGAACTCAAGCCGGTAGATTCGTCCATCTTCTTCGGGCAACCGGACAACCCCGATGCCCGCGCCCGCTTTGAGACTGATCTGGAGATGCTGACGGACGGCACCGCCTCGCCAGATATGCAGGGATGGCTGGCGCAATTCACGACCGACCGCATCGCGGCGAAAGCGAACGGCTGGAAGGGGACGAACCACATGCGCTGGTCGAACCCCGACTACGATGCGACGATCAAGGAATTGAGCGGGACGCTTGACGCGACGAAGCGGCAGGAGATGTTCAAGAAAGCAGATGGCATTGTCGTGGGTGACTATGCCCTGATTCCGCTCGTCGCGCGGACATCGCTTTCGGCATATGCAAAGGGGCTGGATGGGGTCAACCCCGGTTCGTGGGCTTCGAATGTCTGGAATATCGCCCACTGGACGAAGAAATAACCGGCGACCTACCCGGTTCGGTCAACGCGTCGCATGTCATGTCGCTGCATCTTTCCCGCAACTGGGAGAGATGCAGCGACGGGGCATTTCTTGCGAAACTCAGGCAACCCGCTCGAAGACAACAACGGGAATCTGCCGCGCCGTTACCTGCCGCTCGTATTCCGCGAAGAACGGCATCTCCGCTGCCTGCTGCGCGAACAAACGCGACCGCTCCGGCTCCTCGGCGGTAGTTGCCCGCGCCCGGAATGTCTCGCCATCCCGTTCAATCGTCACTTCGGGGTGGGCGACGAGATTGCGATACCAGTCCGGGTGCGTCGGGGAGCCGCCTTTGGAGGCGATGACAACGAGGCGGTCGCCATCGGTGCTGTAGTTCAGCGGGGTGACGCGGGGCTTACCGCTTTTCGCTCCGGTCGTCGTCAGCAGCAAGAGCGGGCGACCGGCGAACCGCCCGGTGACTTGCCCGCCCGTGGCGCGGTACTGCGCGATCACGGATTCGTTCATCTGTTGCCATTCGGCGGGTGATTTCGTGCTCATCGTTCCTCCTGACCTGTAACGCTCTGACCGCACATGGCGGCAATCACGCGATGCGTTCTTGCGGTTCTTGTTCGTGCGGCACATCCGCGAGTTCGTAGCGGCGAATTGCCGGCACGAGCCACGCGATAATCGCCACACTCAGGATACACGCAACCCCGCCCGAAACGAGCGAAGCGGGTGCGCCAAACCGCGCCGCAACCGCGCCCGCCTCGACTTGCCCCGCCTGCGGCCCACCCCCGGTGAAGAGTTGCTCCGCCGCCGTCACCCGACCCCGCAGGGCGTTCGGTGTGGCGAGTTGCAAAATCTGGCTGCGGAAGGTCATCCCGATAGTGTCCGCAAGCCCGATCCCGGCGAGGGCAACCAGCGCGACTGGCAGCGTCCGCGAAAGACCGAGCACGACCGTCGCGCCGCCGTACGCGGCGAGCGCACCGAGTAGCGGCCAGCCCGGTTTGCGGACGCGGTGCGACAGCGTTGTCATGGCGATTGCCCCCACGACCGACCCGATCGCCGGCGCGGAAAAGAGGATGCCCAATCCCGTCGGGCCGACATGGAAGACCCGATCTGCCAGCACGGGCAGCAGCACTGTCGCGCTCCCCCAGAAATTGGCAAGGAAATCGAGCGACATCACGCCCAGAATGATCTCGTTGCGGCGGATGAAGCGTAGCCCCTCGATGGCTGCCGACCACATGCCGGGGCTGCCCAACTCTGCCGCGCCAAGCCGTGTACGCATTGCTAGCAGTGTCACGACCACGACGGCGAGCGAGAGTGCTTCAGCGGCATACGTCCCCGCAATGCCGACCACGCCGATTGCCACGCCGCCGAGCGCGGGGCCAGCGATGGCGGTCACTTCCATCGTGGTGATGTTCCACGAGAGGGCATTCGCAAGATGCTGGCGCGGCACGAGCACGGGCAGGAGCGCGTCCCGCGTCGGGTCGTCCACGGTGCTGATCGTCGCGGCGATGGCGGTAATTGCATAGATCACCGCGAGTTGTGCCATGCCCGCCCAAGTCGCTAACGCCAGCACGAGTGAGCAGCACAAAAGCGCGGGTTCGGTGATGAGCAGCAGGCGGCGGCGGTCTACCCGATCCGCCAGCACGCCTGCCATAAGCGAAAAGATGAGCGTCGGCACGAGCCGCACCAAACCGAGCGCACCGAGTTCGAGGGCGGAATGATGCAACTGATAGACCTGATACGTGATCGCCACTGCCTGCATCTGCCTGCCGAGTGTTGCGACGCATTGCCCCACCACGAGCAGCCGGTAATCGCGGAACCGCCATGCGGCGAATGTTCCCCCGGCGGCGCGGCGTACGTCGGCTTGTGTCTCCGGCGGTTGTTCGGGCGGCGTGTCGGGCATTGCACCAGTCTTCCATCGGGCTATCGGGCGATACATGGGGCAGCGAACACCGCCGTGTGCTTATACCATTATCCCGCCCACTGCACGATGCCGCGTAGACTTTTCGCACTGATTCGCGCATACTATAGACATAATGCACAATCACACACCGCTGTTGTATGTTGAAGGAGAACGCCATGGCGACGACCACCGAACCGCAAGCACCGGCACTCTCACTCCCCGACCGCTCCGGGTTGAAGTCCCCGTTCGGGATGCTGCATCACGTCGCACTCGTCACGAACGACATGGCGAAGACGGTGGCGTTTTACCGCGATGTCCTCGGCTCCGAAATCGCGATGGCGCACCGGATGCCGCGTGCAGGCAACGAGCGGCACTACTTCATCACCGTCGCGCCGAACACGGTCTTCGCCTTCTTCGAGTTCCCCGACGCCGTGATGCCCGCCCACAAAGAGGCGACGTTGCCGAGCACCGGGCGGTCGCTCGACCACATCTGCTTCGCCGTCGAGAACCGCGAACAGTTCGATGCGTGGTACGCCCGCCTCACCGCGGCAAAGGTGGACAATCTCTCCCCTGTCCGGCAGATGGGGCCGGGGACGACCGCATTCTTCTTCTCCGACCCGAACGGGATCGTGTTGGAAGTGATGCTTACTGGCGACGGGATGCACTTCCCGATGCACGGCGATCCCGACCCGGCATATTAGTTCGAGCAAATCGCTCCTGCCGTTACACGCATTCGCCCACACTCGTTCGCGGGTTTCGTGTGGGCGAAGCGCGTCGTTGACATTGTGCTGCCGAAACAGGTATCATTACGGGCAGTATGCATATCACACATTCCATCTACGCAGCGGGTTTTGCGCCGGGGATTCCGGCGCCGTCGGTGTCGGAATGGCGATATGCACCAGATTGTTCACGATCAGAAGGGAATGGGGAATGAGCACGAAGTTTAGTCGGCGCGGGATTCTTGGGCTGGCAGCGGGTTCGGCGGCAGCAGCGGTACTTGCGGCGTGTGGCAGTGATGCCGCCACGACCGCGCCGACTGCCGCCCCGAAGCCCACAACCGCCGCCGTCGCCGCGAGCGCGGCACCCGGCAGCAACAGCCCCACCGGGGGCATGACGCCCGCACCGGGAGCCGCCACCACCGCCCCGGTCGCAGCAGCGACAAGCGCACCCGCCGCAACCTCTGCACCGGCTGCCGCGTCTGCGCCTGCTGCAACGACTGCTGGCGCAGCCCCGGCGGGGACCGCTGTTGTGGCGAAGCAGGCTCCGCTCGTCGCGCTGCCGCCCGTCACAGTGAACGCCAATGTCAAGGGCAATGTCCGCTATTGGCAGACAACTTTCGACGATCCGAGTGTGCCGAGCGCGGGCTACCACGATCAGTGGGTCGCCTCGTTGAAGAACTCTCTGCCCAATGTAACGTTCAAGGAGGAGCAGT
The DNA here is from genome assembly GCA_038230615.1 of Thermomicrobiales bacterium. GTDB lineage: Bacteria > Chloroflexota > Chloroflexia > Thermomicrobiales > JALYUS01 > JBBRMX01. The sequence continues at coordinate 22,202 of JBBRMX010000012.1, read as the reverse complement.
ACTCCTACAACGACATGCTCGACAAACTGCGTGTCTCTGCAAAAGCGGGTCAGTCGCCGGACGCAATCACCGTCCCGATTCTCTGGGGACCGGAGTTCGCGTACCAAGGCGCATTGCAGGAAATCAACCTGGCAGACTTCGGCTACACCGCCGATAAGTTCTGGCCCGGTGCACTCAAGTCGCTCACGGTCAATGGCAAGTTGTACGGCATCCCGACCAACAACGAGACGATGGCACTGGCGTACAACATGGACCTCTTCCAGAAGGCGGGCCTCGACCCCATGAAGGGGCCGGAAACGTGGGAAGATGTCAAGAATTACTCCAAGCAGATCAAAGAGAAGACGGGCAAGGCGGGCTATGGCATCGTCGCCAAACTGAATGCGGGCAACACCCCCTTCCGCTACATGCCGCTCTGCTGGGCATATGGCGGGTCAGCCCTCGATGAGACGGCGGACGCCCCGAAATACGAGAAGTCCGGTTTCGACAGTGAGGGCAACATCGCCGCGCTGCAGTGGATTTCCGATGTGTTCAACCGGGACGGCTCCGCGCCCGCGTCCTCGATCAACAACACCCAGACCGAGGTGCAAGACCTCTTCATCTCCGGCGAAGTAGCAATGATGATTACGCTGCCGGGCGGCTACACCAGCGTGCGGAACAAGGCTCCGGACATCGCCGCGAAAATGAACTATTCCTTGCTGCCCAAAGGCCCGGTGCGCCGCGCCGTCGTGTTCGGCGGCTCGAATGTCGTTATCTTCAAGACCGCGAAGGATATGGACGCCGTCAAAGCAGTGGTGAAGGAGCGCACCTCGCCGCCGTGGTCGCTGCGGATGGTCTGGGAAGGCTCCAACCCCGGCAACCGCGACGGATTTAATCTGCCGGAGAACAAGCAGCGTGAGATGGAGACGAAGTTTCTCGATGTCACCATCAACATGCTGCAATACGGGATCGCCTTCCCGACCGTGCCGGAATCATCCGACATCATGAACCTCGTCGTGCCGCAGATGATGCAGGATGTGATGACCAAGGCGAAGACCCCGGAGCAGTCCGGCAAAGACGCCGCGAAAAAGGTCAACGACATGCTCGCCAAGCGGAAGTAACCTGCGGGAGTGCCGGGGACTGCGAACTGCGGAGTGCGTGCTCCGCTGCGTACATCGTGATGTTTACCGAAACCCACGAGCGTCGCAGTGAGACATGCAGCCCCACAGCCCGCAGCCCGCAGCACTCCCCTCCAGAGGGAGGGGCCATGGCAACGGCAACGCGTACACTCGGAAGACCGCAGATCGCTCCGCGTGTCACGGTCCAAGAACCGGGCGTGTTCAAGCGTATGTGGAAGCACCGTGCGGATTATCTCTATGTCTTCCCCGCGATCTTTGCGATGGGGATCGTCATTTTGTACCCGCTGGTGGAGATGTTCCGGCTCAGTTTTTATTACACCTCGCCGTACGGCGGGGCGCAGAAATTCGTCGGGTTCGACAACTACGCCGAGGCAGTCAGCGACGAGCATTTCGGGCTAGTGGTAAAGAACACGCTCGTCTGGACGGCAGCAAGCACCATCTTCGCCCTGCTGATCGGGCTGGTAGCGGCAATTATTGTGTCGCGCCCGCTTTTTGCACGCGGGCTGGTGCGCGGCATTCTCATCATCCCGTGGATCATCAGCGCAACGACCGCCGCGTTCATCTGGAAGTGGATGTACAACGCAGACTTCGGCATCATCAGTTGGATTCTCATCCGGTTCCACCTGATCGAGAAACCGTTAAAATTCATTGATGGCACTGACTTCGTGCTGCCCTCGATCATCGTTGCGAATGTGTGGAAAGAATTTCCATTTGCGATGATTATGCTCATCGCAGGGTTACAGACAATCCCGGAGCAACTCTACAGTGCCGCAAAAGTGGACGGTGCGGGACGCTGGCGGCGGTTTACCGAGATCACGCTGCCGCAACTCTCGCCGATTCTGCTCGTCACGAGCCTGTTGTTGGTCTTCGCCAACATGAACGCCTTCACCTTTGTGTGGGTCCTCACGGGCGGTGGGCCGGTCTATCGCTCCGCGATCTTCGTAACGCAGGTTTACTCGCAGGCATTCGTCGGGTCGCCGCATTTCGAACTCGCGTCCGCGATGGGCGTGATTCTGTTTCTCATCCTGATGGTCTTCGCGGTGTTCTATGTCTGGCTATTCAACCGCCAGAGCCGCACGAGCCATGTCGTTGAGGACGAAGAAGAGGGCGGCTTGGCACTGCTAAATGTGACAAACGCGGAGTAACGGGAAAGGGACACGCACGCATGGCAGTGATGACCGAAAAGCGCGTTGAAACGCGCCCGATAGATAATGCCGCCTTGATCGCGCAGACCAAGCGACGGCGGCAATTCGAGCGCATCTTTATTGACGGGATTCTCGTGTACGGGTTTCTGGCGTTGCTGCTGCTTTTCGCCATCTTCCCGTTTCTGTGGATGTTCAGCACCTCGATCAAGACGGCGCAAGAGTCGTTCGTGATCCCGCCACGCTGGATTCCGCAGCATCCCACGCTGGAAGCGTACAAGGTGCTGTACGACGCGAAAGCGGCGAACAACAACAGTTTCCCGCGCTACTTCCTCAATAGCCTCATCGTCAGCATCTCGACGACCGTGATCGCGGTAGCGATTGCGGTGCCGGCATCGTATGCGTTCTCGCGCTTCACCTTTCCCGGCAAGGGCATCTTGTTCTTCTCGGTGTTGGGGCGCAATACCTTCCCGCTGGTGGCGTTCCTCGTGCCGCTCTTTCAGTTGTTCGCCGCGCTGCACCTGCAAAACAGTTATCAGGGGCTGATTCTGGCGTACATGACGATCTCGCTGCCGCTGGCAGTCTGGTTGCTGAAAGGCTTCTTCGATGGCATCCCCAACGAGTTGGAAAAGGCGGCACGGATTGACGGCTGTACGCGCTTCGGCGCATTTGTGCGCGTTATTCTTCCCCTCGCCACTCCCGGTATGGTTGCAACGGCGATCTACGCATTCATCAATGCGTGGAACGAATATCTGATTGCCCTCACCTTCACAAGCGACCCGAAACTGCGGACATTGCAGGTGGGGCAAACGTTCTTCCTGTCGGAAAATAACTCCAACTGGGCAGCACTGATGGCAGTCTCGTTTGCAATCAGTATCCCGGTGGTGGTCGCCTTCCTGCTCTTGCAGCGGTTCTTCATCAAGGCACTGACGGCGGGCGCGGTGAAGGGATAAGTGGGAGAAATTCGTTCGTCGTTTGTCGTTCGCACCACGAAGACGTTGCCGTACCGTGTAGTATGCACCGACGACACACGACCGACGACGATGACAGACTTCTCAAGGAGATGATGCAATGGCGGAAGTTGTCCTGACAGATATCGTCAAGCAGTACGGCAATGTGGTCGCGGTGGATCGCGTCAACCTGACGATGAACGACGGGGAGTTTGTGACGCTCGTCGGGCCATCCGGCTGCGGCAAGACGACCACCCTCAATATCGTTGCGGGGTTGCTCGACCTCACGAGCGGCACGATCTCCATCGGCGGACGCATCGTGAATGACCTCGACCCCAAAGACCGCGATATTGCGATGGTCTTCCAGAATTACGCCCTGTACCCGCACAAGACGGTTTATGAAAATCTCGCCTTTCCGCTGCGAATGCGCAGCGAGAGCAAGAGCGAGATTGACCGCAAAGTACGGGCGGCGGCGGATAGCCTCGATCTGCAAAAACTGCTCGACCGCCGCCCGCGCGAGTTGTCCGGCGGGCAGCAGCAGCGCGTTGCGCTTGGTCGCGCCGTCGTGCGGAACCCGCAGGTCTTCCTCATGGACGAGCCGCTCTCGAACCTCGATGCCAAACTGCGCGTGCAGACCCGCGCCGAGATCAAGCGATTGCAACACGATCTGCACGCCACGATGATCTACGTCACCCACGACCAACTGGAAGCGATGACGATGAGCGACCGCGTCGCAGTGATGGGCGGCGGCACCGTGCACCAGTACGGCACACCGCTCGAAGTCTTCGATACACCCGCCGATCTGTTCGTTGCGTCGTTCATCGGCTCCCCTGCGATGAACCTCGTGCGCGGCACCTTACAGGAAACGGACGGCGCGGGGTATGTGCGCGTCGGCTCCAGCCGCTGGCCCGTGCCGCAACGCCTCCTCACCACTGCCCGCAATCAGAATGCGGGGACGGAAGTGGCGTACGGCGCACGGCACCGCGACTTCACCATCACCCGCGACGAGATGCCGAACAGTGTGCGCGGCATCGTCTACGCAGTCGAGCCGACGGGCGACCTGACATACATTCACACCCGCGTCGGCAGCGACGCCATCGTGAGCAGTGTTGAGCCGGACGTGAGCTTTCACCCCGACGAAGATGTCTGGCTTACGCCGGATATGGACCGCGTGCAGTTGTTCGACATCGCAAGCGGCTTGGCGATCCGCGAGAAGTTCACGTCCAGCGGGCAGAAACCCCTCGCAGCATATGCGAGTGCGGAGATGGCGGTGGAAGATGCCCCCGTCAGCGCAGGCGTACCATCCATCACCGGCACCGACTGATCCCGCACCGTACCGGACGGGATGCTACGACGACGCGCCACTTCGTATGGCGCGTCGTTGCGTCTCGCGGCGTGCTACGATGGAAGCAAAGCCGTTCGATGAAAACCCCGACACCTCACCGCCCGCCGCTTGTCGCGCTCCGGGTGCGGTGCGACACTGCGGGCATGACGATGACACTCGCGCCACCGCGCCCCACTGCCACAAACCCACACCACCCGCTGACATTGCCGCTGGTTATCGCGCAGTACGCGCTCTTCGGCATGACATTCGCGGCAACGAGCGTGCTGTGGAAGGACATCATCGGTGCGGCGGGCATCTCCGAAGCCACCTTCGGGTTGGTACTTGCGGCGTCCCCTATCGTCGGGACGCCGCTGATGTTGCTCGGTGGGCATTTCGGGGAGCGGTTCGGGCTGCGCTTGCTTCCGACGCTCGGTGCGGTGCTGCTCATGCTCTTCTGTGGGACACTGGCGGCGGGGCATCCGTCGTTGCCGCTCTTGCTCCTCGCAGTGATGTTTCAAGGTGTGGGCAACGGGATTTATGATCTGGCGATCAATGCTGCCGCCGTGGATTACGAACGCCGCTCCCCACGCAGCGTGCTGAATGCGATTCATGCCTGCTTCAATGTCGGCGCGGTGACGGGTGCGCTGGCGGTCGGCGGGTTGCGCTCGGCGGGCGTAGCGTATCCGGTGATCGTCGGGGCAATCGCGGTGGCATATGCTGCGCTCGTCGTGGCGATCTGGCTCATCCCGCCACCGACACCCGCGTACGCCGACGGCATCCCACAGAAACCCGACTGGCGCGGCACTGTACGGCTGATGTGGCACAATCCCGCGCTCCGGCTGATGGTGCCGCTGATCTGCTGCGCCCTCTGTGTCGAGGGGCTGGTAGGAACGTGGGCGATCCTCTATCTACGGCAGGACATTGGCGTCGCTGCGTGGATTGGTGGCGCGAGTTACGCCCTCTTTAATGTCATGATGGCGGCGGGGCGGTTCGGTAATCAGTGGTTGGTGTCGGTCATCGGGGCGCGGCGTGCGCTGCTTGGCGCGGGTGCTGCCCTCGTACTGGCGGACGCGCTCGCGCTGGCGACGGTGCAGCCGTGGCTCGTGCTGGTCGGCGTCGGGGCAATGGGGCTAGCAGCGGCGGGGCTGTTTCCCACCGGCTTCTTGCTCATCGGTCGTGCCGCGCCGGGTTCAATTAACCTCATCACCGGCATCGTCTTTGCCTTCGCGTACATTGCGTTCGCGGCGACTTCACCAGTGATGGGGGCGGTCGCGGATGCGATCTCGTTGCGCGTGGCACTCGGCATACTGGCGTTGCTCGGCGTCGTCATCGCAGGGGTAGCGTGGCTGCTACCGCGTGGTCTCGAAACTGCCCGCCTTGATCCCGCCCCGGAACCCGATCCCGCACATATGGCACCGCAATCACGGTAACACTACGCTCCCGCCGATGCGGTCGAACAGCATCTCGGTCTCGGGCTGGCGCATGTCGTATTGTGCGGCAGGGACTTCCACGAAGAGCGCGTACGCCGTTGTACAGCGGAGAAAGGTGATGCTCTGCCCGACGATCTCGCGCCCACCCACTGTGGCGCGGTAGATCACGCGCACCGCCCGCGCACCATTGACCGTGTTCGCGCCCTCAGACTCGATGCTGTACCCGACCGCACTCGCTTTCAATTCGCCACTGATGGTGGATGAGGCGTCATTGAGAGTCGTCTTTTCCGAGACGGTTTTTCGCACCACGCGCAATCGCGCCGCGCTGTCCGCACTCTGCGCCGCGTATTCGACACCGGGCGGCATCATTGGCGCGGGTGTGGACATCCACCCGGCAGGCAACGCGACCCCGAAACCGGACGGCGTGCGTGCGAGGTTGGCAGTACCGCCCGATGGCGCGAGCGCGGCGGGCGTCGGCGCGTCCAGTTTGAGCGGCACGACCGAACCGACGATGCCCTCCACCGTTGGGCGCAATGCACCGTATCCGCCCGCAGGCGCAGTGACGGTCGTAATGATCGCGCCGACGGGTGTAAGCATCACAAACCGCTCGACTGTCACGGCGGCACCACTTTCCGTCCCGGTATACGTGAGGCGATAGGTCGGCGCACCGAAGTCGTTCGCGCCACTGACGGCGGTAAGCACAGCGGTTTGCAATGTGCGATCCGGTGCAGTGACGCGGTATTGGCGGTCGAGCGTCGCCGCGACTGCGGGCGGCGCGGCGCGTTGCCAATCCTCCGGAGCGACGCCATCTTCCACCGTCAGCGTTGCCGCATTCCCCGGCGCACGGGTTGTGACGCGCCCATTTTGCGGTCCCTCCGGTGCGGGCGATGACCAGTCCGGCGGCACGAGAAACCGGAAGGTCATCGCGGGGTTGGTGTACGGCGTCCCGCTTGCGGACGATCGCAGCCCCGGCACCTCCGGCACTGCAATATTCGGCGCGGGCGCGGGTGTGGCGGTCGCCGGAACCGTTTGGGGTGTGGTGGCGGTCGTGGCGGCGGGGCGGGTCGCAGTCGCGATACCGTTCGCGGCGGTCGGCGTTCCCGGCGAAACCGTCAGCCGTGCGAGGGCGGTCTGCTGCGAGTTCGGCACCCCGCCCGCGATAGTCGGCACCGGCGGCGTCTCCCCGCACGCGGCAAGCAACGTAACAAGTAACAAGATACAAGTAACAAGAGGGGAATGATGCGCAGGATACATCGCACTTGTCGCTACTCGATACTCGTTACTCGTTACTCCCCTCTTGTTCCTTGGTACTTGTATCTTGTTACTCATAGCGTTACGCATTCCAGACGGCATCGCCGTCGTGCCAGCCGGCAGCACCGGCGGTGCGGGTGAGGGCGCGAACCGTCTGGGCGCGGACGTATTCGATATCCACATCGTAGCCGATGCCCGGTGCGGTCGGGACAGGAATTGCGCCGTCGGTGGCGAGGATCGGCACAGTGGTGATGTCGCGGGCGTAGTATTTGTCGGAGCCGGAGACATCGCCGGGGAGCGTGAAGCCGGGGAGCGCGGCAATTGCCACATTCGCCGCCCGCCCGACGCCGTACTCGTGCATCCCGCCGCACCAGACCGGAATACCGCGTGCGTAGCAGAGGTCGTGCGTGCGCTTCGCTTCCAGCAACCCACCCATACGGCTCGTCTTGATATTGATGATGCGCCCCGCGTCGAGGTCGAGGGCTTTTCGGGCGTCATCGGCAGTGTGGATGCTCTCATCGAGACAGATCGGCGTCTGCAACTCCGCCTGCAACCGGGCGTGATCTACGATGTCCTCATTGCCGAGCGGCTGCTCGATCAAAAGCAAACCGAAGCGGTCGAGTTCCTTGATCTGCGGGATGTGATCGAGCGTGTACGCGCTGTTCGCGTCCACCTGTAACAGGAGATCGGGCCAGCGTTCGCGCACCGCCGCGACGGGCTGCACATCCCACCCCGGCCCGACCTTGAGTTTGACACGCGGATACCCCTGCGCGACGAACTCCCCGACGACTTCCAGCAACCGCTCGATATTTTTTTCGATACCGAGCGAGACGCCGCTCGTGATTGCAGGCTGCGTCGCGCCGAGCATTCGCGCCAGCGGTACGCCACGCACCGTCGCGTCTAACGCCCAGTATGCCTGCTCTAACCCCGCACGGGCAAAGTTGTTGCCGCGCACCTTCGCAAATGTCTCAAGCAGGGCTTCCGGGGAGCCAATTTCCTGCCCAATAACGGCAGGTGCCATGTAATCGCGCAACATGTGCCACGCGGTTTCGGTCGTTTCCGGGCAATAGTAGGGGTCGGTCGGGGCGGCGCATTCTCCCCACCCCTCATGCCCCGTGTCGTCGTGGATGCGAACGAGGATATGATTGAGGTCGTTCTTGCGGTGCGAACTCGTCTCGAAGCCGCGCACGAGTTCCATCCGCACATGCAACAGGTCTACCCGCGTGATCTGCATCGCGTCACTCCCCCTTCGTCAGAATGTATGTCGCATATTCGTCGCCACGGCGGAAGGCGGTGGCGCGATACCCCGCCGCGAATGCCGCATGAAACGCCGCACGGATTGCGCCCTGCCATCCCTCGATGAGTGCGGGATACGTGGTTCGCATCGGGCGAAGATCGGCGGGGACGGCGATTGAGAGGGCAGGCGCGTCCTGCCACGGTTGAGGGCGGGGGGCGGGAAATCCGTCGCTCGTCCGTGATGTGGCGAGGAGCGGGGCGATGTCGGCGGGCGATTCCGGCAGCGCGGGCGGCGGGGCGGCGGTCGGCAGGATGCACAAGAGGCGGTCGGTCGGCACACCGGGATTGAGGGCATCGAAGCGCGTGCCATAGAAATTCTCGTGATATGCCACCGCAGTCGCGCCAAGCACAGTGAGATTGTAGTGCGCGTTCATCGCCTGCAAGGGATCGAACGCCCACGCGACATACGGCAAGCCCTGCGCCCGCGCCCAGTCGCGCTGGAATTGCTTGATGCGCCGCCCCGTGCCGCCGCCCTGCGCCTCCGGCAGCACGCCCGTCAGCTGGGAATAGAGGATCGGAGTGCCGTCTGGCAGTACACCCCGGAAGGCGAACGCGAACCCGATAAGCGCGTGATCGCGGAACGCGCCGAGTACCAACCCGCCGTATGCCGCCGCTGCCGCCAGCGTCGCTACCGGAACGAGGTAGCCGTCCTCCACGATGCCCCACGCCCGCTGCTGAATCTCCTGACAGGCGCGGAGCTCGGCAGGGTCGTGCAACGGTCGGACTTCCTGCTCCCTTGTCTCCATCGTCGCGGGTGTGGACATCGGCACTATTCTCCCGATATGGCGCGGGGATTAATCGCGAGTAGCATAGCATGTGGGAGGCGGTTCGTGAGCGCACCGCAGAGGCTGCAGGGTACGCACGACGGAGCGCGAACCATTTTCGCCCTATCTTGACGCAACTACCACTTTATGTCACCATAGCAAGGATGCGCCGCCCGTTCGCGGCGGCAAAATCCCACTGCGACAGGGGAATTTTGGATGGCACGTAATGCACCCTCCTACCCGGCACAGTCCGCCGCACGCACCGCATCGCGCTATCGGAAGCGACGTGGGCTGTCGGTGTTCCGTGTCGCGGGGTGGTTGGTATTGATGGCGGTCGGGTTCGCAATCGTCTTCGCGCTCGCTGCCGCGCTCCTGATCGAACGACAAGCGCGGACCGACGAGACGACGCACGCCGATGCGATCATCGTACTTGGCGCGGCGGAATGGAACGGCAAGCCATCGCCCGTACTCCGCGCCCGCCTCGATCATGCATACGACCTGTACGCCGCTGGATATGCCCCGATGTTCATCCTCACCGGCGGCGTCGGTGAGGGCGACACGCTTGCGGAGAGCGAAGTCGCACGGCGGTATCTCGTCGGACGCGGCGTGCCGGATCGAGCGATTGTGCTGGAACGCGAAGGGAAATCGTCGTACGAATCTATGCAGCTCGCGGCAGTGTTAATGCAGCAGAACCGCTGGCATCGCGCCCTGCTCGTCTCCGACCCGTTCCACATGTTCCGTCTCAAACAGATGGCGACCGATCTCGACTTCGACGGCTTCACCTCCCCCACCCTCACCAGTCCCATCCGCCCCGGCAGTGAGGAAGAAACCCGCTACGTCGGGCGCGAAGTCGCCACATTGATGAATTACCTCGTCTTCCGGCGGTAGTGGGGCGCGAGATCGGGATCGCGACCTCTACCGCTGCCCACTCCCCTTCCCTTCCATTCAAAATTGACATAACATACTGCGGGGTTTTTGGTGGGGACCATGAGGAGCCGTGGTGTGCTGAAATCGTCATCGGGGGGGCTGCGCCGTGCGGCGTGGGTACAACTGGTCGCGCTGCTGTTGACGGTCATCGTGCCGTCGGTACAGATCGGGGCGGCAACCGCGCCGCCGATTCCGCTCGATCCGGCTTTTGCTGCGTTTGTGTCGGGCGTGGGGGCGGATATTCTCGGTGCGCCGATCACGCCGGTGATCTTGCGTGACGGCAAACGTTATCAATATCTTGAGCGCGGGCGGCTCGATGCCCCAATCACGAACGGCGACAATGCGGTCCAACTGGCGAACGCGGGAACCGTGCTATCGAGCGGGCGCGATTTTGCACCGCTCACGACAAGCACAGTGAATGCGGATACGCGCTATTTCCCGGAAACGCGGCACAGCCTCGCGTACGCGTTCCGTGCCTTCTGGGAAAGTAAGGGCGGGCAGAAGGTCTTCGGGCTGCCCATTTCGGAGGAGTTTATCGAACTGAACCCCGACGACGGGCGCATTTACACGGTGCAGTATTTCGAGCGGTTCCGCTTCGAGCGGCACCCGGAGTTTGCGGGGACGCCGCGCGAAGTGCAACTCGGTCTGCTCGGCAAGCAACTCTACCAGTTCTACGAGGGAGTACGGCTCCCGTCCGAGAACATCCCCGTGAAGGGGATGAACACGCCGCGCAGTCCCGCATTCGGCATTGTGACAGAGTTTACCAACCAGCCACGCGACCGCATTGCGTATTACGTGCGCGATCTCGGTTTCAAGTGGGTGCGCCAGCCGTTGCAGTGGGCGGGTTTGGAGACGCAGCGCGGCATGTACGATTTCGCGGGGCTTGATCTCGTCGTGACCGACCTGCAATTGCAGGGGTGCAGCATCCTGTTCACGATCTCCGGCACCCCGACATGGTACACCGCGAACGGCGATAACGGCGCACCGCGCGACCCGCAGGATTTCGCCCGCTTCATGAGTGCCCTCACCAAGCATTACGCGGGGCGCGTCGCGGCGTATGAAATCTGGAACGAGCCGAATATCGCGGTGGAGTGGGGGCCGCGTATTGACGCGGGCGCGTATGTCGAGATGGTCAAGGCGGTTTCGCCCGTCATCCGTGCCAATGACCCGAACGCCTTGATCGTCGGTGCGGCACTCGGCCCCACAGGGTACAACGACCCGAAAATCGGCATAGACGATGTGCGCTATCTGGAACGGCTGGAAGCGTACGAGGGCGGGATTTACCGCACCCTCACAGATGTGCAGGGCGTCCATCCGTACGGCTACCGCAATGCGCCCGATACGCTCTGGCCCGATCAGCCGAATAGCGGCGAATATACCACGCATGCCTCGTTCTACTTCCGCCGCATCGAGCAGATGCGCCTTGCCATGATCCGGGCGGGCGACGGCGGGCGGGCAATGTGGGTGACGGAATGGGGCTACGGCAGCGGCGACTTCCCGGAATTCAATGATGTCTCCGAAGAGACCCGCACCCAATGGACACTGCAAACGATCTCCATGATGCAGACGCGCTATCCGTGGGTGGGCGCGATGTTTCTCTGGAACCTCAACTGGTCGGTCATCAGCCCGAAAAATGTCTCGTGGGGCTACTTTAGCCTGCTCGACGATCAGTATCGCGGTCGCCCACTCTATTATGTGCTGAAGAATATGCAGAAATAGGTCACCCGCGTACGGTATCATGGTCGCAGATATTCCGGTTTTCCCGCGCTCCCACCGGACGCGGGGCGAAGGTGAGGGATGTGCCATGACAACAACGACCACCGCGACGACCACGATTACCACAACCGCAAACGCCGCGCTTGATGCTGCCATTGCGGAGTTCATCGGGGATGTGCAGACGATGCTCGCGCCGGAGGGTGCGACGGATGCCACGCTGGAAGCAATCGCGGCGCGGATGCGCGTGCTGATGATACACCCCGCCGTGCTCGCCACCGCCGATGCACCCGCCGGGAATGTTCACGCGGGCAGGGCGGCGGGATCGGGACCGCTCTATACCGATGATACGGGGCTGACGCTCGTCCGCGCCCGCTTCGGTGCCGAGGCTCCGACGCCGATTCACAACCACGGCACATGGGGTGTGGCGGGCGTGTATCGTGGGCGCAACCACCACTGGGCATATCGCCGCGACGACGGCGGGCTTGGCGAAGGCGCGGCGCACCTCACAATGACTGAGGAGCGTATCTACGACGCGGGCGATGCCGCCGTCATTCCGCCGCCGCCGCACGACATCCACGCGCAGCAAGGCGACGGCGACGCATCGTACGAGTTCGTGCTGTTCGGCAAGAATGCCATGCACATCCGCCGCCTCTACTTCGACACCGCAACCCACACCGCAACATTACAGCCGGAGAAGAGATAACGGGAACCGCCGCGAAGAAATGCGGAAAAGAGTAGCCGCAACAACGCAGAGAACCCAGAGAAACACTGAAGGGGGATGTGATGGCGGTGACGATTGACCCGGCGCGGGTGGAAGCACATCTTATGGCGTTAGCACAGTTCGGGGCGGACGGCGGCACGGGAGTGCGGCGGGCGGTCTACACCCCGGAATGGGTGGCGGCGCAAGCACAGGTTGCGGCGTGGTATGCGGCGGCGGGGCTGGCGGTGCGCCGCGACAGTGTTGGCAACCTCTGGGGGCGGCTCGATGGCACCGACGGCGGCGGCGACGTGATCGCGTCCGGCTCGCACATTGATACGCAACTCCCCGGCGGGCGATACGACGGTGCGCTTGGCGTCATTGCGGGGCTGCTTGCGATTCAGTCGCTACGAGAGCAATACGGGCGACCGAAACGGACGCTGGAAGCCGTGAGTTTGTGCGAGGAGGAATCGAGCCGCTTCCCCGCCGCGAATTTCTGGGGATCGCGTGCGATCAATGGCATGGTCGCGCCCGATGAGCCAGAGACCATGCGCGATTTCGACGGCGGGACGATGGCGGCTGCGATGCGTGCGGTCGGTCTCGACCCCACCCGTGTGCCGGACGCGGGGCGCACCGACATCGAAACCTTTCTCGAACTCCACATCGAGCAGGGACCGCTCTTGGAGCTGGCGGGGCTAGATGTCGGCATCGTCAATGCGATCACGAGCCTGCGCCATTTCGTGGTGAAGATTGCGGGGCGGTCTGACCACGCGGGGGCGGTGCCGATGGATTTGCGGCGCGACCCAATGGCGGGGGCGGCAGAGATCATCAGCGGCGTCATCGCCAACGCCCTTGCGATGGGACGCCCCGCCGTCACGACCGTGGGACGCATCGAGGTGTTACCGAATTATCCGAGCATCGTGCCGGAGAGCGTCGCAATTACTGTGGATGCCCGCCATCCCGACCCCGACGCCGAGCGCGAACTACTGGCGCGGCACGAGGCGTTGTTCCGTGCGGTGGCAGCGCGGCGTACGCTCGACATCTCGTGGCACACGACTGCCGACCACGCGCCCGCCGTCTGCGACCCCGGTCTTGTGCGGCTACTGGAAGCATCAGCGGCTGCCCGTGGCATTCCCACCATGACGATGCACAGCGGCGCGGGACACGACAGCCAGAATATGGCGACGCGCAGCAAGGTCGCAATGATTTTCGTCCAGAGCAAAGACGGGCGCAGCCACACCCCGGCGGAGTTCACGTCTATCGCGCACGCGACCGAAGGAATTACGGTGCTGGCGGAGGCACTGCACCGGCTGGCATACTGAGCGGGCGAGGAACCGAGCGCACCCGCCGCCCTGCTCCCGGCAACCCGTGCTATCCTTGCACATACGCGACAAGCCGCATGTGACTGTCCGCATATATGGAGGGAACACCGATGGCAATTGGACCGGAAAGCGGCACAATCCGCGTCGGCATCGTCATATTCGACGATGTGGAAGAACTTGATTTCATCGGTCCGCTGGAAGTGTTCGGCATGGCGGGCAATATTGGCGAGGGTGCATTCACCGTCGCAACCGTCGCGGAGCGGGCAGACGCGCACCGACCGATTCGTGCATCGCACGGTCTGAAAGTCGTGCCGGATTATTCGTTGCAGGATGCGCCGCCGTTCGATCTGCTCGTCATACCGGGCGGCATGGGGACGCGCACCGAAGTAACGAACCCACGGCTGATCGGCTGGATCAAGCAGCGGGCGTCCGAAGCAAAAGTAACAACAAGCGTTTGTACCGGGTCATTTCTACTCGCGGAGACGGGGATACTGGCGGGCAAGACAGTCACAACGCATTGGGCGAGTGTGCAGCGGATGGCGGAAGCCTACACGATGACCCATGTACGCGGCGATGCCCGTTTCATCGAGGACGGCAACATCGTTACCTCGGCGGGCATCTCGGCGGGCATTGATATGGCACTGTATGTCGTCGGCAAACTGAAGGGCGCAGACATCGCCGCCCAGACCGCCCGCCGCATGGAATACGACGCCTACCAACCGGATTAGCGCGAGACCGTCCCGCATCGGTGCAGGGCAGGACATCCCGCGCCAGTGCGGGATGCATACAGGGGAGGGAGCATTTCTGTGGCAGCCACGGTGTACAGCGGCGTGTTTCCTATCGCGCCGACGACATTCGACGATGCGGGCAATCTCGATATGGAAAGCCAGCGGCGGGCGATGGATTTCCTCATTGATGCAGGGGTAGACGGCATCTGCATCCTCGCTAATTATTCCGAGCAGTTTGCCCTCACCGATGACGAGCGCGAAGACCTGACGACCGCCCTACTCGATCATGTCGCGGGGCGCGTGCCGGTGATTGTGACGACAAGCCACTACAGCAGCCGTATCGCCGCCGAGCGGAGCAGGCGGGCGCAAGCAGCGGGCGCGGCGATGGTGATGCTCATGCCGCCCTACCACGGCACGACGATTCGCGCCGACGAACACGGCGTGTCAGAGTTTTTCCACACTGTCGCGGACGGCTTGGATATCCCGATTATGCTCCAAGATGCCCCGATGAGCGGCACGACGCTTTCCGCCGCCTTCCTCGCACGGCTGGCGAAAGCAATTCCGCAGTTTCAGTACTGCAAGATCGAGGTGCCGAACGCCGCAAACAAATTGCGTGACCTCATCGCGCTGGCGGGCGACGATATTCCCGGTCCCTTCGACGGCGAAGAAGGGATCACGCTTGGCGCAGACCTCGACGCGGGCGCGACGGGAACGATGCCCTCCGCCGCCATCCCGGAGATTCTGGGCGAGGTTGTCCGGTTGCATCTCGGCGGCAAGCGCGACGTTGCAACCGCCCTCTACGAGCGATGGCTGCCGCTCGTGAACTACGAAAACCGGCAGTGCGGCTTGCGGGCAACGAAAGCCTTGATGGTGGAAGGCGGCATTATCGCCAGCGAGTATGTCCGCCATCCGCAAACTCCGCTCCCCGCCGCCACCCGCGCCGGTCTCATCGCTCTCGCCCGCCGCCTCGACCCGCTCATTTTGCGTTGGGCGACCTGACGCGAAAAAGTGATGAGAAACAAGGGGAAAGGGAGCAAAAACCGCGCAGACACGCGTCATACGGAAGCAGTTCTGTGGCACTTCCCCGTTGAGGAAGTGCCACAGAACGATTGCCTATTTCACGGTGAGGGTGTCCTTCATGCCGAGTTGCTCATGCCCGGGTATATTGCAGCGGCACCCATCGTCGTTGTCATACCAGTGGGTGTTTGCGCGGCGGCAGATACCGTGGTGCCTGCGGCGACACCGACAGTCACCGCCACTGTCCACCAGCCATTGTACTGATAGCCATTCTTGTTGAAGGGCGGTGTTTGGGGCTGCACATTCCCCTTGGCGTCCGTCGCACGCGAGGTGAGCATCGCGGGACCGTCCTTCGCATCCCACGGATATTCAAAGGCGTACCAACTCCATTGCCCCGCCTGCTCGGTAATCTTCGCCGCATTCCACGTCGTGCCACCATCTGTGGAGACCTCGACCTTTGTGATGCCGCCGCCTGCGCCCGTCCACGCTTTGCCAGAGATCATCTGCATCCCTGCGTTCATAGTAGCGTTGGGGGTATGCGAGGTAATCACGCTTTTGACCGGCATCGTGGTCAGTTGTCCGAGATTTTTGCCGTTCCCGTCAATGAAGGTGTAGAGCACCGTGTTGAAGTAGCCGTCATACGGGCGGTCAATCAGGTCAATATTGGTGATCCATTTCACCTGTGCCACGCCGGGATAGCCGGGTACGAGTAGGCGCACAGGGAAGCCTTGTTCCACACGCAAGGGTTCGCCGTTCATCTGCCAGACGAGCATCGTGTCCGGGTCTATCGCCTTCGCCCAGTTCAGTCCACGCGCCCACTGGCTATTGCCCGCGCCGGAGCAGACGATATCTACCACGTTACTTTTTGGTACCGCCATCTTCAGCACATCATTCAGAGAAACGCCCGTGTACTCAGCATTTCCCACCGCGCCGATCGTCCACTGACCACCGCTCGCCATCGGCTTGAAGCGTCCCCGCCCATCGCCCGCGCACTCGATCCACGCTGCCATCTTCTTGGAAGGCATCTTGGTGAGATCAGCGTACGTGAGCGTGACGGGCTTGTCCACCAGACCCGTAATTGTCAGTTTCCATTCTTCCTGCTTCACGACTGGGAAGGGGTAATGGGAGCGCACGAAAAAGGATTTGGTCGGGGTAAGAAAGGGCTGCAAGCCTGCGGTGGATGCTTCCCAGTCTACGGCATCGAGCACTTTCATGTCGGGGGCTTTGTTGAATGCTTGCAGAAGGGCGGGACCCGGTGCGGGCAGCGGCGTAGATGCGCCTCCTGCAAGCGGTGCGGCAGTCGGCGTTACACCGGGAGAGGCTGCGGGTGCCAACGCATTCGCCGTAGCATTCGCGGGCAGCGTCGGTGCGGGGGGAGGGGTACCGCTCGAAGGAGCAGCAGGAGCAGCAGTACCTGCAACCACCGACGCGGATGCAACAACGGACGCGCTTGACGCCGGGGTGGGAGTGGTGAGCGCACCCGCACCCGTCGTCCCCGCAGCATCGAGGGCGCGGTTCGCCCCACACGCGGAGGCGATAAGTGTAGCGGCAAGGGCAGCAGCCCCTTCGAGCATACGGCGGCGCGAAACAAGGGAAGTGAGAGGAGGGAAACTACGTACCACGATAGAGGCCTTTCTTTTCAGCAGTAGTCAGTACGGCACTATACTCCCACAGTATCGCACCATACGAACCCGAGGAACGTTACCGCGATGCGTGGCGCGTGCGCCGGAGGAGTAGAAGTCCCCCTGCGATCAGCATAATCCCTGCCAACAATTCGAGGAGGAGCAGCCCGGGGAGGGATTCACTGTACGCGGGGTGCCGGTCTGCAGGATCGTGTCGGGCTGACGGTCAGGGCAACAGTCGCAGCAGTCGTCGTACTGGGAGCAGTGGCGGCAGAGCAACCGGAGCCGTCGTCGCGCTCGCAGTCATGGCAGGGGCAGTGATGGCAGCAGGAGCCGCACCCATAGTCGGGGCGGAGACCACGAGCCAGCCAACCACGATGTACTGTGGATACATCCGGTGCCGCAATTCTCCCGCTCACTCGTCACGCGCTTCTCCGTTTCACCCACGATGCGCCCGCAGCGGCAACGGTGATGAGGGCAATCGCGGCAATTGCTCGCAGCGTCAGCCGCTCCCCGAGGAAGATCAGACCGACCGCGGCGGCAACGACGGGTTCGATGCTCATCAGGACGCCGAACACATAGGTCGGCATCCGGCGCAGCGCAGCGAACTCGCACGAATACGGCAAGGCGCACGAGAGCACCGCGATCCCAAGCCCCCATAGCAGCAGCGACGGGTGCGCGGCGACCTGCGGCACGACCTGCACCGCTCCGACCGGGAGCAGCAACACCCCCGCAAACCCCATCGCCAGCACCAATCCGGAGCCGCCGGGGAGTTTCCCGCCCACTTTCGCGCCCATGACGATATACCCACCCCAGAACACTGCCGCCCCCAGCGCGAACAGCACACCGACGGGGTCGAGGTGCATCGCACCCGTTGCGCCGAGGGGTGAAAAGAGCGCGATACCCGCCGCCGCCAACCCTACCCAGACGAGATCGCGCCCGCGACGCGACGACGCCACCGCCACAGCGAGCGGGCCGAGAAACTCCAGCGACACCGCCACGCCGAGCGGCAACCGCGCCAGCGCACTATAGAACGCGAGGTTCATCAGGGCAGTCGTCAGCCCATAGACGCACGCCGCGCCGTATGCCGCCCGTCCAAGCCCGCGCAATCGCGGACGCCACAGCGCGAGCAGCACCACCGCGCCGAGACAGATACGCAGCGCGACCGCCCCCGTCGCCCCGACCACCGGGAAGAGTTGCCGCGCTGCGACCGAACCAAGCTGCACCGACAGAATCGCCGCCGACACCAGCACAATCGGCGGCACCCGCTCGGAGAGATCGCCGCGCGTCTGCGGGAGTGCGCGTGCGGTATCCGTTGCCATACGTGCGAAAGTCCCTTTCGGTTCCGGTTCCGGTTCCGGTCTCGGTGTCAGTTTCGGTTTTGGACGGGGCACGGCAGCGCGGCTACCACGCCAGTGCATACCCATCGCGGCGGGGGTCTGCGCCGCCCATCAGTGCGCCGCTGTCGGGGTCCACCATGATACCCTGCCCGCCGCCAACCAGCACCGACCAGTCTTCGGTTACCTCGATTACATGCCCCATCGCGGCGAGCGCATCACGCACCCCGATGGGAAAGCGACCTTCCATCAGCAATCCGGTGCCGGAGGTGGTGCGGAAGCGTGGTGCTTCGATGGCGGCTTGGATACTGAAACCGTGGTCGAGCACATTGGCGATCATCTGCGGTGTCGTCTGCATGATGCCGAAACTTCCCGGCGTGCCGATGCACATGAACAGTTTGCCGTCGCGCCAGACCTGCGCGGGCGAGAGGCATTGTTCTACCGCCTTGTGTGGCGCGATAGCGTTCGGGCTGGCGGGGTCGCGGTCCATCCAGTACATGAAGTCGTTGATTGCCAGCCCCGTATTCCCGAACACGACGCCCGATCCGAATGCCGCGCCGAGCGTCTGTGTCACCGACACGGCATTGCCGTGCGCGTCGGCGGCGTCAAAATGCGTCGTGCTTTGCGGCATCGCATACGGGTTGCCTGCCGTGATCTCGTGCGCCCGTTTCGCGGAGGTGAACCGCTCGCCCCCCGCGTCGCCCGCAGTGGTGCCGATGAGAGCGCGACGGCGGGCGGCGTAGGTTTTCGAGAGCAGGCCATCGGTCGGCGGGTGCAGGGCGGGGGCGTACTCGGCGCGATCCGCCCCCGCGAGTTTCATTGCCTCCGCGAAATGGTGGATAGCGTCCGGCGTGTTCTGCCCCATCGCCGCCATGTCGAACCCTTCGAGGATATTCAGCGTCTGCAAATACTGGATGCCGCTGCACGGTGGCGGTGGGCAATAGACCTCGTACCCGCGATAATTGACGCTGATCGGCTCTACCCATTGCGTTGCGAAGTGGTCCAGGTCGCGCTGGGTGAGCAAGCCACCGTTTTCCTGCGAAAACCGCACAATCTCCGCGCCAATCGGACCGCGATAAAACGCCTCTTTGCCGCCCTCGACTAGTAGCCGGAAGGTGCGGGCGAGATCGGGCTGACGCAGGATCGTACCGGGTTGCGGCACGACGCCCCCCGGCAGATACTGCGCGACCGAGGTCGGGTACGGACGCAGGCGGTGTTCGTTCGCCGTCCAGAAGGCGTGGTTGACGAGCGAGATCGGCACGCCACCTTCCGCATACTCAATCGCGGGGGCAAATACCGTTGCGCGGTCCATCGTGCCGTAGGTTTCCAATGCATCGAGCCAGCCCGCAGCCGCCCCCGGCACGAGCGGCGAGAGCATCCCTGTGTACTTGGCTTCCTCGGAATCGTACAAACTGATGTCGGCGGCGTAGGGGCTGCGCCCGTTGTAATCGAGGACAATGCGCTTGCCGCTCTTGGCGTCGTAAATGAACATGTACCCGACGCCGCCCATGCCGCTCATGTACGGCTCGACTACATTGAGCGCAGCGGCAATGGCGACGGCGGCATCAATCGCGTTGCCGCCCTGCATCAGCATCCGCTGCCCCGCCAGCGTTGCAAGGTAGTGCGCGGATGCCACCGCGCCCCGCCGCCCCATCACGACCGGACGATGTGCCGTACCCCGGTTCGCCCATGCCATCGGTGCGCTCCTTCGGTCAGGTGGTCAAGTAGTCAGGTAATCAGATCGGTTGCATGTCTGCGACGGTGCTGCTGAACTCGGTTCGCAGCAGCGAATCCTCGGTGACAATCGGCGTGCGCCACTCCGGGAATCGGTCGTCAATACCGCGCACGAGATCGTGGTAAAGGCGGTCGAGGCGGCGGGTGATTGCGCCCGTTCCCTTCGAGCGCAGCGGGATATGATCTACCGACCAGACGGGTGTCACTTCCGCCGCCGTGCCGCAATAAAACACTTCGTCCGCAACATACAGCTCGGTGCGGTCCATATCGCGCTCCCGCACCGGCACCTCAATGACCTCGTGGCAGAGCCGGATGACGGTATCCCGCGTGATGCTCTCCAGAATGCCGCTCGTCACACCGGGGGTAATAAACACCTCGTCCCGCAGCGCGAAGATGCACGCCCCCGGCATCTCTGCCACTTTGCCTTGCGCGGTGAGCAGCACGGCATCATCGTAGCCGTTCGCCTGCGCTTCGAGCTGCGCCAGCCGTTTGTTCTGGTAGTTCGACATCGTTTTGATCCGCGGCGGCATGACATTGTCCGCGATGCACGCCCACGATGAGACACCGATTGCCCGCCCGCGCTCGGTCGTCAGTTGCGACCCAATCGGGCGCGTCCAGATGAGCACCTGCGGCGGGTCGGCGGCAGTATCCCCGAAACTCGCGTGATCCAGCCCGCTGTAGAACGCGACGGGGCGGATGTATGTATCGCCCCGCGTCCCATTGGCACGCACGAGCGACAACACCGCGTCGGTCAGTTCGTCCACGGTGTACTGCACCGGCATCCGCATCATCAGCATGGAATCGAGGAACCGCTGCAAATGTTCGCGCAATCGGAAAATGAACAGCGTGCTGCCGTCCGCCCCCGCATAGGCGCGGATGCCCTCAAAAACGGAGACATGCGCCGCCGCGCCCATCGCGGTAATGTGCAGCGTCGCGCCCGCCCACGGCACGAGTTCTCCGTCCAACCAGACCACTGCCGGTCGTGCGGCATCGGAAAACAGAGCCATATGCACCCCCTCATTCGTCGTTCCATCGGCAACATATCGTCGCACGCGCCCCGTTGCCCGTCAATGCACGCATGAGTACGCGATATACTTGCGGGCAAATATCGGAAAGGAAGATGCCCGCCATGCACTATGACACCGCCTTGTAGTTATAAAGGATGACGCAATGAATGATCTCCCACTTTCCCCCACTCACTGCACCGCCTGCGAACACGAAGCGAAGGGCGGTATCGCGGCTGCATACGACGGTGTGCCGTTCGCACGGCTCTGCGCGGCGTGCGTGCCGCAGGTCGGGGCGCGGTATCGCTTCCTCGGCGCGGTCTTCTCGGCATTTCCGCACGACGACGGGCTACTTTCGCTGGCGATCATCCCCGGCACACCCTTCCCGACGGCAGCGATGCGCCTGCTCGAATCGTCGCTGCGCGAAGTGACCGAGGCACGCGGAATGCGCGGCGTGGCGCACTGACCCCGTACCACAACACACCGCGCAACGGCGCAACGGCGCAACGAAAAAGGGAGACGCGCTGCACGTCTCCCCTATCAAACGCCGCCCCGATGTGGAGCGCGTGCAAAGTGTCGTGTCATCGTGTGCGCGTTACGCTACCTCAACCCCGCTCCACGTTCCCGCGTTGCCCGCAGCCTCCAGCCGCTGACCGAGACGGACGACTGCCCGACCGACGTGCATCGCCAGCAGCCATTTCTGCCGACGCGCCCTACTCGATTCCCCGATCAACCGCTACCTTCCTGCTTCCTGCAACCGTTCCTAGATGTGCAACATTGCAAGTATGAATTCTCCATCGCCATATGCAAACCTTGCTGCACCACC
>JBBRMX010000011.1:0-29897 GCA_038230615.1 Thermomicrobiales bacterium | reverse complement strand
GATGATGTCAATCTCACGGTACAACGCGGCGAGTTTGTCTGTATCGTTGGGCCAAGCGGGTGCGGCAAGACGACGCTGCTGCGGATACTTGCGGGGCTGGAGCGGCAAACGGGCGGCACCGCGACGGTGACAGGCAAGGTCGCAACGGTTTTTCAGGGGCAATCGCTCTTTCCGTGGCTGACCGCTCTCGGCAATGCGGAGTACGGGCTGACACTGGAAGGGGTACCCGCAGACCGCCGCCGCCAGATCGCCAGCGCACAGTTGGAACGCGTCGGGCTTGGCAGATTTGTAGGGGCGTACCCCGCGACGCTCTCCGGCGGAATGCAGCAGCGCGTCAATCTTGCCCGCGCTCTCGCGGTAGACCCCGATGTATTACTGATGGACGAACCGTTCGGCAGCCTCGATGAGCAAACCCGTCTCGTCATGCAGGAACAACTCGCCGCACTCTGGCAGGGGTCGGGGAAGACCGTTTTCTTTGTGACGCACAGCGTAGATGAAGCAGTCGCGCTGGCGGATCGTGTCGTGGTGATGCGTGCTAGACCGGGTGCGGTCATCCTCGATGTACCGGTGCATGTGCCGCGCCCCCGTGTGCGTTACGCCGACCGCGATACGCCCGCCTTCCGTGCCGCCGCCCGTTATATCTGGGACGCACTGGAAATACACGCACATGGGGAAGTCCCTGACACTGCATTTTCATCATTGAAGGATTCGTAGCGATGGATATTCAAGAGCGTATACAGGTTGAACCCACGACCGACCATGCGACGAGCGGTGCGGATACGCAGACCTCGATCCTCAGCACGCAATCCGCGCCGACGGTGGCGCGGGAGCGGCTGCTTGCAGTGTTGTCGCCGCTGGTGCTACTGGTGCTGTGGGAGGGGGCGTCGCGGTCGGGGTTGCTGAACCCGGTCTTCTTCCCGCCCCCGACGGGAGTACTCGGCGCACTGGGGGCGACGATCCGCAACGGCGACTTGCCGCGAGACATTCTGGCAACATCGGGGCGGGTGGTTGCAGGGTTCACGCTGGCGTTTATCCCCGCCGCGCTGCTCGGCTTGCTCATGGGATTGATGCCCGCTTTGCGTGCCGCGCTACTGCCGATCACGTCGCTGATTTACGCCATCCCGAAAATCGCGGTACTGCCGCTCTTTCTGGTGATCTTCGGGCTGGGCGAGTCGAGCAAGATTGCGATGATCGTGGCGAGCAGTTTCTTCTTTGTGTTGCTCAATGCGATGTCCGGCGTACTGGCAATAGACCGGCTGCACCTTGACGTCGCGCGGTCGTTCGGGGCGTCACGGTGGCAGATCGTCCGCACGGTGGCATTGCCGGGAGCAATGCCGTTCGTGCTGGCGGGGGGACGGCTTGCGCTCGGCTTTTCATTAATTGTCGCGGTCGGCAGCGAATTCATTATCCCCGGCGGGCATGGCATCGGCACGCGCATCTGGCTTTCGTGGCAAACACTCGATGTCGAGACGATGTACGCGGGTTTGATTGCCGCTGCCGTCCTTGGCGTGCTGCTCAATTTCGTGATGGACGAGGTCGAACGCCGTCTACTGCCCTACCGCCGTACCAACTGAGCCGTGAGCACCGACTAAATCCATCGCTTGCGGCGGAAGGTTAGGAGGATGGAGACGCTGACGAGGATGATGAGCGCGATCATCAGCACAAACCCCGCCGGATGAGTGAAGACGGGGAGGTCGGCAAGATTGTTCACCCCGAAGAAGCCGACGATGACGCTGGTGGGCAAGAGCACCGCAGAGATGATCGTAAGTGTCTTCATGATGTTGTTTGTGCGGTGCGACATATGGGAGACATAAATTGAGAAGGAGCCGTTCGTCGCCTCTTTCGCGCCGAGCAGGGCATCTGCGACCCGCGCCAACCGCGCTTCGAGATCGCGGAAGTAGACCTCCACCCCCTCGCCGGAGACCCATTTGAAATCAGGGCGTAGGAACGCGGAGAAAATCTCGCGGTGCTGCTCGGTCAATTGCGACAGCGCAAAGACGTATCGCTTGAAGTCCAGCAGATCGTTCAGGTAGGCATCGGAGGTATCGGTAAGCGCACGCTCCTCCATTTGTTCGATCTCGGTCTGTATCTGTTCGTAGAGCGTGTCGTAGTGGGCGAGCAATTCATCGAGCAGAATATAGACCATGAATGCCGAATCGTCATCGAGCAGTTCTGAACTCTGTTCAGCACGGGTAGCCACACGCTCCTCGAATGCGAACGGTGCCTTGTGTACGCTGACGACGAGGTTCGCACGGACGAACAAGTCTAACTCACGCGCCTGCACGCGATACGCGGCAGGATCGAGTTCCGGCACTGTCGCGGTAGCAAAAAATTGATCCTCGAAGACATCGAGGCTAGGACGTTTCCATGATGAGAGTGCCATGTGGACGGCAGTAGGATGCAGATGCACGGTATCTGCGATCGTGCGGAGATCGTCTGCCGTATAGCCGCAGACATCTATCCAGACGAAATTGGCGTCGTCCGCGATACGTTCCGGGACCTCGGCGAGTTCGACGGGGCGGGGCGGCTGGTCGCGCCGGAAGAGCCGCGCCGTCAGCACCAGCGATTCGCTGCGGGCGGACGTATCGTCCGCCGCTTGCTCGGCCTCGACCGCTTCAGTCGCCTCGATAGGTACCGCTGTTGCATTCGGTGAGAAATCTTCCGCGTCGTTCGCCACTGCTGCCGCACCCCGTTGCTCGTCCATTGGTTTCAACTCCCTTGCTACTCTTCCTCCGCTAGGAGGACACGCACGCCGCTACTGACGGTGCCAGTACGTGTGACGCCGATCACGAGTGGGACGCCGCCAATAGTCGTGGTGCTCGTTGTGCCAGATACTTCCCCGATTATGAGCGACAGAGCAAGTACTTCGCCACTGATATACTCGCGGTACTCTGCAAGCATGGTGCGAAGTGTATCGGCATTGTTGCCTTCTGCGACAGCGATTGTGAGGGCGATCATGTCTTCGATCTGCAAACCCGCCGCTTTGCGGGCATCCTGCACCGCGCGTACGAGATCACGCGCCATCCCTTCGCGCACCAGCGCAGGCGAAAGCGTGGTATCGAGAGCGACCGTGTAGCCGCCGTCCTCCTCCACCGCGTATCCTTCACGCTTCACTGCGTCCACGAGCAATTCATCGGGCAAGAGGGCTACATCGGGCGTGACCTGCACCGATTCACCCGCCGCAACCGCCTGCGCGACGGTGTTCGGATCGAGCGCGGCAAGCCCCTGCCGGATGGCGGCGAGTTGTTTGCCGTACTTCTTGCCGAGTACTGGCAGATTCGGGCGCACCTGATACGAGACAATGTCCGTGCCTGCGGCGAGAGGCTCCACCGCTTTGACATTCAGTTCTTCCTTCAACTGATCTTGTAGCCGCATGATAGCATCCTGCTCCCCTGCATCGCGGGCGTGGACGAGCAAGCGTGCCAGTGGCTGGCGCACCTTGAGATTTGCCTTCATTCGTGCTGCCCGACCGAGCGAGACGGTCTGTACCACTGCCCGCACATCGCGGCTCAGCACGCGGTCAATAGTGGCATCGTTCGCGGTAGGCCAGTCGCAGAGGTGGACGGAGGTGGGCGCGTTCGGCTGCACAGAGCGCACGAGATTCTGATACATCGCCTCCGCGATGAAGGGCGTGTACGGCGCGAGCAATTTTGTGACCGTCACGAGGCATTCGTACAGCGTGGCGTACGCGGCGGCTTTGTCGGTGTCGCTCTCGGCCTTCCAGAAGCGGCGGCGGGAGCGGCGAATATACCAGTTGGACAGATCATCCACGAATGCTTCGATCGCGCGACCGCTCGTGACATCGTAGGCATCCATCCCCTCGGTGACGGTGCCGATGAGTTGGTGCAACTCCGACAGAATCCAGCGGTCAAGTTCCGGGCGGTCTGCAACGGCGGGCGCAGGCTGATCGGGCGTCCAGCCATCCAGCCGCGCATAATTGGTGAAGAACGCGTACGAGTTCCAGAGCGTCAGCAGGAACTTCGAGACCGTCTCACGCACGATCTCCATACTGAAGCGGCGCGGGTTGCCCGGTGCGGAAGAAGTGAAGAAGTTCCAGCGCGTTGCGTCCGCGCCGTGGGTATCGAGCAATACCCACGGGTCTACGGCATTGCCGCGCGACTTGCTCATCTTGTTGCCGTCCGCGCCTAAGAGGTGCCCCAAGCAGATGACATTACGGAAAGCGGGTGAATCCTCCAGTGCCGTGGCGATGGCGTGGAGCGAATAGAACCAGCCGCGTGTCTGATCTACCGCCTCGGAGATGTAGTCGGCGGGGAAATCCTGCGCGAAACGAGCGGCGTTCTCAAAGGGGGCGTGATACTGCGCCCACGGCATCGAGCCGCTATCGAACCACACATCAATGACGTACGGCACGCGGCGCATCGTCGAGCCGTCGCGCGGGTCGCGCAGGTGCACGCGGTCAATATGCGGGCGGTGCAAATCGTCCGGTACGGGATCGAGGGCAAGTTCGCGCAGTTCCTCCACCGAGCCGATACACCACGCCGCACCCGTCGTCTCGGAAATCCAGACGGGCAGCGGCGTTCCCCAGTAGCGATTGCGCGAAACCGCCCAGTCGTTGGCGTTGGCAACCCATGTGCCGAAGCGACCTTCTTTGTAGTGTTCCGGCACCCAGTTGACCTGCTCGTTTGTGTCGTGCATCGCGCCGCGCAGTGTACTCATACGGATGAACCACGAACTGAGCGCGTAGTAGATGAGCGGCGTGTCGCACCGCCAGCAGTGGGGATATTGGTGGCGGTACTTCTGGACACGAAAGAGGTCGCCCGATGCCCGCAAATGCTCAACGATCACCGGATCGGCAGGAGCGTCGGTCCCTTCGCGTGGCTTTACGTGCATACCGGCGAACGGCACGATTTCCGGCACAAACCGCCCGGTCTGGTCTACCGACACCAGCACGGGTAGGTCGTTGCGCTGCCCGACGAGCAAGTCATCCTCACCGAAAGCAGGGGCGATATGGACCAAGCCGGTGCCGTCGTCTGCGGTGACATAGTCTGCCGCGACGACGCGCCATGCGGGTTTGTCGGGCGTGAGGAACCCGAAAACGGGGCGATAGGTTTTGCCGAGAAGTTCGTCCGCACCGAGCGTCCGTACGATCTCGTAGTCTTCGGTGCCGAGGGCGTGCGTGAGCAAGGCTTCCGCGAGGATGTACTGCGCCCCATCGTGCCGCACCAGCACGTACGTCAGTTTGGGGTTCATCGCCACCGCGACATTTCCCGGTAATGTCCACGGGGTGGTAGTCCAGATGAGCAGGTCCGTCGCGCCGCCGAATGCAGTCTCGTCGTCCAGCCGCAATTTGACGTAGACGGAGAGATCGTCAATCTCTTTGTATCCCTGCGCGACTTCGTGTGTAGAGATCGGCGTGCCGCAGCGCGGGCAATATGGCACGACCTTTCGTCCCTCGTAGAGCAGTTCTTTGTCCCACATCCGCCGGAGGATATGCCAGACCGATTCGATATAGGTGCTGTCCATCGTGCGGTACGGGTGATCGAGGTCGCACCAGTAGCCGATGCGCTCGGTCAAGCGGTCGAACTCTCCGATATGTTCCAGCACCGATTCACGGCACAAGTCAATGAACTTCTCGACGCCGAACGCCTCGATATCGCGCTTCTCTTTCGAGCCGATACGCTTTTCGATCTCCACCTCGACAGGCAAGCCGTGGCAATCCCACCCCGCGATACGGGGTGCTTCGTAGCCGCGCATCGTTTTGTAGCGCGGGAAGATATCCTTGAACACGCGGGCGAGGATATGGTGCGTCCCCGGTTTGCCGTTCGCAGTCGGCGGCCCCTCATAGAACGAGAAGTGCGGCCCGCCCGCCCGCTGCGCGACAGACTGGTTAAAGGTATCGTTTTCGCGCCAGTATCGGAGGATTTCCTCCTCCAGCGTGGGAAACGATACCCGCGTGTCTACCGCGCCGAATGTCGCTGATGTGCCGGTGCTCATGCACGCCCTCCCTCGCATACAAACAAAAACACCCCGCCCCCGCTCAGGGACAGGGCGCGATGTGCGCTCTGTGGTACCACCCTCTGTTGACGCCGCACATAGCGACGCCCACTCTGCCCGGTTCCAGCAAACCGCCACCGCAGTATCGGGCGGCTCCCGTCCACATCTACTATGCCCGGATGCTCACAGCCTCACGGAACAATTGGTGTGGTGGCTCAGAGCAGATAGCCGCGCCGGTCTCGTTGCCTGCCTCACACCGGGTGCAGACTCGCTGATACGATACGCCCGGACGGTGTGACGCTCGTCATTGCCTCCCTAAAAGGGTACGCGCTTGGGAGAAGCATGTCAATATCCGCGACCTGCCCACGCTGCCGCCCGCACTTTTTTTACATGCGTACGGTACGATACGCGAAAGCGTCACACCACGACCGTTGACCGATAAAGGAGGCCCGCGATGCCGACGCGACGATTTGCCCGCCGAAACTTTTTGCGACTTGGCGCGACGGGGGCGGTTGTCGCGCTGACCGCGTGCAGCACCGATGCCGCTACACCAACTGCCGTGCCCGCACCGATTGCACTGACTACACCGACTGCCGGTAGTACCGCGATTGCCGCTACGCCCACCGCTGCTGCGGCAGCACCGTCAACAAGTACCGCGAGTGCACCGTCTGCGACCTTGCCCGCGCCCGCGCTGGCGACAGCATCGCCGCAGAGTGCGAGCAAAAAGCCGAATATCGTCTTCATCCTCACCGACGATCTCGACCGCATTTCGCTGAGCGTGATGCCGAAACTGAAATCACTCGTGATTGACGCGGGGGCGACCTTCACGAATTACTGCGACAATGTGTCGCTCTGTTGCCCGTCGCGCTCGACATTCTTGCGCGGGCAATACGCGCACAACTCCGGCGTACCAACAAACACCCCGCCAACGGGCGGGTTCGAGCGTGCGTATGCTCTCGGCATCGAGCAATCTACCGTTGCCACATGGTTGCAAGCGGCGGGATACCGCACCGCGCTGATGGGCAAGTACCTCAACGGCTACCCGAACACGGCAAGCCCGACCTATGTGCCGCCCGGTTGGACAGAGTGGTATAGCCCCACAACGAACACCGCATATGGTGAATTCAATTACCGCATGAACGAAAATGGCAAAGTCGTCGCATATGGCAACCAGCCGCAAGATTACCTCACCGATGTGCTTGCAGGGAAGGCGACCGACTTTATCAGCCGTGCGGGTAAGGACAATGCCCCGTTTTTCCTCTATATTCCGACCTACGCACCGCATCAACCCGCGACCCCTGCCCCGAAATACGCGGATTCCTTTGCTGGAGACCATGCCCCACGCCCCCCGAACTACAACGAACCCGACACGAGCGATAAACCCGCGTGGGTGCGCGGGTTGCCGCCACTGACCGAGCGCGTACAAGGGGCGATTGACGTGCTGTATCGTAAGCGGCTTGCCTCGCTGCTCTCGGTGGATGACCTCATCAGCGGCGTATTCGATGCGTTGCGGGCAGCGGGGCAACTCGACAATACGTATGTGGTCTTCTCGTCGGACAATGGCTTCCATTTGGGCAACCATCGCCAACCGATGGGCAAGCAGGCACCGTATGAGGAAGAATTCCGGTTGCCCCTCATGGTGCGCGGTCCGGGCATCGCGGCAGGCACACAGATAGATGCCCTCGTTGGAAATACGGATTATGCGCCTACGTTCGCACAGTGGGCGGGGGCGACGATGCCGGATTTTGTAGATGGGCGGTCGTGGGCGGGGCTGCTCTCTGGCGCACCGCCACAAAACTGGCGGCAGGCGTATCTTATCGCGCACTATATGGAAATGCCTGTGGGTTTACCCGGTCGCGTTGGCATGATGCCCGCAGGGTCGCCTGCGATGACCCCGAACCCGGAACGGCGACAGACGGTGATTGCGGCAGCAACCGCTCTCGCCAGCCGCACCGCCATGGACGAACCCACGAACCCCGACGACAATGCAGACGAGATCGCATTCGGGCGTGGCATCCCGGAGTTTCACGGTCTGCGAACCGCGAAATATACCTATGTCGAGTATCGCACGGGCGAAAAGGAACTCTACGATCTCGATGCCGATCCGTACGAACTGACAAATACCGCCAGCACCGCCCCTGCTGCATTCCTCTCGACACTCGCTACACGGGTTGCCGCAATGAAGACCGCCGGCGGGACAGCCTTCCGTACCGCAGAAGCACAATCGCTCCCCGCGAAGATCGGCTGATTGGACGACATCAAAACATTCCGCATTGGATGGAGCCGATTTTCCCTCCTGCCCGTACACTGGGGTAGGAGGGTTATGCGATGGATATTCAACTCGACCGCAACGACACGACGCCACTCTACCGGCAAATCGTGGCGCACATCATGGAAGGGATCGCATTGGGGCGGTATCCCGCCGGAACATCGCTTCCGCCCGAACGCAAACTTGCTGCGCATCTCGGCGTGAACCGCACAACAGTCGTTGCTGCGTACCGCGACTTGGTCGCAACAGGGCGCGTTGAGGCACGGGTTGGGCATGGTACATGGGTATGTGCCGATCTAATGGACGACGCCAATGCCCCGCCATCTATTGTGTGGCAAACGCTGTTCACGCCTGCCGCCGGTCGCCTGCGCGAGTCCGCACTGCGCGATATGATGTCGGCGATAGATCGTCCTAGTACGATCTCGCTCGGTGCAGGCACGCCCGCGCCCGATCTCTTCCCCATTGCGGAGTACCGCGAGGCGGTCACGCAGACCCTCGAGACGTGGGGCGCGGAAATGTTCCGCTACGGTGAAGTAGCGGGTTGGCTCCCGCTGCGGCGCGAACTTGCGGCATGGATGGCGCAGGCAGGAGTTCATACTACCGCCGATCAAATCGTGGTCCTGCACGGTTCGCAGCAAGGTCTGGACATGCTCACACGGGTGTTGGTTGAACCGGGCGACGCGGTAGTTGTGGAATCCCCGACCTATCTCGGTGCATTGCAGACGTTTCGCGGTGCGGGGGCGCGATTGCTCCCCGTCCCGCTCGACGCACACGGAATGCAGATCGAGATACTGGAACAAACGCTCGTACGGCATCGCCCGAAATTCATCTACACACTCCCAACCTTCCAAAACCCGACAGGGGCAACGATGAGCCTCGGACGGCGGCACGCGCTCTTGGCACTCGCCCGCCGATACGGTATCCCAATTGTGGAAGACGACCCATACGGCGACCTGAGATACGAGGGCGACCCGCTGCCACGCCTCGCTGCTCTCGACACCGGAGGCGGGGTTATTCACCTCAGTACGATGAGCAAAATCTTTCTGCCCGGTTTACGGCTGGCATGGCTCTCCGCCCCGTTGCCCGTGGTTGAGGCGATCACGATGGCGCGACAGACGATGGATGTACACCCGAATAGCGCGGCGCAGCGCGTCTTGCACACATTTCTGACACGCGGTTGGCTTGCGGCGCACATCGCGGAGTTGCGCCCTGCCTATGCCGCCCGCCGCGATGTGATGCTCGCGGCACTGGCGGAGTACGCGCCCCCCGGCATGACGTGGTCACAGCCGGAGGGCGGCTATTTCCTCTGGTGTCGCCTGCCGCCCGGTGTCCGCGCCCGCGCACTGGCGACCGAGGCGGCGAGAGAGGGCGTCTCGTTCGTCGCGGGCGATGTCTTCTCCCCCGATGGCGGCGGGCGCGATCATCTCCGGCTCAACTTCACTGGCAACCGTGAAGCGGAGATCGTTGAGGGCGTCCGGCGGCTCTCGGTCGCGCTCCGCCGGTTGCAGCGCGATCCTGTATACGACGCAACAGAGACTATCGCAGCGGCACGTCCCGTGGTCTGAGCGATCTGGGCAGCAAAGAATGGAGCAATGCAGTGGCGCGAATGTACCCGTTTGTGCAGGTGGATGTCTTCACGGACACGCTTTTTCGCGGCAACCCGCTCGCGGTGGTACGGGACGCCCGCGGGCTTTCGGACGACGAAATGGCACACATCGCGCAAGAGATGAATCTCTCCGAGACGACCTTCGTATTGCCTCCAACGCGATCAGACTGCGTGGCGCAGGTCCGCATCTTCACGCCCGCCCGCGAACTCCCCTTCGCGGGGCATCCGACTATCGGTACGGCGTGGGTGTTGGCAACGCGGGGCGTGGTTCCGGCGGGTGCATCGTCGCTCGTGCTGGAAGAAGGGGTTGGTCCGGTTCCAGTGCGCTTCGACGGCACACGGGACGCGCCGACATTTTTGTGGATGACGCATCCCGCCGCCACATTCGGCACGCCATTTGCGAACCGTGCGGATTTTGCCGCCGCGCTTGGTCTCGCAGCATCCGACTTGCTGCCGGACGCGCCGATACTTACGGGTTCGACTGGCTCCGCATTCCTCTATGTTCCGTTGCGAGACCGCGCCACGGTGGACCGCGCTGCGCTCGATGTACCGGCGATGCTGCGCTGTTTCTCGGATACCACGGCGGTGGGTGTGTTCGTCTTCGCACCCGACGCCGACGCTGAGGAGACGGGCGCACTGAACGGGCGCGTCTATGCGCGGATGTTCGCGCCGCACACTTCCGGCATCCCCGAAGACCCTGCGACGGGCAGCGCGACCGGCCCGCTCGGTGTCTATCTCATGCGGCACGGCATCGTCAAACCTACGAGCGACACGGTGCACATTGTCAGCGAACAGGGAACGAAGATGGGGCGGCAATCATTTCTGCATATCGCCATGCGAATGACCGGTGATATGGTGACGAAACTGGAAGTGGGTGGCTCCGTCGTTCCGGTGCTTGAAGGGACGATTACCCTGCCGTAATGGTCAGGGCATCGTGCGAAAGTGGGAGAAGAAGTATATGGAATCCGCCACCGCATCGCCCGCAACAATTACGACAACGGAAACAAGCATTTCGCGCTGGCGTGAGGGTGTGCAGGCAACCGTGCCGCTCTGGCCGGGGGCGTTGCTGTTCGGCATCGTCTATGCCGTTACGGGTCGGGCGGCGGGGCTGTCGCCCGCGCAGATCGTCGTGATGTCGCTGGTCGTTCATGCGGGGGCGTCGCAGTTCGCCGCCGTGAACCTCATTGCAGCAGGCGCGGGACCAGTGTCGGTCATTATCGCCACCGCGATCACGAACCTGCGACATGTGCTGATGGGCGGCTCGGTCGCGCCGCATGTTGCACACCGTTCGCGGGGTTGGCGTGCGCTGTACGCCTACCACCTCTCGGACGAATCGTACGGCTTAGCGACCGCCCGGTTCCTCGCGGGGGACGGCACGCCCGCGTATGCCCTCGGTACCAATATGGGGATGATTGTACCGTGGGTTGGCGGGGCGATCATCGGGCTGGTCGTCGGGGGCGTATTGCCAAACGCGCACCGATGGGGAGTTGATCTCGTCGGCCCGCTCATCTTTCTTGCGTTGCTCGTACCGTTGCTAGGGTCGCGGCGTACGGTCGGGGTTGCCGTGGTGAGCAGCATATTCGCCCTTGTCGGCGTCGCGGTGCTGCCGGGGGCGTGGTATCTGCTGCTGGCGGGGATCGGGGGCAGTGCTGTGGGCGCACTCTGGGAACAATGGGGCGAGCGACGGGGGGCGACGCGCCAATGAACGAACACTGGCTGACTATCGCAGGCATGGCGGTGGTGACGTATGCCTCCCGCGCCGCATTTCTCGTGACGGGGCATGGGCAATTCCCGCTGTGGCTGTCGCGGCTGATGGCGTACGTGCCAGTTGCGTTGTTCGCGGCACTCGCACTGCCCGCGTTTGTCACCACAAAGGGCGGTGTGCGCGTCGGTCCGGAGACCATTGCGGGGGCAGTCGCCGCACTCGTCGCATGGCGCACGGGAGGCAAGACGATCTATGTACTTTTCGCGGGCATCGGTACCTTCATCGTCGTGCGGCTCGTTGCGTCGTACGCTTGACAGTGGCGAGAACGCCGTTACGCTTGCCCCTCTTGTACGGAAAAGGGGGGTAATGTGATCGGTATTGTCGCTGCGGCAATCGCGGCACTCGGTTGGGGGACAGACGCGATTCTCGCACGGCAGGGCTTGCGGCAGATTCCTCCCGCGCTCGGCACCTTTTTGTCGCTCTGTGCGGGATTGTGCGGCTGTCTCGTGCTGCTCGTGGTCGTCAACCCGACGGGGCTGTTCGCGTATCCGGTGGGTGGGGTACTGTGGTTTGCGGGAGTGGGAGTCATCAATTTTCTTGTCGGGCGGCAAAGCAATTACAATGCAACGAAGCGCATCGGCGCAACCCGTGCGGTGCCGATCTTCGCTGCCTCGCCGCTCGTCTCGATCCTCGTCGCGGTAGTCTTTACGGGGGAACATGTCACCGCATTGCTCCTTGTGGGCGTCACGCTCATCATGTGCGGCATCCTCTTGGTGCTGAACAATTGACGCCACAAGGACGCGAACAACGGCTCGGCTATCTGTTTGCAGTCGTTGCCGCCCTCGCATACGGCACGAATGCAGTCATCAACCGTGCGGGGCTGAAGCGATACGGCTCGCCGCTCGTGGCGATTGTGATCGCGCTTGTGACCGGGGTACTGGTACTCGCGCCGCTCGCCTATCGCGCATACCGGGCAAGCGGCGCAGGCTGGCGACCAGAACGCCGCGCCCTGCTCTTCATCCTCTTTTCGGGGCTATCCGCCATCATCGGGTACGGCATGAATGTCTACGCGCTCTCGGTGCTGCCCGTAGTAATTGTCGCGCCGATCAGTGCGTCGTACCCGCTCGTCACCGTCGTGCTGGCGCGGATATTCCTCAAAGGGCAGGAGCCAGTCTCGTCGCGGATGATCGGGGGCGTCGCACTCGTGGTGGCAGGCGTCCTAGTGGTCACACTGGCGCACTGAGGCGAGGGAGTGAACGCATTTGCTGCAATGGTACGGAGTACGCGAGACTACTTCGTATTTCCCTGTGCGCGTTGCGTCTCCGCAGCGAATCCTGCCTTTTGCGCTTCGTCTTCCGGTTCCATGTGAATCGTCACATCAGTGAGAGGGAGCGCGGCGGCGATCTCGTCTTCGAGGTGCGATGAGAGGGCGTGTGCCGCGCCGACCGACATGTCGTGCGGGACGACGAGATGCAAATCTATCGCGTGTGCGCCGCCGACGTGCCGCGTACGGAGTGCGTGATATTCGAGGAAATTGTCCGCGTGCGCGTTGAGGACATCACGGATCGTATCTACTTCTTCCGTCGGCAACTGGCTATCAGTTAACCCGCGCACCGCACCGATTATTACACGCACCCCGGCGCGGACGAGCACTGCCGCAACGACCAGACCGACAATCGCGTCCCACGCTGCCCACCCGGTGAAGCGCACCAGCACCAAGCCGACGATCACGCCTACCGCCGAGACGACATCGGCACTCATCTCCGTCCCCATTGCATCGAGGGCGGGCGATGCCTCGCGCCGCGCGACACGCAAGAGGTAGCGCGAGAGCAACCCGCTCACGACTGCCGCCCCTGCCATCACCGCAAGACCAACCCCGACCTGCTCGACGACGACACCACCGCGCAACGACGACACCGCCCGCCAGACAATCCCTGCGACAACGCCGAAGATCAGCAGCCCTTCTGCGAAACTTGTGAGTGCCTCGACTTTGCCGTGACCGTATGGGTGGGATTCATCGGCGGGGCGCAGCGCAAAATGGATCGCCGCCCACGCGAACATTGCCGCCAACAAGTCTACGCCGGAGTGCGCCGCCTCCGACAGGATACCGACCGACGCAGTAACGACCCCGGCGGCAATTTTGCCGCCGAGGAGGACACAATTTATGATGATCGCAAGGCGGGCGGCACGTATGATCCGCCGGTTTCGTTCAGTTCGCATGGTTCTGTCCCGGAATGCTCCGCGATGCTCTCTGCTAGTCGCCCGCTGCCGCCGCGACACCCGACCGCCGCCGCCAGAATGCAAGCCGCTGGATTTCGCCGCGATCCCACGAGACGAGCAACTGGCTCGCATTGAAGATCGAAGAATAGGTACCGCTAATAACGCCGATCAGCAGCGCGAGCACAAAAGTGCGGATCGTCGCCCCACCGAACAGGAGAAGTGCGGTGAGGGTGAAGACGACGGTGAGCGAGGTGTTGATCGAGCGCACCAGCGTCTGGTTCAGGCTGTAATTCACTACATCCGAAAACGCCATCGCGGGACGGCGCAATTGATTCTCGCGGATGCGGTCGAACACGACGATAGTATCGTGAACCGAAAATCCGATGACCGTAAGCAGCGCGGTGACGAACAACGCATCGGCTTCGATATTGAACAACTTGCCGAAGATTGCAAACAGACCCAGCACGACAAGGACATCGTGCAACATCGCCACGATCGCACATGCCCCGTAGAGAAATGGGCGGCGCACCTTGCGGAATGCATACGCGAGGTAGAGCAGGATGCCGACCGATGCCGCCAGCACCGCGAAGAGCGAGTTGCGGCTTACCGCCTCACCAACCGTCGGCCCGACGCTTTCAAGGCGCAGCTCGGTGTAGGGACCGTACTTCGCCGTAATCGCCTGTGACAACTTCGCCTTTTCCGTTGAGCCTTCTTGTAGGCTCTTGAGCCGGATAAGGGCATTTTGCTTGCCGGACGAATCGGGGGTCGTCACTTGCACCTGCGGGTCATCCTGCCCTTGGTCTACGAGCAACTGGCGCATATCGAGCACTGTGACGTCGTTGCGAGGGAACTGCAACTCCCATAATGTGCCGCCCGTGAAGTCGATGCCGAGCCGCAGCCCGAAGACGGCGAGCGCGATCAGACCGGGCAGGATCAACGCCACGGAGATGAGATACCAGAGTTTGCGCCGTTGCACGAGACTAAACATCGTCGCGTCTCCCCACATCGAGTGCTCAGTAATCGGTAATCAGTGACCGGAAATGAACCGGCGTTGGCACTAGTCTCCCGTCGCACCCCGTGCGGCGGTCGGCACGGTAGTAAGGGACTCGGCATTGAACAGCCATTTGTTCCGCGCCAGCCCGCGTGCTTGCAGCAGCAGACTCATGAATGTGCGCGTCACCACGATTGCGCTGAACATGCTGACCAGTACACCGATCAGCAGCGTCAGTGAGAACCCGCGCACTACGCTCGTGCCGGTGATACCGCCGAAGACGTAGAGGATGAGGCAGGTGATCGTGGTAGAGACGTTTGAATCGCGGATAGACGGCCATGCGTGCTCGAAACCGCCGTCAATCGCTGCCCGCAACCCGCGCCCCGCCCGCAATTCTTCTTTCATACGGGCGAAAATGAGCACGTTGGCGTCTACTGCCATACCGATGGAGAGAATAAACCCCGCGATACCGGCGAGTGTCAGCACGATGCCGAACAATTTAAACAAAGCGAAGGTGACTGCGGAATAGACGATCAGGGCAAGTACAGCGATCAGACCGGGCAACCGGTAGAAGGCGATCATGAAGAATGCCACCGCCGCCAGACCGAGCAAGCCCGCGATGAGGCTCTTGTTGATCGAGTCCTGCCCCAGTGTCGGGCCGACGGTCTGCGTCTGGATCAGATCGAGCGGCACCGCAAGGCGACCAGACTTCAGTTGCACGACGAGGTCGTTGACTGCCAGCCGGTCCAGCCCCTCGATGATGCCGCTCTGGTCAATACGGCTATTAATGCGGGCGCTGTTGATGACGCGCTTATCCACGACTACATTGAGATATTGCCCGGTATGCGATCCGGTGTAATCGCCGAAGGCATTCGCGCCCGCATCTGTCAACTTGAAGCCGACGACAAGGTTGCCTGTTTGCCCCGTCTGTGGGAAGGCATCCGCGAGGTCTTTCCCCTGCACAATCGTCTGATAGATCGGCTGCCCATCGGCAGTCGTCGTTGCAGCGGGGGGCGATGCCGCAGCGGTCGCGTTCGGCGTCCCGACGGCACCGGTGACATCGGGCGCGGGTGTCCCCGCGCCGACCGTAGACGCAGACACCGCAGGTGTGCCGTTCGCGGTCACTGCCGCGCCCGTATCGGTAGCAACCACACTCGGCACCCCCGCCGCACTGGAGCCTGCGCCCGCCGTCCCGACAACCGCCGGGTTTCCTGCACTCGGTGTCGCGTTGCTGCTGATCGGGGAGCCGTCCGGGTTTAGCCCGACCGACTGCGGACCACCAAGCGAGGTCGTCACGATGCTGCCTTCCGGCAATGGCCCCTGACTACCAACGAGTTCGAGCAACGCAGTCTGCTTCAATACATTGACTGCCGCCTGTGGGTCTTGCACACCGGGAAGTTCTACGACGATCTTGTCGCTGCCCTGCGTCTGCACGCTCGGCTCGCTGACACCGAGGGCATTGACGCGCCGCTCGATAGTATCGCGCAAGCCGGAGAGCACATCGCCATCTACCCGCTGACCGGGGGCGGGGCGTGCCTGCAAGACGGCGTGCAGACCTCCTTCGAGGTCAAGACCGAGTTTGAGATTCGTTTTTGTTTTGATACCGCCGACATCGAGTGCGGTGCCGGGGAGGGCAATCCACAGCGCGAGTACGAACAACACCAGAATAGCGACAAATGTATACCACGGGCGAATACGCACGAACGACCCTCCCACATCCCTTGACGCGAAAAGCGCGAGCGGAACAGCCGCCCACGCCATGCCGAAGCGTACCATTGCGCATACATTGTGTCAAAGTCCCCTGTGTACGTAGTATGTCGTACGTCGCACGCGATACCTGCACGAAGACACGCAATGGTATCCTGTACGCGAAGTGCAATGAAGATGGTTCGTATTGAGAATGCCCCACGCCGAAGGAGCGACCCCGATGGCAGCACCCGCTGAGACCCGACCGATGCGCGTCCGTTTCGCCCCTAGCCCAACGGGGTATCTTCATGTCGGCGGGGCGCGTTCCGCTCTGTTCAACTGGCTTGCCGCACGGGGCAGCGGCGGGCAATTCATCCTCCGCATCGAAGACACCGATCAGCGGCGGCTCAACACCGATTCCGTTGCCGCGATCACCGACGGGCTACGCTGGCTCGGTTTGCAATGGGACGAGGGACCAGAGGTAGACGGCCCGCACGCGCCGTATGTCCAGAGCGAACGGCTGCCGCTCTACCAGCAGTGGGCGCAGTGGCTCCTCGACCACGATTTCGCCTACGAGGATTTCGATGCGCCACCGCCTCCCGGCGCACCGCCGATACCGGACAAAGCGCACCCTTTCCGCAAGTACCGTGACTGGACGAAGGCACAGCGCGATGCTGCCCGTGCCACCGCCGATACCCCGCCCGCCGTCCGGCTCAAGGTGCCACTGGACGGCGAGACCGTCTGCCACGATGTGATTCGCGGCGAAGTGCGCTGGCAGAACAGCGAGATCACCGCCGACCCCGTGCTGCTGAAGCGCGACGGCTACCCGACCTATCATCTCGCCGTGGTCGTGGACGATCATGCGATGGGCATTACGCACATCATGCGTGCCATCGAGTGGCTGCCGAGTACGCCGATCCACGCGATTTTGTTCGACCTGTTCGGGTGGGAACGCCCGGAGTTCTGCCATTTGCCGCTCGTGACGCGCACCGACGGCAAGAAGTTTTCGAAGCGGTTCGGGGATTCCGCCCTGCACGAGTACCGCGAGAAGGGCTACCTGCCGGAAGCACTAGTCAACTTCTGCGCCTTGCTCGGCTGGTCATATGGCGACGACATCGAGATTT
The DNA here is from genome assembly GCA_038230615.1 of Thermomicrobiales bacterium. GTDB lineage: Bacteria > Chloroflexota > Chloroflexia > Thermomicrobiales > JALYUS01 > JBBRMX01. Next base: position 12,341 of record JBBRMX010000011.1, on the reverse strand, counting down.
TCACGGCGCAGCAGGCGGCAGAACGCTTCCGTATCGAGGAAATTCGCCCTGCCCCGTCTGCATGGGACACCGACAAACTGCTCTGGATGAACGGGCAGTATATCAACCACGTCCTCACGCTGGACGATTTCGTTGACCGCGCCACACCCTTTTTGCACGATGCGGGGCTGGCGCAGGACGAAGACCGGGCATATATCCGGGCGGTGCTGTCGCTAGAGAAAGAGCGGGTGAAATTGCTCAGCGAGGTGCCGGAGATCACGCGCTACTTCTTCGAGGAGCCGGTGCCAGACGATGCGATGCTCGCCTTGCTCCGTAAAGAGGGCAAGGAACAGACCGCAGACTTGCTCGAAGCCGATTTCGAGGCACTGGGCGGCGTAGACTGGTCGAACCACGAGACATTTACCGAGGCACTCGACGCGGTGAATGCCCGGTTTGGCACCAAGAAGCGCGTGGCGTTCATGCTCGTCCGCATCGCGGTATCGGGGCGGGCAGCGACACCCGACCTAGGCGAGACGCTGGCGGTGCTCGGCCCGGAGCGCGTCAACCGCCGCCTTCGCGCCGCTCTTGATGCCCTGCGAATGGTGCCTGCTTGATGCACGTCTCCCCGCCTTTTCCGACACCGAAGATTGCTCCTGCACCATGGTGGGTGGGTGGGCGACTCGATGCGCTGATCGCATTCGGTTTCGCGCTGGCGACGATTGCGACGCGATTTCCGGTGCGGTCGCGGCGCGTCTTCAACTGGGACGCCGTGAACTTCGTGCTTGCGCTCTCGGACTACGATGTGCGGAAGCATCACCCGCACCCGCCGGGGTATCCGGTCTTCGTAGCGATGGGCAAAGTCTTCGGCGTCATCATCCCCGATGCGAACGGTAGCCTCGTCGCGGTAGCGATGCTGCTCAGCGCGGGCGCGGTGGCGGCAATCTACATACTCGGCGCACGGCTTTTCGGGCGGGGGGCGGGGATTATTGCCGCGCTCTATCTCCTTTCCAGTGTCACCTTCTGGACGAATGGCGCGGTCGCGCTGGCATATGCATCGCTGGCACTGTTCGGCACACTTGCTGCCCTCTTTGCGTGGCACGTACGCATACTCGCCGCGATGCCGTGGAGCGAAGACCTGAGCCACCCCGCCCGCATAACGAGCGGGGCGGTCGCGCTCTCGGCGGCGTATGCCATCGGCGGCGGCTTTCGCCCCGATCTGCTGCTTTTCCTCGCGCCGCTGTGGATATGGGCGCATTGGCGAGTGGGGTCGCGGCGCACGCTCATCAGTGGGACAGTGGCGGTGGCGATCATCCTCGCATGGTTTGTACCGACGGTCGCGCTCTCCGGCGGGTGGGGTGAATACTGGAAAGTCTTCCGCGCCTACGCGAGCGATGATGTGCTCAAGCGGTATAGCGTCGCGGAGAATGGTCCGCGCGCGCTCGTCGTGAATATCCGCGACACCGTGCAATATGCGGGGTACGCGCTGTATGCCCTCGCCTCGCCTGTTGCGGGGGCGGCAATCTGGCTGCTCACACAGGCGCGGCGATGGCGTAACGCATATACGCCGCTCTTTGCACTCTGGATGACACCGATGCTGTTCTTTTATACATGGGTACACATCGGCGATCCCGGTTACGTTTTCACCTTCCTGCCCGCATTGCTGCTGCTCGCGGCGCGATTCACGGTCGAGATTCCGCGCCTCGTCGAGCGACTGATTCACGCCCCGCGTGCGGGACAATGGGTGATGACGGGGGTAGTAGTCGCCGTCTGTCTCGCAAATACGGCGGTCTTTTTCGGTCGCCCGCTCGCCCTCACTTCCCCCGGCATCCGGCGACAAGACCGCACCATAGACGGCAAAATCGCCTACGTTCGCGCCCACGGCGACCCCGCAACGACGCTGCTCATCTCATACGAGAGTTATCGCCACTGGCTTTTGTACCTACCGGAATACCGCGTGCAGTTCGTAGACGTGACCTACGGCACCGATGCCGACCGTACCGTCCTGCTTCCCCCCGGTATGACGCGGGCGATCCTGCTGGACGACACGCTGCTCCGCGCCGACACCACACCGATTCCGCCCGATGCGACTGCTGCTATCGAGCGTGACCGCGTCGCCGTAGTCACTCCCCCGTCGAATACGCCGCTACGCTTCAACGCCGTTGCCTCCCCGCTCGGTGCGCCCGCCGCCCCGAAACCATGAATGCCACTGCTTGACAGCCCCCGCGCTGCGGCGTACCGTGCCGGTATTCGGTATGCATATGCGCGACGGAGGAACTACCCCACTATGCCAGAAGCAGCAGCGAAAATCGCAGGCGAGACCCGCGCCCTTGTCATGGATGCGCGGGATACTGTTGCGGTAGCGATCCGCGACCTCGCAGCGGGCGAAACAGTCAAACTCGCGCTCCCGGACGGCACCGAACGCGAGGTACCACTACGCGACGATATCCCCTTTGGGCATAAGTTTTCTATTGCCCCGATGCCGGAAGGGTCGCAGGTCATCAAATACGGTGAGCATATCGCCCGCGCCACCGCCGATATTCCTATCGGCACGCATACCCACATCCACAATGCCACCAGCCAACGCGGGCGCGGCGATCTTGTGGGGAAGACTGAGGGATAGGACAGCGGATCGAGAACTGAGCGATCTTACCGCAACGTGATACGCTCTGGTACATGTGTCGCACCGACCAAGGAGGAATGCCGATGGCTACCGCAGTTGCTCCCTCTGTATCCGATTTCGCATCCGCTAACTTGCCGACAACCTTCATGGGGTACCGGCGGCACGACGGGCGCATCGGTATCCGCAATCATATCCTCATCGTGCCGTCGGTCGTGTGCGCGAACACCGTTGTGCAGCGCATCGCGCAGCGGGTGCCGGAAGCGGTGTTCGTGACGCATCAGCACGGGTGCTCACAGGTGGGCGACGATGTGGAACAGACACGCACCGCCCTGCTCGGCTATGCCACCAACCCGAATGTCGCGGGCGTACTTGTCGTCTCGCTCGGCTGCGAGACCATCGAGGGCGACAAAGTAGCGGAAGCCATCGCCGCGACGGGGCAAAGCACCGAATTCCTCGGCATCCAAGAGAGCGGTGGCATCCGTGCGACCGTCGAGAAGGGCGTCGAGTTGTGTCATGCGCTGATCGAGCGAGCGAGCATGTATCAGCGCGAAGAAGTGCCGGTATCGGAGTTGATCCTCGCAGTGCAGTGCGGCGGGTCGGACGCATTCAGCGGCGTAACCGCGAACCCCGCATTGGGCATCGCCTCCGATCTGCTCGTCGCGGCGGGCGGCACGGTGATGCTCTCCGAAGTGCCGGAGTGCCTCGGTGCGGAGCATCTGCTCGCCGCCCGTGCAACGACGCCGGAAGTGGGGGCGCAGGTTATCGCCGCAGTGCGCCGCTACGAGGAAGATGCGATGCGAATGGGGATTGACCTCAACAAGGGCAATCCTGCCCCCGGCAATATCAAAGGTGGTCTGACGACTATCGAGGAGAAATCGCTCGGCGCACTGAAGAAAGGCGGCAGCACGCCGCTCACGGAGGTGATCGCCTACGCACAGCCCCCAACACAAAAGGGTCTTGTGCTGATGGACACCCCCGGCAACGACATCGAGAGCGTGACGGGCAATCTCGCGGGTAAGGCGCAACTGGTGATCTTTACCACCGGGCGCGGCAGCGTGACGGGCGCGGCGATTGCCCCTGTCATCAAGGTGGCGACGAACACGCCGATGTACAACAAAATGCGCGATAACATGGACCTCAACGCAGGCACTGTCGTTGATGGCACCGAAACGCTGAACGATGTCGGGCGGCGCATGTTCGCCAAGATGATCGCGGTCGCGAATGGCGAACAGACGCACTCCGAAGAATGGGGCTGCAACGAGTTCGGCATCAATCGCATCGGGCCGAGCATGTAATCTGCTTCCCGTCGGAGAATCCGCCGAGGCGTTCAGGGGTACATCGTCCCTTTCGGTAAAGGGACGAGGCAGGGAGAGATCGTAATGCCGTTTGCACACGTCACGCTCGGTTCGACGGGGCTGGATGTCACGAATCTTTGTCTCGGGGCAGCACCACTCGGCGATATGGAAGAGACCTTCGCATATGCAGTGAGCGAGGAACGTGCGCTCGACACCGTGCGGACGCTACTCAGCAGCCCAGTCAACTTTCTCGATACTGCCGCGTCATATGGAGATGGCGAGAGCGAGCGGCGCATCGGCATGATTATCCGCGAGATGGGCGGCGTCCCGGCGGGCTACATCGTCGAGACCAAAGCAGACCGCGATCTCACATCGGGAGATTTCAGCGGCGACCAGATGCGTCGCAGCGTCGAGCGCAGCCTGCGATTGCTCGGTGTGGATACCCTGCCAATTGTCCACCTTCATGATCCTGAACACACGACATGGGCGGCGGCGATGGCTCCCGGCGGTCCCGTCGCGGTGCTTCAGCAGATGAAGGAGGAGGGCATTATCGCTCACCTCGGTGTGGCGGGCGGTCCGATCCCGATGGAAGTGCGGTATGTCGAGACGGGCATCTTCGATGTGGTCATCACGCACAATCGCTACACGCTGCTCGATCAGAGCGCGGAACCTCTTCTCGCGGCAGCGCATGCACGCGGCATCGGCGTGCTGAATGCCGCCCCGTACGGCAGCGGCATTCTCGCCAAAGGCCCCGATGTCTATGCCCGCTACATGTACAAAGATGCCCCACCGGAGATGATCGCGCAGACCCGCGCGATCGAGGCGGTCTCCCTGCGACACGGCGTATCGCTGATGGTCGCCGCGCTCCATTTCTCGCTACGCGACCCGCGCATTCACAGCACCATCATCGGTATGACGCGACCGGAACGCATCCAGCAGGCGATTGACGCGGCAAACCATCCCGTGCCAGACGCTCTCTGGGAGGAACTCGACCCGATGATCGTCGCATACCGTGCGACACACCCACAGGTCGAAGACGACCGCTTTACCTACCCGGACGGGTTTTCGCAATGATCGGTCGGAACCTCAACGGCACCGTCTTCTTTCTTGCGTACCTCGTGCTGTTGCAGGTGCTGCCGCGTTTCATCGGTGATGTGGCGACGGCGTATGTGCTGCTCGCCATCGTCGTACTCACGACGGCGTGGCAATTGCGCCGTGCGGATCGCCGGTTGATCGGTGTCACCGTCGCGCTCGCGTGCGTGATCGGGGCGATAGTCTATGCATCGGGGCGGGCGATTCTGCCGAGCGCGGCACTGCTCGGCATTATCTTCGCAAACTTGCTTGCGCAGCCGGTGTTGACCGCGCTGCGGCGTTCTCAACACTAAACCATTTGTACGAAGGAGACCGCTATGCCGCTTTGCCACTTCAGCACCGCCGACAATGTGTCGCCCCGTCTTGGCTGGACTGATACGGGCGGCGTGTATGACCTCGCCGCGTGGGAAGGCGCAGGGTTGCGCTCGATAGATGACCTGCTGACGCGCACCGTCGCGGAGATTCGTACCGTGTTGGCATCGGTTCCCTTCGACCAACTCCCCGTCACACCCCACACGCAAGTGACCCTGCACAAGCCAATCGGCGGGCAGGAAGTCTGGTGCTGCGGCGTCACCTATCTCCGTTCCCGCGATGCGCGTATGGAGGAGAGCAGTGAGCAGAGCGTGTACGACCGCGTATACAATGCCGCCCGCCCCGAAATCTTCTTCAAGGGGATGGCAAACCGTGTGGTCGGTCCCGGCGAAGCAGTAGCGATCCGTGGGGATAGCGATTGGAATGTGCCGGAGCCGGAACTCGCGCTTGTGGTCAACACGCACGGCGAGATTGTCGGCTATACGGTTGGAAACGATATGAGCAGCCGCTCGATTGAGGGCGAAAACCCGCTCTATCTCCCACAAGCGAAAGTCTACTCTGCTGCCTGTGCGCTCGGTCCCGCGATTGTGCTCACGGACGAGATCGCCGATGCCCACAATTTGGCGATCCGTATGACGATTGCGCGAGATGGGGCGGCCGTAGTCGCCGGCGAGAGCAACGCGAACCAACTCGCCCGCCCGATGGAAGAACTCGTGCAGTATCTCTGGCGAGCGAATGACTTCCCCGCCGGTGCATTCGTGCTGACCGGTACTGGTATCGTCCCACCAAGCGAATTCACGCTGCACGCCGGTGATGTTGTCGAGATCTCCATCGAAAGTATCGGGATGCTCGGCAATACAGTGCGCGCAATACCGACGTAATCCCCTTGATGGCAAGACAGTTGCAATAGCGAATCACGATGGGAGTGGTGTACGGCCGTAGTGATCCACACAAGCGTGTCACCGAGTGCGGTGCCGGAAGGCAAATCCGTCAACCGATTGTAGATCGAACAAGGCGGTGGCAAGTTGGCAACAATTCTGGTTGTGGACGATGAGACGCCGATTGTTGATTTGCTGCGCGATTTCTTCGAGGACGATGGTCATATTGTACTGACCGCACAGAATGGGCATAGTGCTCTAGAGATTGCACGGGAGCAGCACCCGGATATCGTGCTGAGCGACATCATGATGCCCGTCATGAGCGGCACCGAATTACTGACCGCGCTTCACAACGAGACGGAAACCTCCACGATCACCGTAATACTGATGAGTGCAGGCAACCCGCCCGATATTGCGAAAATGGGCGAGGTGCAGTTTATCGGCAAGCCTTTCCAGTTTGACCGCCTACACCATATCATCATCGCCAACCTCCCCTGACGTATGCCGCCGCTGTGGTACAATTTCCTTCGCTGAACAAGAGAGTTTCTGCCCTTTTCGGGGCAGGTTGTATAGGCGAGGGGATTTACTATGGGGCGCATAGCCTTTGACCACGTCGTAAAGAAGTATGGCGATGTCGTTGCCGTGAACGATGTCAGTTTCGAGGTTGCCGATGGCGAGTTTCTCGTACTTGTCGGTCCTTCCGGGTGCGGCAAAACATCCGCTCTTCGCTGCATCGCGGGGCTGGAAGAAGTAAGTGAGGGGCAGATTTTCATCGGCGACCGCGATGCGACGCAGCTGCCCCCGAAAGACCGCGATGTTGCGATGGTCTTTCAGAATTATGCGCTCTATCCGCACATGGATGTATATGGCAATCTCGCGTTTGCCCTCAAGCTGCGCAAAGAGATGATGTCGGCGGCGGCGAAAGAGTATGTGCCGAAAGAGGGCGATCCGCCACCGCCGAAGGGCACGGTCTTCAGCCGCCTGTTCGGTGGAAGTACCAATGGCGCGAATACTGCCGACGCGGAGATTGACCGCCGTGTACGCCACGCCGCTGAAATCCTCGATCTCACGCCGCTCTTGCGCCGCCGCCCGAAGCAACTCTCCGGTGGGCAACGCCAGCGCGTCGCGCTTGGTCGGGCTATCGTGCGCGAACCCACTGCTTTTCTCATGGACGAACCGCTCTCGAACCTCGACACGCAGTTGCGGATGCAGACCCGCGCCGAAATCCTCAAGATTCATCAGAAACTCAAGGTAACGACGATCTACGTTACGCACGATCAGCAAGAGGCGATGACGATGGGTGACCGGATCGCCGTCATGAACAAAGGGATCATCGAGCAGATAGATACCCCGCAACGCATCTACGATCATCCCGGCAGCCTCTTTGTGGCGAGTTTCATCGGCAGCCCCGCGATGAATCTTATCCCGATGATCGTGCAGCGGGCGGGCGATCAAATCGTCCTCGCCAGTGGCGATTTCCAGTTGCCCGCACCGGGGCGCGTTCGCGCGCGGCTCTCAGAATCCATCGGTAAAGAGTTGACGCTCGGCGTGCGCCCCGAACACGTCACGCCCGTGCCGATGAACGGCAACGGCGCGGAGGGCGATCACCTCTCGATGACGGTGGATGTCGTGGAGCCGCTCGGCGCGGAAGTGCTTATGTATATGTCCGGCACCGGCGCGAAGCAGGTCGTCGGGCGGTTCGACCCGACCCAACGCGCCCGCGTCGGCGACCGCCTCAATATCGGCTTCCAGCACGAGCATCTACACCTGTTCGATCCCGAAACAGGCAACGCGCTTTTATAGCGTGTAGGTAGGGATCAGGTTGTATTCCATGCGCGGAGATGTGCGGCAACCGCCACTGCATCGGCAGCAGACCTGATCTCGGACCTCTGACTTGACCCCACGACTGAAAGGAGCGGACCGGTGTTGTACGAGTTGCGGCATTACATGACAGCGGACACAACGAGCCTCGGTGCGGTGACGACGTGGGCAGGACAACATCTCGTACCGGGATGGAAAGCAGCGGGGGTCCGCGTAGTCGGGTGCTTCACGACGCTATTCGGGCCAACGCCACGCTTCAGCACCTTGCTTGCTTTCGACGACGCGAACGACCGTCAGACACAACTCGACGCCTTCTACGCAAGTCCCGCGTGGTTGGAGATGGAAGCCGGGTTATATCCCGACGGACGCGCCCTCGTCACCGGGTACGATACGCTGCTGCTCCGCCCGACCGCATATTCCCCCGACCCGTTCGCCTTTCTTGATCCCGCATCACCGGGGATTTTTGAGGAGCGCATTTATCGTGGGAAAGATGTGCGGGCGATGGCGAAGGTGCATCGCCGCTTCAACGACCACACTGTCGGGCTGTTCGCGCAGTACGGTATTGTGCCGGTCGGCTTCTGGAGCGTCGAGGTCGGCGCGGATCAGCCATCGCTGTACTATCTCGTGCGGTACAACTCGCTGGCAGAGCGGGAGGCACCGTGGGCAGCCTTCCGCGCCGATCCGACATGGCAACAAGTCTATGCGGAATCGGAAAAAGACGGTCCGATCTTGCTCCGCGTCACCGCGAACATTCTCGCCCCGACTGCCTACAGCCCGTTGCACTGACCCCCGCAGTATCATCGCCGCCTTCCGGCTAAACGCGGAAGGCGGCGATGTGTTATTGCCGCATCCATTCTCTCGTCCAGCGGTCTGCTCCCATGATGCTTTCGAGCGACAGAGTGCCGTCCGGCGTGTGCGCGTCCAACGCCGTCTGCACGAGCACGGGGATATCCATGAACCCGATCTCGCCCGCGATGAACCGCCCTACCGCGATTTCATCTGCCGCGCTCAGCACCGTGGGGTACGTATTCCCCGCCTCACCTGCTTCCCGTGCGATCCGCAAGCATGGGAAACGCACCTCGTCCGGCATCTCGAAGTGTAATGTACCGACAGCCGGCAAGTCCGCACGCCGGAATGGGTTCGCCCATCTTGCGGGATATGACAGTGCGTACTGGATCGGTAGGCGCATATCAGCAGGACCGAGTTGCGCGATCAGTGACCCGTCTTCGTACTCGATATAGGAATGCACGATACTCTGCGGGTTCACGATGACTTCAATCTGCGCGTACGGCATCGCAAAGAGCCAGTGCGCCTCGATGGTCTCAAGCCCTTTGTTCATCAGGCTTGCGGAATCTATCGTGATTTTCGCGCCCATGTCCCATGTCGGGTGCCGCAGGGCATCGGCGGCAGTGACGGTGCGGAGGTCGTCCGCTGTGCGGGTGCGGAACGGTCCCCCCGATGCGGTGAGGATAATGCGCGACGGTTGCGCCCCCGCCCCCGCAGTTTGGAGGCATTGCCAGATTGCAGAGTGTTCGCTGTCCACCGGGCGAATCACCGTGCCTGCATGAGCGGCGGCAGCCATCACGAGTTCGCCCGCACAGACGATGGTCTCCTTGTTCGCCATCGCCACCTGTTTCCCCGCCCGTAGCGCGGCGATAGTCGGCGCGATGCTCGCATGTCCGCTCGTGGCGACGATCACCATGTCTACATCGGGGTGTGTCGCTGCCGCCATCAGCCCTGCATCGCCGGAGAGAATGCCTGTCCCGACGGTGCGAGTGAGCGCGGCAGCATCCGCAGCATGTTCGACGCTCACGAGCGCGGGGCGATATCGTGCGATTTGCGCTTCCAGCAGCGCGATATTTCGCCCTGCTGCCAGCGTCACCACAGTGAGTTCGTCCGGGTGCGCGTCAATCACATCGAGCGTACTCCGCCCGATGGAACCCGTACTGCCAAGCAATGCGATCTTCATGCCGTTCTCCCTATCAGGGTGTAACGAGGAACGAGCGATACAAATGCGTTCCTCGTTGCTCCCCGCATTTACCCCACTGCCAGCGCAACATAGTAGACGAAGACGAAGACAAACAACTGGCTATCGAGGCGGTCGAGCACGCCACCATGACCGGGAATCAGCGAACCGCTATCTTTCACGCCCGTTTGACGCTTGAGGAGCGATTCCGCGAGATCGCCGACCGTTGCCACGAGCGTAAGCGCAATCCCAACCAGTGCGGCAACGAGTGTCTGCATCCCGACGCCGAATATCCAATTCGTCAGCAGTGCGGTGCCGACGCCTGCGGCAATACCGCCAACCAGCCCTTCCCATGTCTTCTTCGGGCTAATGAGCGGCGACATCGGATGCCGCCCGATTGTCCGCCCGACCAGATATGCCCCCACGTCGGTGAGCCAGACCGAGACGAGCGCGAACAGGAACCACGACAGCCCGCGTGCGGCCCCCCCCTGCCCGATTGCGCCTTCCAGTTGCGCCAGCCACGCCCCGCTGCCTACCGGCATCCCGGCGATCGCACGCAACCGTATGAGATGATAGAGGGGAACCATCACGAATAAGGTCGAGAAAGTCGAGACGAGCCACGCGGTGAGCGTGCCATCGAGCGACCGGGAGAAAATGAGTGGGAATGCAGGCGCGAAGACTGCACACGCGACGAGGGCAGAAAAGGCCCACGCAGGCCATCCCGCCGCCGCCCCAATAAGCGCGAGCAGCACTACCGGGGCTGATGCCACCCAGTAAACGCGAAAGTCGAGGCGGCGAAACATTGTGGCAAATTCGTGCAGCGCGAGAACGCCGAGCAATGCGAATGCCGCCGCTGTCGCCCACACCCCGAATACCGCCGGGACAACACCGATAAGGACAACAGCGACAGACGATACTGCGCGGGTACGAAACACTCGCTAGCCCCGTACGCAGACAACAACAGAAGGAAGGAAATATCTCTCCCTCCCCACTGTCTGTCTCGATAGCGGGCTACCGCGCCATCGTGTATGCCGCCCGTTACTCACTATTCTTCGGTCGGGGTTGCGCCGAAACGACGCTGCCGCTTCTTGAAATCGGTCACGGCGTCGCCGAGATCGGCGGGGCCGAAATCGGGCCAGAGAATATCAGCGAAGTAGAGTTCAGCGTATGCGCCCTGCCATACAAGGAAGTTCGATAGCCGAAATTCGCCAGACGGACGAATAATAAGGTCGGGGTCGGGAGTATCTGCGGTGTGCAGATACTGGCTCACGGTCTCCTCAGTGACAGAATCGGGGGGAATACCGTCGCGCAGCATCTGCTTGATTGCCCCGACCAGTTCCGCCCGTCCACCGTAATTGAATGCTAGCGTGAGTGTCATCTGTTTGTTGTCTCGTGTCAGGTCCACCGCCCACTGCACCGCACTGGCAAGATCGGGATCAATGCCGTCCATTGTGCCGATATGCTTGATCCGCACACCTGCCTCATGGAGTGCTGCAGTTTCCGTGGCGATGCGTTCGCTGAGAATCTGGAAGATGCCTTCCACCTCGTCAGTCGGACGACGCCAGTTTTCGGTAGAGAATGCCCAGAGGGTGAGATACTCGATGCCGAGACCGGGGCACGCCTGCACAATCGGGCGCACATTCTCCGTCCCTGCTTCATGCCCCTTATTGCGTGGCAACCCGCGCCGCCGCGCCCAGCGTCCGTTCCCGTCCATGATTATTGCCACATGGCGCGGCGGCTTCCCACGTACCACAAACGCATCGTCGGTCGGTTGTACTGCGGGTACGGGATCGTGCGTGTCAGATAGTGTGTGTGCCATCGCCGCCACCATTCTCTGGCGCATTGCGTCAGACTTCGAGGACTTCGGCTTCCTTCTCCCGCCCCGTGCGGTCTGCCTGCTCACCGGCACGGTCCGTCAGTTTCTGCACCTGTTCCTCGCCACGCCTGCGGTCATCCTCCGAGATGTCGCCTGCTTCGTCCAATTCTTTCAGCATCGTCATCGCGTCGCGCCGGATATTGCGGATCGCCACATGCGATTCTTCCACATTGCGGCGGGCAATTTTCACCAGATCGCGGCGGCGTTCTTCGGTCAGCGCGGGGATGGCGATACGAATCACATTCCCATCGCTCATCGGGTTCAAGCCGAGGTCGCTCGAACGTAGGCTTTTTTCAATAGCCTTGAGCGACCCTTTGTCCCACGGAGAGACTTGCAATAGCCGCGCTTCGGGTGCGGTGATCGTCGCAAGCTGCTGCAACGGCGACTGCGTTCCATAGTATTCTACCATTACCCGCTCGATCAACCCCGTCGCAGCGCGTCCGGTGCGAATACCGGCGAGATGCGCCTTGAGAGCATCGATCGCTTTTGCCATCCGCTCTTC
>JBBRMX010000010.1:0-30596 GCA_038230615.1 Thermomicrobiales bacterium | reverse complement strand
CGTCGGTGTCGGTCGCGCCGGTTCCGGTGAACGCCCCCCCGCTTTGCCAGAGCATATTGCTTCCCCATCCGCTCAAGGCGGGCGGGGGTATTTCGTTCCATAGATCGAACGACGGAGTATGCCGCCGCTCCGGTTCGCCGGGACCAAGCGGACCGAGATAAGGTGCGATTTCGGTGCCACGGGCTGCAAAGACCCGGTAATCAATTTGCGGGAACGGATTATCCAACCGTGCGAGCCGCGCCAGCAGATGCGGCAGGTGGGGCGAACGGTTCTCAAGCGCATCCGCGAGGCGGTCAAAGCGGTCAGTGTGAGCATTGAATCGCTTCAGTGCATACTCGGATGCCTGCCCGGTTGTCACAAGGAAGGGCCAGTCTGATGATTCGAGCAGCAGCAATTCTCGTGCGATCTGATTCAGCGTTGCTAACGTCTCGCCCGTTGCCGTCGGATATTCCGCAACCAACATCTCCATGCGCGATTCCCGCGCATGAATGACTGGCCAGAGCGGAGCGGTCTTCTCGTTGTTCCACGTGTAGTCGGTACGGTACTTACCCCACGATGAGGTGGGCAAATCCACCGCACTCACCGCCGGATGCTTGGTAACATAGTCCCCGGCGGTCGCCGTCTCCACGGTTGCGCTTCCGGCAGTGAGTTCCAGCACGCGGGCAAGCCAGTGGACGCCCTCAAACCACCAATGCCCGAACAACTCCGCATCATACGCTGCACAGATTAGCCCCGGGGTGCTGGTTGCCTCGTTCCAGCGTTCCATCTCATCCTCGACAATCGAAACGAAATGCCGCGCATGTGCCTCGACTTTCGCGGCGGCAAAATCGGGGTGATAGGGTTCTTTGTCGCCAAGCTCGACTTCTTTACCCGTCGTGCTCCAATACCATAGCCCGCTCTCGGGGTCCTTGCGGTGAAACTCGCGGTAGTCCGGATCGCCGGGATAGCCGATCCGCCCCGACCATACCTGCTCGGATGTGCGAATATTGCGTGCGACGACACTCACGGGGGAGGTGCCAATGCGGTACGGAAGGAACGCAGTTGGTTCGCCCTCTGCCCCCGCAACAACCGGGGATTCCGCAAGCGTCTGGGGTTCAGTGAAAAACAGATTGAGCCCTTGCGCCCGCAGGAATTCTTCAATACCGGGCAGACCGCCACGGGCGGGGCGGTAGGCGCATTCCGGCAACCAGATCGTGCGCGGCAGCAATCCCGTATGCCGCTGGTATGCCTCGATGCCGACCTGCAATTGCGCCGCGATGGAAGACGCCCGACTGAGCAACGGCAGATAGCCGTGTGTCGCCGCGCTCACCATCAGTTCGACGTATCCACGCCGGGCGAGGTTGGCGAATGCCCCCACAATATCACGGCCAAAGCGGTTGCGGAACGCATCAAGCACTGCGGCGAAGTGCGCGACATACATCGCCGCGACCGGCGTCTTCTCGGTGTCGCCTGCTGCGGTGAAGCGGGCAAAATCGGTCTCTGCCCGTTCAAGCCGGTCTGCCACATAGATTTCAAAATTGGCGATCACATCGGCGTCCGCGAGTTGCTCCATCAGGATAGGCGTTAACCCGATCGTAAGACGGAAGGGAACGCCGCGCTCCGCGAGGTTGGTCAATTCGATCAACAGCGGCACATACGTGCTTGATGCCGCCTCGTGAATCCACTCCTCGCCGTGCGGCCATTTGCCCTGCATCCGCGCATATGGCAAATGACCGTGCAGCACGAAACTCAGCGCACCGTTGCGGGCGGGCTGCGTACGAGAAAGGGGGGTCTGCGAACTGATCGCCTCACGGTATATGTCTGCCATGTTGTATATCTATCTCCTTGATTCGTGCGCGTGTCCCGGCATTGTCGGTGTCGCTGTAATTTTCAGTCCGGATCACGCCCATGACGGGACGTGCGAATCAACGGTTTCGCCGCTCGGAATCCACTGACCGGGGAAATCGTGCTCCTGTACTTCCGGGGCGATAATCACATTGCGCCCGACATGCGTGTTCGGGGGAACGCGTGCGTGTTTGCCCACAAGCGTGATGCCCGTATTGACACGGCGCGGTTCGAGCATATTCGGGGTGTCGTCACCGAAACCGAGGCGGCAACCCGCGCCAATATATGCCTGCTTGTCAATGATGCAACGCTCGATTACTGCGCCCTCCGCAATGATCGTGTCGCCCATGATGACGCTGTCGCGCACGGTCGCGCCCTCCCGCACGATTACCCCCGGCGAAAGTACCGACCGTTCTACCGTGCCACGAATGATGATGCAGCCATTCGATACGAGTGAGCGCGAGACATACGATCCTTCCATGATCTTCGCCGGGGGGCGTTCCTCGGAACGGGTGTGGATCACCCAATCGGGGTCGTACAGGTTCAGGCTTGGCAGATCGTCGAGCAGCGAAAGGTTCGCTTCCAAGTACGATTGTAGCGTGCCGACATCCTGCCAATACCCGCCGAATGCATAGGCGTGGACATTGCCATGCCCGATGAGCGACGGAATAATATCTTTGCCGAAATCAAGCATGGTACGTTCCGGCGAAACATCGTTTTCCTGCAATGTTTCCATCAGGAGGTCTTTGTCGAAGACATAAATACCCATCGAGGCAAGCGTGCTCTCCGGGTGTTCCGGCTTCTCCTGAAACGCGACGACACGCCCATCGTCGTCTGTCACTAACAAACCGAAGCGGCTCGCGTCCTCCAGCGGCACGGGTTGGACACACACCGTCACTGCCGCGCCGCGCCTGCGGTGAAAGTCAATTAGCGGGCGGTAATCCATGCCGTAGATATGGTCGCCGGAGAGAATCAGCACCTCGCTGAAATTCTTCGGCTCTACATACCACAAGTTATGATAGATCGCGTCTGCGGTGCCGCGATACCAGTCCGAGCGAGCGCGTCCGAGGTACGGCTGAAGCACTTGCACGCCGCCACGCGACCGGTCGAGATCCCACGGTTGCCCGATGCCGATATGGTCATTGAGCGAGTGTGGGCGGTACTGCGTCAGCACTGCGACATTGGTGATGCCGGAGTTCACGCAGTTGGAGAGGGTGAAATCAATGATGCGGTACTTCCCCGCGAACGGCACTGCTGGCTTTGCGCGTTGCCGCGAAAGAATGCTCAATCGCTCTCCTTGGCCCCCGGCGAGAATCATGGCGGCGACTCGGTCCATTATTTGCCGCATCCCTTCTTACGACTGCGGGTGCGGCGTCCGCACCTACAGAAAGTATATAACGACTATCGTGCAACAAATACCCGATTTGCCGTGCAATTTTTCACGCAAAGGCTGTGCATTGCCCTGACGAAAAGAGAGGGTGTGCAACCATCGTGCCAGAACGGAAGACGCGACTCCTCGATATGCCTGACATGCCCTACCAAAGCCGATGCCATGCACTTCCGGCAATGCCTTGCGCACATATTCACATACGCGACCAACATGAGTGGGTTGTTATCAAACCAACAATTGTTCGTATAGATTAGGAAAGAGCCGTCAGCGGTCTACCGTATATCGTCGTACCTTGTCGGCATCGAGTGATACGCCCCAACCAGGACCCTCCGACACCCGCAGCATCATGTCCGAAGGTATGAGCGGTGATGTGAGCAAGGAATCTTCGAGGCGGGCGACAAACGACGGCAGCCGTACCGCAGGCAGCGCGGCGGAGAGATGGCACGCCACCGCCGCAAGCACATCGTAGTACACCGCGAGTTGCAGCGCGATCCCCGCCGTCTGCGCGATCTGCGCGATAGCGAGCGTGTCACACAGACCTCCATGCTTTGGCGCCTTGACGAAGCCCGCGTGCGCCGCACCCTGTGCTGCAAGCGAGAGCATATCGGCGGGGGTGCCGAGGGATTCGTCCGCCATGACCGGGGCCGCGAACCGCCCCGCGAGGGCGCGGAGATCGCGCAGCCCTGCTACTGGTTGTTCGATCATCCCAAGACCGCCGATCTGCTCCATCGCTGTGAGGATGGGCAAGGCTTCCGCGAGTGTATATGCAGCATTGGCGTCTACTTGAATCGCTGCCCGGTCACCCGCCACATCGCGCACGGCGCGATAGCGGGCGAGATCAGTCTCGCGCCCCATGCCGATCTTGAGTTTCAGCATTGCATAGGGCGTCTGAAGGGTTGCGGCAGTCTCGCGGGCGAGGGCGGCGGGGTCGGCAGCGTGGAGCATCGCCATCAGTGGCACGCCATCGCGCACCTTGCCGCCGAGCAATTGATACACTGGCACACCGAAGGCTTTGCCGCGCAAATCCCACAGCGCAAGTTCTACCGCTGCTCGCGCATGCGGCTGATCGGGCAGGATGCGCCGCATCCGGTCGCAGAGCCGCGTGAGATCGTGGGGCGATTGCCCTCTTATGGCAGGCGCGAGATATGCATCAATATTCGCCCGGATACCCGCCGCACCCTCTGCGGGCGGGTCCACCACGGTTTGCCCGATGCCCGTGATGCCGTCGTCGGTCGTCAGTTCGACGAGCACCGTCGTCGCCGTGCCGCGCCCGCCCGTTGCCATACACAATGCGGCAACGCGGGGGAGCGACACAATAGTGGTGCGGACATGGGCAATTTCCATGCGCCGAGTATACGCCGCGCCGCCCGCCCGTGCAGTGTATGATGGTTTTGTGAGCGAAGGCGACACACGAGGAGGAGCAATTGCAGAACTGGCGGCGCAATCTTGCCGCAATCTGGGTCGCGCAGATGCTGGCCATCGTCGGGTTTAACTCGCGTGCGCCGTTCTTCGCGTTCTTCCTGCGCGATGATCTCGGCGTCTCCGATACCCGCGCTGTCGCACTCTGGTCCGGCTTTTTTGCCGCCGGGGGCGCACTGACGATGACTGTCGCTGCGCCGATCTGGGGGGTGATCTCCGACCGTTACGGGCGTAAACCGATGGTGCTGCGGGCAATGACGATGGGCTGTATTCTTGCGACCCTCTCATCGTTCGCGCAAAGCCCGTGGCACGTCTTCGGGTTGCGCTTGCTGGAAGGCGCATTTCTCGGCACCGTCTCGGCATCGGTGGCGTACGTCGCGAGCATCGTCCCGCGTGACCGTATCGGCTTCAGCCTCGGGTTGATGCAGATGGCGGTTTTCTCCGGCGCATCCATCGGGCCGCTGTTCGGTGGGTTACTGGCAGATACTATCGGCTACCGTCCTGCTCTTGTCGTATCTGGCGCGATGCTCGGCGTGGGTGCGCTCATCGTCCTGTTCTTCGTGCAAGAGAAGCGCGTGCCGCGTGCCGCGACGCAGACCGCCCGCCCGTCATTTTTCTCCTCCACACGCCGCCATCTGCACAATCGGCTGCTTCTGGTGCTGATCGCTGTCCCGTTCCTCGAACAGAGCGCGAACCAGTCGGTCTCGCCCATTGTGCCGCTTTTTGTGCGCCATCTTGTCGGTGATCGCCCGAATGTCGCCTCGATCACCGGTATCATGCTCGGCTTGGGCGGTATTGCCGGCGCGATCTCCGCGGTAATGTTCGGTAGGCTCTCCGATAAAATCAATCCTAAGACTATCCTGCTCGTGTGTCTCGCCATCGGCGGGTTGTCGTACTTCCCGCAGGGGGCGGCAAACACGATCTTTATGCTTGTCGCCTTCCGCATCGTCTTCGGGCTGACGACGGGCGGCGTTGGCCCGACAACCAATGCCCTCATCGCGCAGATCACGCCGCCCGATGAGCGCGGCTCTGTCTACGGATTGCTGCAGGCAACGACTTCAGCGGGCGGGTTGGTCGGGCCGCTCGCGGCGTCCAGCCTCGCCGCCGCGACGAGTTTACGCGTGCCGTTTTTCATCACCGGCAGTATCTTGCTGCTCGCCGCAGTCTGGACATTGCGTGTCGTCCCTGCGACTATCGCCCCGATGGACGACCAGCCCCCGAATGACCCGCCCGCCATGCCGGAACCCGCTACCGCCGCCCGACGCTAGCGGCACAAGATGCTCCTTACGGCGATGCGAGCAATGCATCCAGTGCGGGGAGCAGCACGATGCCGTCCTGATCGCTGCCTGATGCATGGGCGACGAGCCATGTGCAAGGTGCGCCGCTTTCGTTGCAGGGGGCGTGCGGCATGTCGGCGGGCAGGTACATATGGTCGCCCGCCTGCATCACCGCGGCTTTCTCCATCCGTTCGCCGTAACGAACGGTGCATTCACCTTCCAGCAGATAGGCGATGGTTTCAATGCCGCGATGGTAATGCACCTTCGCCCGCGCCCCTGCGGGCATCGGCAGAACATTCATGCAGATATGCTGCGCCCCCGCAGTTTCGGCGGAGACGCCCGCCCGATACGCGAACCCTTGCTTCCCCGTATACGTCTCCCCCGGTCGGATAACTTGTACGCGCCCGGTCTCTGCGGTTGCCATGATACCCCTTCCATTTCGGTTGTTACACGGTGTGCGATGGTCTGCCCTCGCAAAGTATCGCGCCGCGCCGCGCCGTCCGGCAAATCGCGGCGCGGTTTGGCATTCACACACAGGTTGTGGCAGAATCGCTGCCTGACGAGTTCATCACGACATAAAGGGGATACAGATATGAGCGTGGCAGACGCGGCGATGCTCGGCAAACTGGAATGGCGCAATGTTGGCCCGCACCGGGGCGGGCGATGTGTGGCAGTGGCGGGCGACCCGGCACAACCGCTGACTTTCTACTTCGGCTCCACTGGCGGCGGTGTCTGGAAGACGACCGATGCCGGCTCGACATGGTGCAATGTCTCGGACGGCTTCCTCGGCACGGCATCGGTCGGTGCGCTCGCGGTTGCGCCCTCCGATCCGAATGTGCTCTATGTCGGTATGGGCGAGACGACGATTCGCGGCAATGTCACCCACGGCGACGGCGTCTACACATCCACCGATGGCGGCGCGACATGGAGGCACTGCGGGCTGACCGAGACGCGCCATATCGCCAAAATCCGCATCCACCCGACCAACCCCGATCTTGTGTATGTCGCAGCGTTCGGACATCTCTTCGGGCCAAACGCGGAGCGCGGGCTGTATCGCTCGACCGACGGCGGCGCGACATGGGACAACATCTTACACGTCAGCGAGACGGCAGGCGCGATTGACCTCTCGATGGACCCACACAACCCGCGCCTCCTGTACTGCACCTTCTGGGAGGCAAGCCGTACGCCGTACAGCCTCACAAGTGGCGGTCCCGGTAGCGGGTTGTGGAAAAGCACAGACGGCGGCGACACATGGACGGACATCTCCCGCGCCCCCGGTTTCCCGACGGGCGTCCTCGGCAAAATCGGCGTTGCGGTGTCGCCCGCCCAACCGGGGCGTGTCTGGGCATTGGTCGAGGCAGAAGCGGGTGGGGTTTATCGCTCCGATAATGGCGGCGCGTCGTGGGAGAAGATGAGCGACGGCGCGGACCAGCGGCAGCGTCCGTGGTATTACATGCATATCTTCGCCGACCCCCAGAACCCCGATGTGATCTGGATTCCCAATGTGCAGTTGTGGAAATCCACCGATGCGGGCAAATCCTTTGTGGAGGTGCCGACGCCGCACGGCGACGATCACGATCTATGGTTCGATCCCACAAACTCGCAGCGCGTCATCGAAGGCAACGACGGCGGTGCGTGCGTCTCGTTCAATGGCGGCGCATCGTGGAGTACGATTTACAACCAGCCGACCGCCGAGTTCTACCATGTCACCACTGATACCCGCACCCCTTATCGTCTCTACGGGGCGCAGCAAGACAACACGACGATCAGCACCGTCAGCCGCTCCGACAACGGCGCGATTACATGGGCGGATTGCTACACCGTCGGCGGGGGCGAGAGCGGGTATATCGCCGTACGCCCCGATAACCCGGATATTGTCTACGCCGGGTCATACTGGCTCATCACGCGCTACGACCACCGCACGCGGCAATCGCGCAATATCATGCCGTGGCCGGAAAACCCGATGGGCTGGGCGGTGGGCGACCTGAAATATCGCTTCCAGTGGACATTTCCCATCGTCATTTCTCAGCACGATCACGATACGCTCTATGTCGGCGGCAATGTCGTCTTCCGCTCGAAAGACGAAGGGACGAGTTGGGAGATCGTTAGCCCTGACCTGACGCGCAACGACCATTCCAAGATGGGGCCGTCCGGTGGTCCGATCACGAAAGACAACACGAGCGTCGAGTATTACGGCACGATCTTCGCCTTCGCGGAATCGCCCGTGCAGCAGGGTGTCCTTTGGGCGGGGTCAGATGATGGCTTGGTCCATGTCTCCCGCGACGACGGCGCGTCGTGGCAAAATGTCACCCCGCCCGATCTGCCGGAGTGGGCGTTGGTCTCGATCATTGACCCGTCGCCCTTCGATGCGGGCGCAGCGTATGTCGCCGCCACGCGTTATAAATCCGACGATTTCGCCCCCTATCTCTACAAGACGACCGATTATGGGCAGACGTGGACGAAGATTACGGACGGCATCGCGGGAGCGTCGTTCACTCGCGTGGTGCGTGCAGACCCGGCGCGGCGCGGGTTGCTCTATGCGGGTACCGAGACGGGCATGTATGTCTCGTTCGATGACGGCGCACACTGGGAATCGTTGCAGCGCAATCTGCCTGTGGTGCCGATCCACGATCTCGCCGTGAAAGAGACCGATCTGGTCGCTGCCACGCATGGGCGGGCGTTCTGGATTCTGGACGATATTTCGGTGTTGCAGCAGATGCCGGAAGCGGTCGGGGATGCCTACCTCTTCTCGCCCCCTCCCACGGTGCGCTGGAAAGGCGGGCTGCGCCGCTTCCATGGCGAAGGCGGTCCGCCAAAGGGGTATCTCTCGGTCGGTGGGTACGTCGTCAACACATGGCAGCCACCCGAAAAAGGCAGCCCGCTCACCTTCTTCGATGCGGGACGCAACCCGGCGGATGGCGTCGTCGTGCAGTATTACCTGCGCGAAAAGCCCGAAGGCACACTCACGCTCACCTTCCACGATGAGGGCGGCAACGAAATCAAGACATTCACGAGCGCGGCAGACGAACCGGACGCCGCCGCTGCCGACCACGACCACAGTGTAAAGAAGGAGCCGAAAGCCCCCGCGATGGCGGGCATGAACCGCTTCGTCTGGGACATGCGTTACCCCGATGCAGTCGCCGTCCCCGGCGCGATTTTCTGGGCGGGCAACACGACTGGCCCGCAGGCACCTCCCGGCACCTACGGCGTCTCGCTCAAGGTCGGCGATACCACGCGCATCACCTCGTTCGAGATCGTCAAAGACCCGCGTGTCGAGGCGACGCAGGAGGAATTAGACGCGCAATTTGCTTTTGCCCTCAAGGTATGCGACAAACTGACCGAGACACACGCAGGCATCAACCGCTTACGCGAGACCCGCGCACACGTCGAGGCGTGGGAGGCACGGGTGAAGGATAGCCCCGCCGCCACCGCCCTGCGTGAGACGGCGGCGACCCTCAAAAGCGCACTTGGCGCGGTCGAGGAGGAACTGATTCAGGTGCGCTCCAAGGCACTGGAAGACCCGCTCAATTTTCCGATCAAACTGAACAACAAACTGGCAAGTCTGATGGGGGTCATCTTCAGCGCGGACGGTGCGCCGACGCAGCCGACCTACGCCGTCTACGACGAGGTGGCGACCGCGATCAATCGCCATCTCATCACCTTGCATACGGTGATCGAGACCGATGTGTCCGAGTTCAACCGGCAGGTACGTTCGCTCGATATCCCCGCGATTGCGCTGCCCGCCGCGAAACCGTAAAGCCCGTTGCCGGTTTCGTCATCTCTGTCGCCTCGCTCCTTATGGGAGCGAGGCGCATTGTTATCCGACGATCACGCGCCCCGTCTCCGTCGTCGCGCCAGTGACCCCCGATGCACTGACGACTCGGATGCGATACGCATATCTTCCCGGCGGTGGCGCGGTATCTACCCAGAGCGCGGCACGCAGCGGCACGGGCGCGATGTCATCCTCTCGCTCATTGTCGTGCACTCGCGTGACGGTGTATGTGAGAAACGACGCGGCGTCGTGCGGCTCCCATCGCACAATGACATTGCCATCTTCTTCCGCTGCGGTCGCCCACGCGGGCGCGGCGGGCGGCTCTGGTACAGAGGGCGTGAGCCAGAGCAGTGTGGTCGCATATGGATCGAGCGTGAACGATGTGCGGTACACGCCATCGGGCAGCGATACATCGAATGCGAGCGGTGCGGCGACCCCGATTTCCTGCGCCGCGCGGATGCGGCGGGCATCGTCCGGCGCAAGATCGGGCGGGGCGAGTTGCCCGCCCGCTGCCGCAAACCCGTTGCTATGCGCCGCATCAATGAGGAAGCGCACGATGTTAACCCGCGCCCACGGGATGTCGCTGATGGTCACATCCATCGCCCGCGTATCCGGCACGGTGCCGGGGGCGTGCGGATACATCGCAAGCAACATCCCGATGCCGTCGGCGCATACCGTCGTGAGATGCAGGAGATCGGTGGCGGGGTAGAGCATAGTGTTCCCCGCGCCGACTACGCCGCGCCGACCGTGCAGCAACCGCAGCAGTTCGTACCAACTGTACGCGGGGACTTTGAGCAGATCGGTCGTTGCGGTGCGCGTCGTGCGTGTCAGAAGCGACCGCCGTCCGTCGAACGGGGCGCGGACAAGATGCAGATTGGCGTTATCCGCAGCGGCGAGGAAGCGCAGACCTGTCCCTACGTAGCGTTGGTTAAGCGTGTCGTACGCCACTGCGACCCCCGCAAGCCACGCCGCATAGCGATAATCTGCCCGCACATCGTACGGGCGGTCGAAGCCGATGCGTTCGTCTGCTTCGTTGTTGATGATCGCCAGATCGTGGCATCGCTCCGGCACGAGGGCGCGGGCGGCGTCCGCAACATCAGTCGCCGCCCGCGTGAGTGCGTCCAGATCGGGTTCGCCGCCGTCCGCAATCCACGACCCCTTCTGATGAAACGAGAGAAAATCGCATTGCACATCGGTCGCGTCGTGCAGGAACCGGAGGAAGCGATGCATCAGCGGTGCGCCCGCACGTTCGCCGTCAGACGCGGGGAGATACGCCAGCGTAGGGCCGCCGAGCCGGACGGCGTATCCCGATGCCCGCACTGCGTCCGATGTCGCGCGATAGAGCGCGAGATAATCGTCGAAAGTGCCGCCCCAGAAGACCGCGATGTTCGGTTCGTTCCAGACCTCGAACCACCAGCCACGCATCGCCTCCCGCCCGAACCGCGCATCCTGCGCGACCGCATCGAGGAAGGTGCGGACGAGCAACTGCCAGCCCTCGTACGATGCAGGCGGCATAATTGGGGCGGGCGAGACCGCAGGCGGGAAAAAACTCAGTTGCACAAACGGCACCAGACCGCGTGCGGTAAGAGCGTACAGTGCATCGAGCACAGGCGCGAAATCGGGAGGCGTGCGGGGATCTACCCAGAGGGCACCGCCGCTTGTCGGTTCGGTGCGCTCCCGCGTACCGCCTGACAACGCACCGAAAAACCGCACCCCGGCGAATGCCCCCGGCGAGGCGGCGAAATGATCGAGCATCCGCGTGTATCCCGGCTCCGTTAACCAGTCCATATCGAACACGCCGACAGTGCCATACTCGCGCCCGTCGAAGGGCGGCGCGGCGGATGGCGATGCGGAAACCGTCAGCGATACCGCAGTGCGCGATGTATCATCGGGGGCAGCAGACGTGTTGCCGCACGCAACTGCAAGTGCGCCCGCCGCGATCTGTGTAGCCATGCGAAGCACCCGGCGGCGCGGGATGCGTTGGACACAAATGTGCAATAGCGTAGAATAGTGCATGTCCTCATGATATACCGACATGCGATCTCCGGTGCAGCACGACGGATTGCGGTGCCGCGAAGACAGCAGCGCGACCGAGTACGCGGGAAGGGAACGGTACACGGTGATTCTTGCCCCACATGAGCCGCAGACGAACGAACCGCCGCCGCAGCAGCCGTCGCCGCAGCCTCCCGTATCGTCTCCCCCGCCCACGTTCACGACGACGCTGACTGTTGGGCGGGTGATGTTGTATACCGCTGCGGTGTTGTTCGTCATCTTTCTTGCGGGTCTGCTTGTACGTGTCGTGGACCTGATTTATCTGCTGCTCATCGGTGTTCTGCTTGCAACGGCGATCAACCCGGCGGCGCGGATGGTGCAGCGGCGCGGATTGAGCCGGGGCGCGAGTGTGATGGTCATCTATCTTTTCCTGTTCTTCATTATCGGTGGACTCATCGGGTTCGTGCTACCGCCGCTCGTCGCGCAAGCATCGGGGTTTGCCACCGATCTCCCCCGCGCTGCCGACGAGTTGCAACGCCGCTATGCGGACAGCGATCAGGCGTGGATACGTGAAATCTCTGCGTCCGCGGCACAGCGGCTCCGGGACTTCTGGAACAACCCGCCAGATTTCGCCAATGTCCGCACACAGGCAGTAACGGTAGCATCGAGCGTATTCGGGTCGCTCCTTTCGATAGTAACTGTCCTGCTTATCTCGTTCTACTGGCTCGCGGAGCGGAACCCGCTGCGACGCTCATTGCTTGCCCTTGTCCCGGAGCATAATCGTGCACGCATTGATGTGGTCTGGGATCACATCGAGTTGAAAATCGGTGCGTGGATTCGCGCCCAACTGATTCTCTGCGGCATCATCGGCGCAGCGTGTGCCCTCGGGTTCGGCGCAATCGGTCTGAAATACTGGCCCGCGCTCGCCCTCTTTGCGGGTGTCAGCGAGATCATCCCGATTCTCGGTCCGTGGATCGGCGGCGTACCCGCAATACTCGTCGCCCTCATTGACAGCCCCGTGAAGGCGATCATCGTGCTCGTCTTTATCGTGGTCGTGCAGCAGATCGAGAGCAATGTGCTCGTGCCGCGCATTCAGGGAGACGCAATCGGGTTGTCGCCCCTCACCGTCATCCTCGCTATTCTGGCGGGGACATCTATCGCGGGGCCAATCGGGGGCATTCTCGCGGTGCCGATGGCGGCATCTATTCAGGTGCTCGTGCAGGACCTTATCATCGCTCGTGGGACCGCCGAGGGCGACATCGGGGATGTGCTGGCGGCGAACGATGTCGTGCAGGCAAAACAGGGCGGCGTCCGCTCACTCGATCCATCGGCGCATCCTTCGCCACGCTCGTTCGACCGCGCCCGTCGCCTCCTCAATCATCAATCGGCTTCAAAACCAGAGCGTGACCAGCCATCCAGCGACGATTAGCGCAAATCGTAGGCACATTGCCCGATAGTCGTGTTTCTCCTCTCGCGGAGCGTTGTAATCCTGCGTCTGATCTAGAGTTGAACGTACAGAACAGGTGTGCGATACTCTCCTCTCAAAGATCGTGAGAGGAGAGACAAATGGCGGCAGACGGACGACACGCGCTCACGCTCGCACAGGCACGCGCATTTATCCTGCGGCGGGCAGGGGCGTGGTATCACGCGGGCGGGCAACCGGTAGACCCCGTCGCGCTCGTACAAGGGATCGGCTATCTGCAAGTAGACCCTGTCGCGGTGGTCGCAGCGAACCATCATCTGATTGCGTGGGGGCGCGTACCGGGGTATCAGACCGCGCATCTTGATGACGAGCTGTATACGCGGCGGTCATTAGTGGAATCATATCAAGGCATCCATGCCATCTTTCCGATGCGCGACTGGCGATACTACGACGGGCGTACCGGGCCGCCGACGCGCCTCGCGGAGGAAGACCCTGCCCTCGTCGCCCGTGTGCTGGCGGCGATCACCGAGCGTGGTCCGCTTGGTGGCCGCGATTTCTCCTCGGACGACGACCGTGCAAAGATTACCTACGGATGGGGAAGCACGCCCCGCGCACAGGCAGCCCTCTCCAGTCTCGCACGGCGCGGGTTTATCGTCGTGCATCATCGCGTCGGCGGCGAGAAATATTATGACATCCCCGACCGCGTAGTGCCAACCGATGTGGACACGACCCCGGTCACGGACGACGAGCGTGCATTCCATCACGCCGAACGCGAATTGACCTATCAGGGGCTGACCACACTGCGGCGGTATTTCAAGCCCATTATCACGGCGGGTGCAGCCATTCCGGTCGAGATCACGGGGGTGCGCGGCGCGTGGTACCTCCCCGCCGTCGAAGTGGACGCTGCACATGCCGCACTGCCGATCCGCAACGACGAACGTCGGGCGCATATCTTGCCGCCGCTCGATCCGCTCGTCCACGACCGCGACCGCCTCGAAGCATTGTGGGGTTTCGCATATCGGTGGGAAGTCTACGTGCCAGTGGCGAAGCGGAAATACGGCCCGTATACTTTGCCGGTACTCTGGGGCGACCAGTTCATCGCGCGGCTCGATCCGTCGCTCGACCGCAAAGGCAGCGTGATGCATATCCGCGCCCTCTGGTTCGAGTCGGACGCCCCCGACGATCCCGCGCTCTATACCGATCTCGCTGCCGAAATCGGTCGCTTCGCCGCGTTCCACGGCGATGCAGCAGTGTCGCTCGGCACGGTCACGCCCGAATCACGCACTGCGCCGCTCGTTCGCGCCCTCGCTGCCGTCGTCCCAATGACAGGAACGAGGGAGTAGCCGCCGAGACGCATAAGACACTGAGGAGATTCAAAACATCTTTGTGTATTTCTTTGCGTTCTTAGAGGCTTGGCGGCTGATTTCCTATCGGAGGGGGGAGGGGGACGGTTTCGCCGGGACCATAGGAGGTTTCGGTGATGCCGTGCGCGAGCAACACGCGCCCATAACCGATGACGCTCCACCGCGCATCCGTCCAGACGAGGGCGGTCACATCATCAATACCAAGCAGTGGCACATTGTCCGGTGTCGTCTCGCGCAAGCGACGCAACCAGACAGGCGGTGTGCGATTGTAGCGCGGCAACACGCAGACGCCCCGCACGATGCCCAAGCCGGGAAACCAGCGGAAGAACGGTTCGCCGGGGCGGGAGGGGAGGTCATCCGGTCGTCCCGGCACCACCGCACAGAAACCCGCCGCGCCCGCGCCCGCGCCGATCAGGGTTGCACCCCGGTCGTAGGCGGCATGAATTGCCCGCGCCACGGCACTTCCTTCGATGGCGCGGACGAGTCGTGCGGGGTCGCCGTCGCCGCAATAGACCACATCGGCGGCTTCGATGGCGTCTGCATAGGTCGTGTTCGCCGCGTCCGTAGCGGTACGGATGGGGAGTGTCGCAGCGATGCCCATCTTGCCGAGACGATAGGCGGCGTCCTCCGATTCGTCATCAGGGAACCGCTCGGCGGCAATAGGGAGAAAGACCACTGTGGGGCGTCCGCCTTCCGGTGCCGCCGCCCGTAAGAAGCGCAGGTGGAAGCGGTCGAACGGTTGCGTAAATGCCTCGCCCCCGATCAACACCAGTGGTCCGCTCATCGTCGCTGCCGCGCACGCGAAATACGGTGAGATGCCAAGATGCCAAGAAATCGAAACATACTTCCTCGGATTTCCTCTGCGCCCTTAGCGTCGTGGCGGCTACGCGTGTGGGTCATGCGTCGGCAGTTTCCGCGATGAGGTTGCGGAGACGGGCAATATTTTCGGTGTCCTCGTGGCAATCCGCACTCTTCGGCGTCTCCAACACCATCGGCAATGTCGCAAGGCGCGGGTCGTTGAGAAAATTGCGGAACCCTTCCAGCCCGATATGCCCCTCGCCAATCGCGGCGTGGCGGTCTTTTCGGTCGCCGAACGGCTGAAGCGCGTCGTTGACGTGCAACGCCTTGAGGCGGTCGAAGCCGAGAATGCGCCCGAAATCGTCCATCGTCGCGGCATATGCTTCCGGGGTGCGGAGATCGTACCCGGCGGCGAAGACATGGCAGGTGTCCATGCAAATACCGAAGGCGTCTGGTTGGTCAGCATGTTCGATGAGGTACGCCAGTTCCTCGAAGCGCGAACCGAGGTTCGTTCCCTGCCCTGCGGTGGTTTCGAGCAGCACCGTCACGCCCTCGTACGCGCCCTCCGCACCGAGCCGGTTGATAGCAGTAACCATCCGGTCCAGCCCGACTTGCACCCCGGAACCGACATGCGAGCCGGGATGCGAGTTGAGGTACGGCACACCGAGCAACCGCGCCCGTGTTAATTCCTCACGGAATGCCTCGATGGACTTCTCCCAGAGGTCGTCTTTGGGCGATGAGAGATTGATAAGGTAGGAATCGTGGATCATCACCGGCACGACGCCCGTGCGCGTGCGGGCGTCAGCAAACTTGGCGATGTCTTCGTCCGTGAGCGGCTTCCCCGTCCATTGTCGCTCGTTCTTGGAAAAGAGTTGCACCACGTCGCAGCCTGCGGTCTGCCCCCACTCCATGCTGCGGAAATAGCCGCCGCTGATGCTCATGTGTGCGCCAAATGCTGGCATCCTCACGTTCCTTTCGTTGCCCCTAAGTATACCGCGCCGCTCGCACAATGAATGCATGACCACGCGGCGGGGCGTACACTGTGTCGAATGCCGACCACTCACTTCTCCACGACGCATGAAGTATTAAACACGAAGGGAACGACCACCCTATGAGTATCCCCCCGCTGCTGCCACCGGAACCCGATCCGCCGCAAACTCCACCGCCGGGAGAGCCATCGTATTACCCGCCCTCCCCGGTACCATATCCATCATATCCGCCGTCGGTGCCGCCGTACGGTGGCACGCAGGCGTATAGCCCGTACCCCGGAATGCCGGACACGCCCCCCATGCCGCCACTTATTGGGCCGGAGCGCGTGCCGTGGCGATGGTACGATCTCATCCTGCCGTCGTTTTTGCTCCTGCTCAATGTCATTACGCTCTTTTCGGGTCTCGGTGGCAAAAGTGCTGCCACATCCGCCATCACGAAAGACCTCACCGATACACAGCGGCAGCGGTTATTGCTGCTGAGTTTCGTCGTGAATGTGGCGGTGTACGCCGTCATTCTCTTGTTCATCTGGCTTTTTTCGGTGCGGAAGTATCACGTCGGGTGGAGCGCGTTGGGAATGCGGAAGGTGCCGGGGCGGTACTTCGCGGCGATGATTCCGGTGGTCGGGTTGATGTACATCGCGGTCGCGCTCGTCGGGGCAGCGGTCAATCGCTTGTTCTATGGCGGCAAGGCGGAAAACCCACAGATTGACAGCATCACCGGCGGCGGCAAGTTTTCGTGGGTCGCCGTCGTCACGGCGGTGCTTACCGCCTCCATCCTCGCGCCGTTCGTGGAAGAATTGCTCTTTCGCGGCATGTGGTACGGCTACCTGCGAACGCGCTGGCACAACATTGTGTTCGCCTCGCTCGGCAGCGGCGCGATCTTCTCGCTGGCGCACGGTATCCCGCTCCTGCTTGCCAGCTTGCTTGTGGTCGGCGTCACGCTGGCAATTGTGTACGAGGTGACGAAATCTACGCTTGTGACGATGACGCTGCACAGCCTGTTCAACACGGTCAGTCTGGTGCTGACATTCGTGACGCTTGCACGGGGCGGGTCACTGACATAGTACCGTTGTCCGTCGCTTCGTCATTGCGGATAACGACCGCTGAGAACGCCGCCCCACCGAGCGCGAGCAGGGCGCACGCGAGCATCGTGCGATGGAACGCCACGGTATATGCTTCTGCGATGGCGCGGGCGGCGTCCGGTGGTGCGTCGGCGGGGGCGTGTCCTCCCGGCGCAGTTCGCACGGCATCCCGCACGATACCCGCCATTTGTGGCGATACTCCTGCTGCCCGCTCACCGAGCGCGGCAGGGTAGGCGAGCGCAACAACGATACCGACGCCCGCAATCGCCAGTAGCCCCGCTACACGGGACGCGACATTGTTGATTGCAGAGGCGATACCCGAATTGTGCGCGGGAACCGACGTCATCACCGTGGTCGTCAGCGGCGCAACAGTAAGACATAACCCTGCTGATAGCACCATCACGGCGGGGAACACCGCGCCCCAGTATCCCGATTGCGGCGCGACGCGCAGAAAGAGCAGCATCCCCGCCCCGACAATCGCTGGTCCCACGATCATAAAGAAACGCGGTCCGAACCGACCTGCCAGTTTGCCCGCCCGTGCCGCGAAGAGGAACATCATCGCGGAGATCGGCAGTAGCGATGCGCCCGCCGCGACCGCCGAGAAGCCCATGACATTCTGCACATACAGTACAACCGAAAAGATCGCCCCGGATAGCGCGGCGTAGACACCTAGTGTGGCGAGATTCGCGCCCGTGAAGTTCCGCACTCGGAAGAAGCCGAGCGGTACCATAGGGTTCTGCACCCGCGCCTCCACAAGTACGAACAGCGCAAGCAGCACGACTCCCCCGATAAGCGCGACTAGCACGGCGGGCGATAACCACCCCACCGCCGGTCCTTCGATCAGCCCGTAGGTTGCCCCGCCGAGACCGAAAACCGCCAGCGCAGCACCTGCCCAGTCGAGATTGCCCGTCGCTTCGTCATCGCGGGTTTCCGGCACGAAGCGGGCGATCACAAAGACCGCAGCGGCGATCAGCGGTACATTGATGAAAAAGACGAGCCGCCACGAGCCGCGATCCACGAGCCAGCCGCCGAGAAATGGCCCGAAAACGGTGGCGATGCCGCCCCACCCCGTCCACGCTCCGATAGCCTGCCCGCGCTCCTCCGCATTTGCATACACCGCCGTGAGAATTGCCAGCGATTCCGGCACGACAAGTGCGCCCGCAACTCCCTGTGCCATCCGCATCGCAATAAGGAGCGGCGTAGTTGTCGCCACCCCGCACGCTACGGATGCCACCCCAAACCCGACCAAACCGACAATCATCA
Source organism: Thermomicrobiales bacterium (assembly GCA_038230615.1). Taxonomy (GTDB): domain Bacteria; phylum Chloroflexota; class Chloroflexia; order Thermomicrobiales; family JALYUS01; genus JBBRMX01. Next base: position 12,003 of record JBBRMX010000010.1, on the reverse strand, counting down.
TGCGTTTCCGACCGTAACGGTCGCCGAGGGAGCCACCGAGAATGAGCAATGCAGCAAGGGTGAGCGCGTAGCCGTCCACGATCCATTGCAACCCCGACAGCCCCGCCGCAAGGCTGCGGTCAATCGCGGGCAATGCCACATTCACAACCGTACCATCGAGAAAAACAACGCCGGACGCCAGAATCATGCCGATCAGCGTCCAGGGTTTTGCAGTATCGGTTGCCTGTGTGGTCCCGGCACGAACCGGCGTCGTTGTCATCGTGTGGAGGTCCTCCCCATAGCGGGGAACAACCGCCGCCGATTGTGCCGGAATCGCGCCGAATCTGCGCCGTTATCCGAGCCGCGCCAGTGCGTCCTGCGCTTCCTTGAGATTCTTGTCGTCCACGAGGGCGGATTGATATTCGCGCTTTGCGGCACCCATGTCGCCGCGCTTCTCGAAGATCACGGCGCGGTCATAGTGCATCAGGGCGAAGACGCCCGCGCTCTTAATGTTGTCTTGTGCCAGTTGCAATGCCTCGTCATCTGCCCCGATTTTACCGAGCGCGACGACGGGCCACGACTGATACCACAATGCCCACGGCGTCTTGTTCAGCAATCCCATCGTTTTTGCTTTGTGGAACTGCTCGGCGGCTTTCTCGTAGTTGCCTGCCTTGAAGTACGCGCCACCCAAACCGAACTGGATTTCGGCATTCTGTGGCTGCTGCTCGGCGCGGCTCTGCATATACGAGATAGCGCGGGCAACATTTACTTTCGGGTCCATCTCCTCGCTCATGATGCGCTGTACCGACGGCGCGAGTTTGTCGTTCCAGACCGGGATATACACGTAGTCGTACAGCGGCCAGAGATCATCGAACTCGCTATACTTGATCTGAAATGCGGGGTCTAGCATCGAATCGTTCAGAATGAAAATTTGCTTGGCGTCATCGTAGCCGCGCACGACGCGCCAGTGTCCGATACCCGCATGATCAGCACGGTTCTGCCACTGCCCGACAATGACTGGCACACCGGATGCAACGAGCCGCTTCACCCGCTCGATACTGCCACCCTCGAAGACTTGTGCCTTCACACCCTGCGTGTTGATGAACTCCGCGATGCGATAGGATTCGACATTCTTCGTCCCCTTCGGACCGTTGTTCGGGCGCAGTTGCGCGGTGACGAGGTTCGGGTCTTCCTTGATACCGAAGTACGAAAGTGCCATCGAAGCAGCCATCTCCGCACATTGATTCCAGCCCTGATACCAGTGCGCCATTGGTTCGAGGAAGACGGCTGCAGGCAACGGTGTCGGCTGTGGCACGGCGGTCGGCGCAACAGTTGGGACGGGGGCGGGTGCCGTCGGGCGGGGCGCGGTCGCACTTGCACTCACGACCACGGGCGCGACGAGTGACGGATTGATCGTCGGTACGGGCGTTCCGGCTGCTATAGCGGGCGAAACAGCGGGCGAAGCGAAAGATGTGGGCGCAATGCCTGTCCCCGAAACCGCAACAGTCGGCGCAAGCGACACATCCGTTGCGGTCGGCTCCGTCACAAGCGGGGAGGAAGCAACCGGGTCGGTTGCGGAGGCAGCGGGTGTCGCGGCGGCGGGAAAGGCAATTGCCACCCGTGCAGTGGGTACAGGTTGTTCGCCCGTGATCTGCGAGAGCGAGATGACGACACCGGCAGGCGTGACGGTCGGCACCGCACCGTTCATACCGGGAATGTGGGAACGCACTTTGCCTGATTGCAATGCGAGTGCACCCACAACCATACCGAGCAACACGAGCGAAGTCGCCACACCGGGCCAGCGCGGTGTGCGGCGTCGAGAGTAGTAGCGAGAGTAGCGTTGCATACGGGCGTTTTCCCTTCGCGGCACGCTGCCATACGTGCAGGTTGCACCGTCATCATACACATTCTGTCAAGTTGGCATATGTATGCGCGGTGTCGGTTCGGGCTCTTATCTATAATACGGAAAATATCCCGTAGTGGTTCTGTTTGTACATGGCAACTCCTGTGCCATAACTCTTTCGTGAACCGTAGGGCGATGGATCATTATCGCGCGCGAAGAAGGGTCGGTATGAAGCGGTTGGATTCCTTCTATCGCACACAAAAAGAGGGTGGGCGAGATGCCCACCCTCTTTTTGTCTGAATGTGTGGAGTGTCTAGCCGTAGCGGACTTGCGGAGCGGCAACGTTGGGCATCCCCTGCATGATTTCGTCCAGTTTGGTGGAGTGCGTGACGATCTCGGCAAACTGCTCGGCGTTCGATTCCGGCACCCACCAGACGCGCCCGCGATAGTGGACACGAATACCGCCCGCATCGAGGTAGATATGCATCCCGATCTTGCGCGTGAGCAATGCTTCCGCGCCCTCCTCGCCACCAATCATCCGCACGAAGCGGGTATACATGCGCTTGCCCATCTCCAAGAGCATCAGCGGCTTGGTGACGGTTTCGGGCTGGCGTACCGTGGCGGGGTCCACGGTAGCGGCGGCACCACCTGTGATCTTGATCGCCGTACCGACTGACGGACCGTTCCCGGATTGCGTCGCACTCGTCGTACCGAGGGCATGTTCATCGTTCTCGATGCGGGTGCGTCCGCGCAAGTTTGGGGGATTGCTGCTCATCACGACACTCCTTCACCGTCTCAACCCCTCCGCGCCGGGGGGCAAACCGTCTGCTCGTTTCCTGTGCAGTATACCGTCCGGCATATCGAAGCCGGCGCCCACACAGTAACTTCTTAGCGTTTCTTTCTCTTCTTGTTCTTGTTCGGCACGGGACGGGGCGGGCGGGGGCCACGCGGCAATTGCTCCTGCATCCCCCCCTGCATCATGCGTTGCATCTCGGCGGGGTCCATGTTGGGCATCCCGCCATTGCCCGCAGCACCCAGCATATCGCGCATCCCGGCGAGTTTGCCGCGCCCTTTGGTCATCTGGCCCATCTGCGCCATCATCTTCTGCGCCTCGCCAAATTGCTTGAGCAACGCGCGGACTTCCTGTCGCGTCGTACCGCTGCCGTTGGCGATGCGTTGCTGGCGGCTGTAATTGAGAATCTCCGGCTTGCGGCGTTCCTCGCGGGTCATGCTGTGGATAATCGCCTCGACGCGGGCAATTTCCTTGTCGTCAATCTGTGCCTGCATCTCCTTCAACTGTGCGCCCATGCCGGGAATCAGTTTGAGGATTTCGCCCATCGGGCCGAGTTTCTTAACCTGCTGCATCTGCCCCAAGAAGTCTTCGAGATTGAACTTGCCTTCGAGCAGTTTTTCCTGCATCGCGGTGTTGTCTTCGCCCTCGAACTCCCGTTGCGCCTTCTCGATCAGCGAGAGCATATCGCCCATGCCGAGGATACGCGAGGCGAGGCGATCCGGGTAGAAGGGGTCGAGTTGGTCTACGCGTTCGCCAACGCCGATGAACTTGATCGGCACCCCTGTAACTTCACGCACGGAGAGTGCCGCACCGCCCTGCGTATCGGCATCCATTTTAGTGAGGATCAACCCCGTCAGCCCGACCTGTTCATTGAATGCCCGCGCCACGTCCGATGCCTGCTGCCCCGTCATCGCGTCTGCGACGAGCAGGATTTCGTTCGGGTGGACGAAATCGCGGATATTTTCCAGTTCCGCCATCATGTTTTCGTCAATCTGCAACCGCCCTGCGGTATCAATAATGACGACGTTCGCGCCGCGTCCGCGTGCATCCGCGAGGGCATTACGGACGATCTGCAACGGTGGGGCTTGCCCCTCCTGATAGACCGGTACGCCGACCTGTGCGCCGAGCGTGACGAGTTGCGTGATGGCGGCGGGGCGGTAGATATCCGCCGCGACAAGCAACGGTGCCATGCCTTCGCGCTTGAGATGCAAGGCGAGTTTGGCGGCGTGCGTCGTCTTGCCCGCGCCCTGCAACCCCACGAGCATGATTGTCGTGGGGGGGTAGCGGCGAATTGCAGCGGCACGCGCTCCCGCCCGAGCAGATCAATGAGTGCTTCGTTGACGAGCGAAATGATTTGCTGCGCGGGGTTCAGCCCCTTCTGCGCCTGCTGCCCGACAAGTTCCATCGCCTGTTCGCGGACGCGGGCGACGAACGCCTTGACCACAGTGAGATTGACATCCGCTTCGATTAACGCAACGCGGACTTCGCGCAATGCCTGCGACACATCGTCTTCGGTCACGCGGGTGCGGGTGCCGAGCCGCCGGAAGACCGCCTGTAGCCGGTCGCTGAGAGATTCAAACATCGGGATCGTTCCCCTTACCTAGACACGCCGAAACTGAGGCGACCCGCGCCTTATCGCACAGTGTACCACTACCCTACGGGGAGGCGACGTACCAGCGGCGACCTGTTTCGTTGAGCATCCAGACGGCTTTGTTCGTGGCGTCGAGGAAGACGAAGCCATTCTCGAAGGGCTGCGTCGGCGCATCGGGAATGGCGCGTTCCGTCGCGGTCGCGTAGCCGAGCGATTGCTGCACAGCGGGGTCGCTACGCCAGACTTTGCCGAAGCCTCGCGCCGGTTCAGTCAGGTTCGCCATCGGGCCGGGTTTGCCGCCCGCGTCATCTATGCCCTCGACAAAGGTATCGTCGTAGGTTCGCATCGTGTGCTGCGCGTATTCGAGGGCATAGATTTTCCGCGTCGTGCCGACGTAGAGCATGAAGCCGTTCTGGAAATTCTGCGCGGCGTATGCCCCGGAGGTGGTGCCGGTGCTCGTCGCCGCGCCAAGCCCCGGATTGGACGACGACCCAACCGCCCGCACGAAGATGGGTGCGACACCGGGAGAGACGGGCTTGTCGCTGTACGCGCTGTCGTATCGCCAGCGATAGTAGTGCTGCCCGATATTGCCGAACTCCACTTTGTAGGGAACGGCGTTGGCGGGTGTATACGTGAGCACCCGCCGCTCGAATGCCTGAATCATTACGTCGCGCACTGTGCCGCCGACTTTCACCCGCGCCCAGAACGGTTCGGTGATCGCGTAGCCAATGGTGGCGAGGGGATGGCGTGGGTCGTCGCGGAACTCTGCGAAGGCGCGTGGCACGGCATGTCCGGTGACGGTGTCCGTCGTACTGATTTTAATGAGTGGGTCGCCTACCGACTCCAAGCGTCCGCCGAAGGTACCGTTCGGCTCATACGTGCGTGTGACGAGCGCACCCATCTCGGTCGGTGGAAGAGTTTGCAGTTTGCCGAGGCTGGCGTAGGTCGGCCATGTGTTGTCCGGGTCCCCCGCGACCGGTACTTGCGCCACCGCGCCGTACTTGCTCGTGGCGTTGCCCGTCTGGATTTTGCCGGAGATGAGTTCCGTCGCAAGTAGCCCGCTCGTGACCGTCCCGGCGTTCGGGTCGGTTAGTTCCATACGTCCTTTGTCGAAGTATTGTACGAGGCGTTGCCCACCGGGGGAATCGGCGTACTGCTCTTGTATGCCTTGCGTCGCCGTAGGCCCCCACACAGGCGGAATGTCGGACGATGCGTCGGTTTGTCGCCAGAGCGTCTCGAACGGGAGAGCGGCGAATGTAGGATCAGCCCCTCGCACAGCGAGCGCACGTGGGAACACGAGCGACGTCAGCGCAAGACCGGAAGACGTACGCAGAAAAGACCGCCGGGAATGCCACATATCGCTACCCTCCTGAGAGTACCCATCCTTCTCCACACCAACTATTGCTGTTGTGGTGAAGACGTGCCTCGCAGAGGAAAGGTTCCCACCCGGTAACGGTCACGCGCCGCGTGTGCCGTATTCGTCCTCGCCGAAGAGCGCATCCACAAAACGGACGGCATCGAACTGGATGATGTCGCCCGCTTGTTCGCCCGTTGTGACGTACGAGATCGGGATGCCGAGATTCTTGACGATGGCGAAGGCAATCCCGCCGCGTGCGGTGCCGTCCAGTTTAGTAATGGCGATGTCAGTTACATCCACACGCTGTGTGAAGACCCGCGCTTGCTGCAACCCGCTCTGCCCCGTATTGGCGTCAATGATGAGCAGGGTCTCCTGCGGGGCATTCGGCACGGTCTTTCGCATGATGCCGCGCATCTTTTCCAGTTCGCGCATCAACGGCTCTTTGTTCTCTAGCCGCCCTGCGGTGTCCACGATCAGCACATCCATTTCGCGGGCGTGCGCCGCCTGCATCGCATCGAAGACGACTGCGCCGGGGTCGCCGCCCTGCTTCGTCGCGATCACCGGGATGCCGCCGAGCCGTTCAGTCGCCCATGTCTGCAATTGCTCGATGGCAGCAGCGCGGAAGGTGTCGCCCGCTGCGAGGATCACCTTACGCCCCGTGTTTTTGTGCTGATACGCCAGTTTGCCGATAGTCGTCGTCTTGCCTGCGCCGTTGACGCCAACAACGAGGATTACCCACGGTACGCCGCGTTGGAAGACTTTGATCGTCCGTTCGCGGCGTGTATCTTCGAGGATGTAAATCATCGCGTCTTTGAGAATCTGTTTCGCTTCCTGCGGGTCAGTGATGCTGCGTTCTTTCACCGCCAGCCGCAATTCTTTCAGCAGTTGGTCGGTCGTCTCGACGCCGACATCCGCACCGATCAGGGCGGTTTCGAGTTCGTCAAAGAGGTCTTCGTCTATTGTGGCGCGGTTGAAGAGCGCGGCAAGCCCGCCGAACATGCGCGTGCGGCGCGTCTTGACGGTGATTGCTTCGTACTGTTGCTCGACTGCCGCTTCGGGCTGCGGCTCAAAAATCTGCTGCGGTTCCTCGCGTTCGCGCCGAAACAGGCGGCGAAAAATCATCGGTCATGCTCCCTGCCCCGGTTCGTATCGAACGGAGGCGCGATGTGCGGTTCGCTGCCGGACGGATGCCCCGCTTCGCCCTGTATTGTCGCATACTACGTGGGAGGTGACGAAACCGGGCGGTGAGGGAGGGGAAATCATGCGGCTTGCGGCGATGACATGGGTAGAGGCGACGGCGGCGTTTACGGCGGGCGCGGTGGCGATTCTACCCATCGGCGCGACAGAAGCGCACGGCCCGCATTTGCCGCTCGATACCGATGTGCAACTCTCGCTTGGTGTCGCAGATCGTGTGGCGGCGACACTGGCGGGGGAGGGGACGCCCGCCCTCGTCCTGCCGCCGCTGTCGTACGGGGTGTCGTTTGTCGGCACGTCGTTCGCGGGTACCCTCCCCCTACGCTCCGATACAATGACCGCCACGGTGCGCGACGTGCTGAGCGGGCTAGATCGGTACGGCTGCACAATTGCGCTGGTCGTCAATAGCCACCTCGAACCGGCACATGTAGACGCACTGCGGGCGGGCATCGCGGCGGCGGAAACGGAGACAGCGGGGCGGCTGCGCGTCGCCTTTGCGGATCAACGCGAGGCACGGTGGGCGGCGATGCTTTCGGAGGAGTTTCGCCGTGGCGCACGTCATGCGGGGGCGTACGAAACCGCCTTGATGCTGGCGTATGCGCCACAGACAGTGCGGACGGACGCACTGCGCGATCTGCCGCCGGTGTGGGTGGATTTGCCCGCACAGTTGCGGGCGGGGGCGCAGACATTCGCGGAGGCGGGCGGCACAATGGGGTATTTCGGCGACCCCGTCACCGCGACCGCTGCCGAGGGCGAATCGCTGTTTGCTGCTCTCGCACAGATGGCGATACTCGGTTTGCGGGAGCGATTGGCGTCACATTCTCATGTAGCACAGTAGAGCGGGAGAACAAACAGGATGCAGATGCGACACGCAGTTCAGCACGAGCGGCACACCGTCGGCGCGATGCCCGTATTGGTTGTCCGGCCGGAAACGGCGGGGCAGTATCCCGTGGTGGTCGGGCTGCACGGTCTCACCGGACGTAAAGAAGACCTGATTCCGTTGGCGGAACCGCTGGCGGCAACGGGATACATCGTTGCGTTGCCGGACGCCCGTTTCCACGGGGAACGGTTCGATCCCGCGTGGATGCAGTTCGTGCAGCAGCAGGAGGGTATTGCGGTCGCGCAATCCATCGCAGAGACCGCCGCCGAGTTGCCCGCGCTCGTGGACATGCTCCTCGCCCGCGACGACGCACGCGGGGGCGAGGTCGGCATTATGGGTGTGAGTATGGGGGCATTGACGCTCTACAATGCCCTGCCGCGTGAGCCGCGCTTTACGGTAGCGGTATCGCTGATCGGTGGCGGCATTTTCACCCGACCGGAAGGGCAGACCGCACATCTTCCGCCTGATGCCCGCGCCTTGCTGGAGGCGAACGATGTGCGAAACCATCTCGCGGAAATTGCCCGCGTCACACTGCTTTTCCTCGCAGGGCGAGATGATACGCGCTTGCCGGTTGCGATGACACAGGCACTCTACGATGCACTACGCCCGCATGTTCCCGCTGCTGAGCGGCTCGCGCTGGTCGTTGAAAACGGCATCGGGCATGAGGTGACACCGGCAATGGGCGCGGCAACTCTGCGCTGGTTCCATCGCTGGTTGCCCACATCCGCGTAGTGGCGTGTCAGTTGAAAAGCCCGGTGATTGATGCAAGCCCAAACAGCAGGAGAATAGCCGCCCCGACCGCGACGATCTGCACTGCGCCCGCAATGATACCGCCGATTGCCAGCCCCCTGCCAGTGAGCATCCCGTTCGCTTTGCCGATGTCGCGCAGGGCGATGCTGCCGACGACAATCGCAACAACGCCCGCAACGGCGGGTAAAAGCAGAAAGCCTGCCAGCCCGAAGACAAGGCTGACAATGGCGGCGGTCGCGGTGCGCGGTTGCGCCGCACCGTAGGGAGTGCCGTAGTAAGCGTAGGGCGGCGGCGGTTGCTGCGGGAGACCGTACGGCGCGATAGCGGACGATGGCGATTGCGTGGGCGGCAGTTGTCCCTGCTCCGGCAACACATCGGGCGGTTCGGGAATGCCGGGGGGTGGCGGATAGATCATGGTGCCTCCGTAAACGAATGCGATGAGAGAAAGAACGCGGTCTGCGGTGCTACAGTTCTCAATCAGCGTGTCGGTTGCCAGCGCAGCACACGCGGATCGCGGGCGTACCACTCGATATACCCGCAGGTCGTGCAGACGAGCGCGAAGACGGTCGTACCCTCAATGCGCTTGTAGGCACGGCGGGCGGCAGGCGTGACGCGATCTATCGCGCTCTCGGCGCGGACGAGATCAATTGATTCCGCCTCTCGCGTATTCGCAACCGCCATCGTACCGCCGCATTTCGGGCAGATCGCATTGGCGGGGGCGGTGAACATTTCTTCAGGCATCGTCGCTCCTCGCGCTCTATGCTGCGTGTTTAGATTGGTTGCTCGGCAAGCCCGCGCAGCGGCGGAGTAGCGGCTACGTTTTTGCCCTGAAGCAAGACACGGTTGCGCCCCATCGCCCCCGGCTCGATCAACCGTACCACGGCATTCCGCTGCATCATATACGTCACGGCGTCGCCTGCTCCGTTGCCCTGTTGGGTCGCAGCATAGAGCATTTCGCCCAAACCGAGCGATACCAGAAACGATGCCTGCGTCGTCAGACCGAGCGTCGTCAACCCTGCTGCCATGCCCGCCCGCATCAGCGCGGTGAAGTCCACATGCGTCGTCATATCCTGCTCTCCCACTGCGGCGAACGGCTCGCGGTTCGCGGTGTGGGCGCGATAGCACATCAACGACCCGTCGGGGAACCGACCGGGGCGGTACAACGCTGCCGCTTCGTCGCCATAATCTATCGTGACGACGTACCCCGCACCGAGCCGTGCTGCCGCATCACGCAGCCATTCTGCTGCTGCAAGAGAGACTTCCGCGATTTGCCCGTCTGCAAGCGTGATGCCACCGTCTTTCAATGATGCTGCAACGGCAGGCGTCGTGGGGATGTCCCATTCGTCTGCGAGTGCGCCGCTGCTGCCCTCCCACCGTACGTATTGCTCGTGGAACGCGCCTCCATCCATACGGACGCGGTGAACGGGCAGCGCGTCTGCAAACTCGTTTGTGAGGAGCAGCCCCGCGAAACCGGGCGGTGGCGACCCCCATTGCACCCGTGCAGCATGTGGCACGAGCGCAGCAGTTGCACGGTCGCGGGCGAGTGGGGAGATATCGTCCAGCCAGTATGTGACAGCAGCATACGCGGCGGGATCATCGTAGCGGAGGGCATCGAGGAGCGTGCGGGCGAGTGTCCCTGCGCCCGCGCCCGGTTCCCAGATCGCCCACTGTGGCGGGGAACCAAGGCGATGCCAGCACTCTGCCGCTTGCACCGCGAGGCATCGCCCGAAATAGGGCGAGGTTTCCGGGGCGGTAAGGAAATCCGCACCCTCCCGCCCCGGTGCGCCCCGCCCCGTCGCATAGTACCCGTATGCAGGGTGTTGCAGCGCAAGTGCCATGAAATCGGCGAAAGTGATGCGCCCGCCCGCCGCCACGATTGCGGCGCGGATGACCGTGAGCAAGTCAGCATTGCCGGAAGCGAGTGTATTCATACCATGTATGGTACGCGCCATCACGCATCGCCGCAACGAAAACCGCTTGTGTTTGTGCGTGCCGCGTGGTTCCATAGACATACACGAAAAGGAAGGCATCATATGGACGAACACGATAAGCCCTTTCTCACCCGCGCCGACCGTGCGTACCTCGACATGCTCTTTCTCGCGCTGGAAAAGACGGACGGCATCTCCCCCGACCGCGCCGCCGCCGCGATGCGCGAGGTTGCGACGGGTCTGCATCGTCACCGGATGCGCGGCGATATCGCCCCGGCAGAGCGGGTGTATGCGTATGGCGGTGTCGCCGCCCACGCGGAGATGATCGCGGCATTACTCGTTGTCCCACCGCGCCGCCGCTGGCGTGGCGCGATGGCACTGCTTGCATTGCTGGCGGCAGCCGCCGGTATCCTCGGTGTGCGAGTCATTTTCGGGGTCGTCTTTCGGCGCATCGAGCCAGTCGGGATAGACGGGTTCCAACTCGTGCTCGTCGGGCTGATCGCGGGCGTCGTGTATCTGCTCACGATGTGGGATAGTGCGAATACACGGTTGCAGCGGGGTGGGTGGTTTGGCGTTGCGCTGCCGCTCGGCGCACTTTCCGGCATCGCGCTCGTGCGGGTGCTGCGCCCGCTGCATCTCGACCATATACTTATTGCGTTGCCGTTCTGGGTGGCGGCGATGCTGGTCGTGGTCTTTGTTGCCTTGCTCTGGTTGTTCACACTGCCGGACGACCGCGACGTGTTCTCGCCGATCGAATAACAGACACACAAACGCCGCAACGCGGGTTTTGCGTTGCGGCGTTTGTCCGGCACATGCGCTATCTGTATGCGCCCACGACGCCCGGTTTGCTTGGGGAGGCGGGGACAGGGTTCGCAACGATTGCTCCACCATTGCCCGCCGGGGGTGCGGGGGGCGCACCCGTCGTGCGGCTATTGAACGGTGCAGTCGTGTGTTCGATGTAGACCGGATCGCCCGTGAGCGCGACGCTGATTTGCCCGTTTGTGACGGTGGTTGCGAGTTTGTTGCCCGCCATATCATACGCCTGCGCCGCTGTCGCGGTAGTCGGCACATTCGCGGTGCCGTTGCCCCAGACAACATCCACCGTCGTGCCGTTGCGTGTGAAGCGGTACGAAGTCCCCGCGCCGGCGTCAATCGTCCCCTGCGACACCGCACCCGTCAAATGTCCCGCCATCTGCTGGTAGGCGACATAGGTGTATTTCGGCGTCTTCCAGTCGCTCAGAATCAGCCCGTAATTGTTCTCGGCGTTGTTGAGGTCGGTGCCGTCATTGCGGAAGTTGTACCAAAAGATATGCTCCACATTCAGCCCTGCGTAACTCAGGGTCTGGATGTATTGCCGAATCATGTAACTCGCTTGTGTTTGTTCGGAGCCAACACCGCTCCCGAACTCGTTGTTGCTCGCGTTCGCGCTCGACCAGCCGAGTTCGGTAAACCAGAACGATTTGCCAGTACGGAGTTGAATATCCTTGAAGTGCGCGAGGTCGAGTTTCTGGAAATTGCCGTTATCGAGGCTCGCACGCAGTACGTACGGATGGAAGGCAAGTGCATCGGTGAATTGTGCGCCACCTTGAGTGAGAAAATCGTTGAACCAGCTCAGATCGAGATTGGAGCACGCGCCATTGATCACGGTTGCGGTGGGGTCAACCGATTTGATCGTGGTATACGTCTCG
>JBBRMX010000009.1:0-33249 GCA_038230615.1 Thermomicrobiales bacterium | reverse complement strand
TACTCTCCTGTGAGGCAGGCAGTGCAGTATTGCTCCTGCGGATGCCCGATGGCGCGGAACAACCCGTCCAGCGAGAGGTACGCGAGGCTGTCCACACCGATCTGCCGCCCGATTTCGGCAACATCGGCATCGAGGCGGGCAGCGATCAGTTCGGAGCGCGACGCGAGATCAACCCCCATGAAGCACGGCCACATGATCGGCGGGCAATGAACACGCATATGTACTTCCTTCGCGCCCGCATCCCGCAGCATCTGCACAATCGGGCGACTGGTCGTGCCGCGCACGATGGTGTCGTCAATGAGCACGACACGCTTGCCCGCAAGCACCTCGGGCAACGGGTTGAATTTCAGGGCGATACCGAGTTCGCGCAGATGCTGGTCGGGCTGAATGAAGGTACGCCCGATGTAGCGGTTCTTGATGAGGGCCTCGGCATACGGGATGCCGCTTTCGTGCGCGTAGCCGATGCCCGCAGGCACCGCACTGTCCGGCAACGGCACCACAATATCGGCGTCTACTGGCTGCTCTCGCGCCAGTTCCGCACCCATCCGCTGGCGCACGAGATGCAAACGTTCGCCGTTCATCTGGCTGTCGGGGCGGGCAAAGTAGATCAATTCGAAGACGCAAAGCGCGTCCCGCTCCCCTTCCATGCGGGCAAGCGTCTGCGGCCCCGCGTGGACATCGAGATGCACAACCTCACCGGGGAGGACATCACGCACGAAGGTCGTGCCAGTCGTGGCGAAGGCGCACGTCTCGGATGCCACAACCCACCCCGTACCGAGCCGCCCGATAGAGAGCGGGCGCAATCCTTGCGGGTCGCGTACGGCGTACAGGTCGGTCGAGGTCAGCACGGCAAGGCTATACGCCCCTTCGAGGCGATGCATCGCAGCAGCAATTTTTTCGCCCACCGTCGCGCCGGGGGCGCGTGCGATGACTGTCGCCAGTATTTCGCTGTCGCTGCTGCTGAAAAAGGTTTCGCCCGTCGCTTCCAGTTCGGCACGGAGCAGGGCAGAGTTTGTCAGGTTGCCGTTGTGTGCCACCGCAATCGGACCGAGATTGCTCTCGACCAATACCGGGCAGGCATTACAAGCGATGCTGGAACCCGTAGTGCTGTAGCGGGTATGCCCGATGGCGAGTGTGCCGGTGAGGGAACGCAAGACGTCCTCATCGAACGCAGTGGCGACGAGACCCATACGGGTGTGGACGCGGAGCGGGGTGAATGGCTTGCCACTTGCGGCGGCGATGCCTGCGCTCTCTTGCCCACGGTGTTGGAGAGCGTATAAGCCGAAGCACGTGATGCGTGCGACACCCATACCGGGGGCAACGATGCCAAACACGCCGCATTCCTCATGCAGGGTGTCACCCATCAGGTCGTCCTGCTCCCACCGCTGGCTCATGGTGTTTCCCTCCGCGTCCCGCGTTGCTGTTCGTCCGGTCGGTTCGCACGATGATGTACGAACAGTCTACCATCTGTAACACCGCAGGGCTACCCATATTCCGCATTTTGTTATGTGAGGATGTGCGAAGGGAGTGGCGGAAGGGGCGGGATTTGAACCCGCGAGGGGTTGCCCCCTACGCGCTTTCCAGGCGCGCGCACTAGGCCAACTATGCGACCCTTCCAAGACGCTTGCGCACGCCAGCGCATCAGGTCAGCGTCGGGCGGAGAGGGTGGGATTCGAACCCACGATGGCGATTAAACCATACTCGTTTTCGAGACGAGCTCATTCGGCCACTCTGACACCTCTCCGCGAAGTGGCAACGGATAGGATACCAGAGCGGCGGCAGCCCCGCAATCTATCACGCGCCGTTTCGCCGCCGCCGCACGCGAAACTCTCCCACATGAAGCCGCCCGAATGCCCCGCCCCCGCCGATCACGAGCCGCTTGAGATCGTACCCCGCTACGTCTTTTACCGCGTCGCCGCCGAGCATCGCCGTCGCGTCGTCGGGTAGCGTCACCGTCGCCCGCTGCAATGCATCGCGCACCGCATCGCGGAAAAGACCGCCCGCAACGATCTCCCCGACCGACGTACTGTCGTCCGGTGTGCCGAATGGGGCGATATACGCACCGAGCGCGTTATGCATCGTTCGCATCGCGACCGACGCACCGGCAGACAGCGTATGTTTTGTATCATCTATGCGACATGTCCACGCATCGGCGTCCCATCTCGGCGCGGGGGCATCGTCCGGCACTGTCCACGACTTCCCGGCGCGTCGCAGATCGAGGGCGTGCCGCATCCGCCGCTCGAAAACAGGGGCAGGCGGTTCATCAGGTGCGGGGTCAGGCAGGAGGATACCGGGATTGAGCAGGTCGTCGGGATCGAACGCCCGCTTGACTGCCCGCATCGCGGCAATTTCGGGCGGCGAGAAGCGCAACGCCATCCCCCACCGCTTTTCGCTCCCGATGCCGTGCTCCCCTGTGATCGTGCCGCCGAGCGACATCGCCGCCCGCACGATCTCGACGCCCGCTGTCTGCATCGCCGTGACCTGTTGTGGGTCGGCGCGGTCGTAGAGAATTGTCGGATGCACATTGCCGTCACCCGCGTGTCCCATCAGCATGATCGTCAGCCCGTAGGCGTCTGCGATCTCGCGTACGCGGCGTTGCATCGCGGGGATACGGTCGCGCGGTACGGTAGTGTCGCCGATCATATACCCGCGCCCGCTCGCGGCGATTGCCTGTGCGCCCAGAATCCGCCCGCGCCAGAGCACGTCTCGCGCTGCCGGGGTTTCGGCGCGGCGGACTTCCCGCGCCTGCGTTCGGGCGATCTGTTCTACTGCAGCGAGATCATACGCCGCCTCCGCAAACGTGCCATCCACATCAATGAGCAGCATCGCTTCGGCATCGGTCGGGTATCCGGAGGGCGCGAACGCCTCGATCACCCCAATCGCAGTACGATCCATCAGTTCCATCGCCGCCGGGACAATCCCCGCCGCAAGGGTCTCTGCAACGACCTCCGCTGCCGCATCCACCGAATCGAAGACGCAGAGGAGCGTATGTGTCGCGTCCGGGAGCGGACGCAGCCGTACCTCTGCCTCTGTGACGATACCGAGCGTCCCCTCCGACCCGACGAGTAGACCGAGCATGTCCGGCCCTGCGTCATCGGCAGCGAACCGCAGCGTGGTGCCGTCCGCCAGCACGCACGTCACCGCTTCGATATGGTTGACCGTTACGCCATATTTCAAACACTGCGGTCCACCCGCGTTCTCCATGATATTGCCGCCAATAGTCGAGAGCGCACGGGAGGCGGGATCGGGCGAAAAACAGAGACCGTGCGGCGCGAGCAGGGTCTGCAATGCGCCGTTCAGCACGCCCGGTTGCACCGTCGCCCGCAGCCGTTCGCGGTCAATATGCAGCACACGGTCGAGCGAACGCAGATCGAGCAGCACGCGCTCCGGCGACGCCACAAACCCGCCGCTCACATTCGTTCCCGCACCGCGTGGCACCACTGGCACGCCGAACTCCGCCGCGAGTTGCACAGTCATCGCCACATCGTCCGCAGCGACCGGGCATACAACGATACCGGGCGTACCGCGTTGCCCCCAGTAATCTGCACCGTATGCAGGCAGATGAGCAGCATCGGCAATGACACGCCCCGGCATTCGCCGCGAGAGCAAGTCAACCAATCGGGCAAGGGGCATCATTGTGCGATCACCTTTTGTGTGTAAGCAACTGGATACAGGGCGCGTGTATCGTACCATTGGAAGCAAGGAGCGCACACCGCTTCACAAATCACACGATTCGATATATTATTGCATCTAGGCGCAACGTTTGCCGAAAGCAAATGTGATGATGAGCGGCGTTTTTGGCGTCGTATGTCGAGCAACGTGTTCCGATGCATCCTCCGCGTAGAAGGGCGGCATCCCGTGGATTATCTTCCGCACCGTGACCGCGACATCTCTCCCATGTTCACCCCAATCCCGGAATGCGGGGAGATGTCGGCGTCTGCGCTACTCGACGCGTTCGCCATGCCGGTCGCGGTGCTGGATGCACGAGGGATCATTGTCGAGGCAAATACTGCGTGGCGGCACGACGCCCGCGAGAGCATCGGCATCTCGTACACGCAGTTCCTCGCCGCCCACTACGGCAATGCCCTGCGCGATGCGGAGATCGTGCAGTACGGTGTGCGCGAGGTCATTGCAGGTCGCCAAGAGGGATGGGCGGGCGAATGCATGTGGCGCGGCACCGGTGCAGGTCGTTGGCTGGCAATCCGTGTGCGGCGCGTACCGGGAAGCGACCCGTTGCGCGTCATGGTCACGCACGAAGATGTTACGAACCGGGTTCGCACGCAAGACGCCTACCGCCTCGCAAACCAGATCATCGCGGAGACAGGAATCGCCATCGTAGTTGCGGATTCACTGCAACCCAATCTGCCCCTGATCTACGTCAACGAAGCCTTCGAGCAGATGACGGGCTACCCCGCCGCCGAAATCCTCGGCAAGAATATCCGTATCCTGCTTAAGGGCGATGTGCGTCAGGAGGCGGTGCGGGAGATTCGCAATGCGCTGCGCGAGGAGCGGCGGTGCAGCGTTGTCCTGCGTAATTATCGTAAAGACGGCACGCCCTTCTGGAACTCGCTCGTGATGTACCCAATCCACGACGACGCGGGGCGCGTCACGCATATCGTGGCGATGCAGACCGATATCACCGAGCGGCTGCGCGTCGAAGACGAACTACGGGCAGCGAAGATCGCCGCCGATGACGCCAGCCGCGCCAAGAGCGAGTTTCTCGCCAACATGAGCCACGAAATCCGCACCCCGATGAACGGCGTCATCGGCATGACCGGGCTGCTGCTCGATACCGAACTCTCGCTGGAACAGCGCGAATATGCCGAGACGATCCGCACAAGCGGCGAGGCATTGCTGACAGTCATCAACGATATTCTCGATTTCTCGAAGATCGAATCGGGCAAACTCGACCTCGAAGAAGTCCCCGTCAATATCCGCGATTGCATCGAATCCGCCCTCGATTTGCTCGCTACTCCCGCCAGCCAGAAGGGGCTAGACCTCGCCTATCAGATTGAAGACGATGTTCCAAGTTCGGTGATGACCGATGTGACACGGCTGCGGCAAGTCGTTGTCAACCTGCTCAGCAACGCGATCAAATTCACACAACAGGGCGAAGTTGTGGTGCTGGTGAGCACGAGCAAACAACCGGGCGGGCAACATACATTGCACTTCGCGGTACATGATACCGGTATCGGCATCCCGCCATCGCGCATGGATCGGCTGTTCCGGTCGTTCAGCCAAGTGGACGCCTCCACGACGCGGCGGTATGGCGGCACCGGGCTTGGGCTGGCGATCTCGAAGCGGCTTGCCGAGATGATGGGCGGCACGATGTGGGCGGAAAGCACCGAGGGCAACGGCAGCACCTTCCATTTCACGATCAGCGCATCGCCCGCGCCCGCGCAACACCGCGTCTTCTTGCAGGGATCACAGCCGCAACTGATGGGCAAGCGGCTGCTGATCGTGGACGACAACGCGACGAACCGCCGCATCCTGACCTTACAGGCGCGGTCATGGGGGATGCGGGCGCGGGAGGCGATGAGCGGCGCAGAAGCACTGGAGATCATCGAACGCGGCGACCCCTTCGACCTCGCCGTACTCGACATGCAGATGCCGGAGATGGACGGTGTGACATTGGCGGTAGAGATTCGCAAACATCGCTCCCCCGCGCAATTGCCGCTGATCATGCTCACTTCGATGGGACGCAAAGAGGAGGGCGAACAAGTCCGCCTCGCCGCTTTCGCGGGGTTCCTCACCAAGCCCGTCAAGCAATCGCACCTGCACGATATTCTGTTGCAAACGCTCGGCGCGACCATTATTGATGCACCCACGCACCGCGACACGATCCTCGATCCGCAGATGGCGGATCATCACCCGCTACGAATTCTCGTGACGGAAGACAACGCCGTGAATCAGAAACTCGCGCTGCGCGTGCTGGAGAAGATGGGGTATCGCGCTGATATTGCGGCGAACGGGCTGGAAGCAATCGAGGCGGTCGCACGGCAATCGTACGATCTCATCCTGATGGATGTGCAAATGCCCGAAATGGATGGGCTGGAAGCAACCCGCCGTATCTGCGCCCGCTGGCCCCGCGCCGCCCGCCCGCGCATCATCGCCATGACCGCCGAGGCGATGCAGGGCGACCGCGAAGTTTGCCTCGATGCGGGAATGGACGGATATATCTCCAAGCCAATTCAGCTTACCGAGCTCGTCAAGGCATTAGGCGAGACATCACCGCTCGGCGGCGCACACATTGATAGTGCCGCCACACCGCTGCTCGACCCCGATGCACTCGCCGCGCTCTGGCTCGTCGTAGACAATGACCCCGCCGAAATGGGCGATCTGATCGGGAGTTTCTTCGATGACACACCGAAGCAACTCGCCGCGATGCGTGTGTCATACGCCGCGAACGACGGCGAAACCCTGCAACGTGCCGCGCATACCCTAAAATCGAGCGGCGCGATTTTCGGAGCGGCGACGCTCTCGGCGGCGTGCGCCGATCTCGAAGCGACGGCGAAAACGGGCGCAATTGCCGATGTCCCCGCGATGCTTGCCCGCATCAGCAGCGCATATGATGCAACAGTGATTGCGCTGGAAATCGCCCGCGTTTCGCCGCCCGTCTAACTCCCCGCCCTTCTTCTGTTCTGTATCGTGCGCCCGTACACCGAGTACCGAGAAGAAAATAAGATCGGTTAGCGAGACGATGCACACGGCTTTTACCCGGATCGCCCCCGCTGTGTGTCGAGCCACACCGTAATGTCGAGATCGCCGGGAGAATGCCCGCACTGCGTCAACATTGCGGCAACCTCGCTGCGGTGCTGCGTGCCGTGATTGACGACATGCGAGAGCAATTGCCACTGCGGATACGCATTGTCCGGGCGGCGCGAGTTTGCGTAGTGCACGATGCGTGTCAACCCGGCGGCATCGAGCAATCCGACAAACACACGCAGTTCGGCATCAATTTCCGCCCATCGCGCACGTAGCGCGGCGAGAGATGCATAGCGCGAGAGGTTTTGCGGCGGGCACGGCTCTGTCCCTTGCCATCGCCCCAGCCACGTCCATTCCGTATCCATCGTATGTACCAGTGTGTCCCGGACAGACGGGAAGCTCGCTCCGATACTCGCGGTATATTGCTCAGGTGCCAGACGAGCGGCAGTGTCGAGGATGCGCGTATTTGCCCACGCATTATAGTCGTAGAGTGTACGATACATTCCGGCGTCCACATTCCCCCTCGGTCCGATAGTTGTGCATCTGTGCGATAGTGCGAGTATACCGTACGCATAAAGGGGGAATCGCGTGAGCAGTCAACGCCGTACATCCGCCGGGAACGCGCCGCTACTGCGGGCAAGCGTGCTGCTGCTGCTCGTCGCCCTCGCGACGGTCCTCTCGACGATGCAGTTCAATGCGACACCGCGTACCGGCTCGATTGCCACCGATGTCCCGCCTCCCGTTGCGGTCCTCATTGCGACGCCCGCACTCGTCGTGCCGCCCACGCCGGTGCCATCGCCTACCGTCGCGCCGACACCGACTGCCGTCGCAGTCGGGACGCCAGCATCGCTGCGCGGTGTCTCCGCCGCTCTCAATGCAAACATCCCCTTTCCCAGTCCGTCCCCTGTGATGGATGCGGACAATGGCCCATTGCGGACGAACCGCCTTGTCACCTTTTACGGGCAACCGGATTCGCCCGGTCTCGGCGTCCTCGGTGGCTATAGCCCGACGGAGATGATCCGCCGCCTGAAAGCACAAGCCGCTGCCTATACTGCCATTGACCCCGCGCATCCCGCCATCCCGACCATCGAACTCATCGCCTCGGTCGCGTCAGACACACCGGGAAAAGACGGGCTGTATCTCAACCCGACGCGCCCCGAACTGATCGCGCAGTATGTGCAACTTGCGGAGGACAACGGCTGTTATGTACTTCTCGACGTGCAACTCGGCTACGACACCGTCACGCACGAGGTGCAACGGCTCTTACCGTATCTCGCCAAGCCGCATGTGCATCTCGCCATAGACCCGGAGTTCCATGTCAAGCGCGGCGAACGACCGGGAGAGAGTTTCGGCAGCCTCTCCGCCGCCGAAGCAAACGAGGCGAGCAAAATGCTGGCGGCACTCGTCGTTGAGCGCGGGATTACCGACAAAATCCTGCTGATACACCAGTTTCGGGACGACATGCTGCCGGACAAAGGAAAGATCACCCGTACGCCGCATGTCCAGCTCGTCATTAATATGGATGGCTTCGGCCCGCCGGACAGCAAGATTACCAATTACCAAAAATTCGTGCGGGACGAACCGCTACAATATGGCGGCATCAAAATATTCTACAAACAGGATAAGCCGCTCATGCCCCCCGAACAGGTACTCGCCCTCGTCCCTGCCCCGCTCATCGTCAATTATCAGTGATGCGCCCCAACGCGATCTACGATGCGGTCGGCGTGCGAATGCGCGACCTCCCATTCAACCCCCGCGAAAGTCCTCGCCGCACTGCAAGCCAAATAAGGGCGCGGCGGGCGATCAACACAACAAGAAGAGGCTGCCAATTCGTGGCAGCCCCTTCGTCTATCGTGCGGGGAAGGAAATGGTACGCCCGGGGGGACTCGAACCTCCGGCCTCTTGGTCCGCAACCAAGCGCTCTATCCACTGAGCTACGGGCGCACGTTCCGTCTGTGCAGTATGCCACGCTGCTCCGTGGCTGTCAAACCGGGGAAAAACTGGCGGGTAGGCAGGGATTCGAACCCTGGGTGCCGGTGAAGGCACACTCGCTTAGCAGGCGAGCCCGATCGACCACTCTGGCACCTACCCGTGAACGCTGGCGGAGAGAGTGGGATTCGAACCCACGGGGCTTTCACCCGGCTGTTTTCAAGACAGCTGCCATCGTCCGCTCGGCCACCTCTCCCCACTGTGGCAACGCACAGTATGCCCTAGATCGCGCCATCGCGCAAGCGTCACCGGGGGTTTACCACAAAGGATGCAAAGAAATTCATAAGACGCTTTTTGTTTCCTCTACGTCCTCGGTCTCTTTGCGGTATAAATCTCGCCAATTCGGGTCAGGCTTCGGGCGTGATCGTGGTCAAGCCGCGCAGGTAGGGACGTAGGACTTCCGGCACAGTGATCGTGCCGTCGGCATTCTGATAATTCTCCATAATCGCAATCATCAGGCGCGGCAGGGCAAGCCCGCTGCCATTGAGCGTGTGCAAGTATTCCGGTCTGCTGCCCGTCTCGCGCCGGAAACGCAGGTTTGCCCGCCGCGCCTGAAAATCGGTAAACAGCCCGCACGATGAGACTTCCAGCCACTCGTTACACCCCGGTGCCCACGCTTCGAGATCGTACTTCGCCGCCGACACGAACGAAAGATCGCCCGTGCACATTTGCAAGAGGCGATACGGTATCTCCAGTTGCCGCAGGATTTCCTCGGCATCGTTCACCAGTGTATCGAGGGCGGCGCGGGAATCTTCCGGCTTCTCCAGCCGTACCATCTCGACTTTGTCGAACTGATGCCCGCGCTTGATGCCGCGCGTGTCGCGCCCCGCCGAGAGTTGTTCGCGCCGGAAACACGCGGTATATGCCATCAGTTTCACCGGAAGTAAATCGGCGGCGAGGATTTCGTCGCGGTGAAAGTTCGTCAGCGTTACTTCTGCGGTCGGGATGAGAAAGGTATCTGGCTCCTCTGCGAGGCTGTAGAGGTTGTCCGTAAACTTCGGCAGGTTGCCGGTGCCGACAAGCATCTCGCGGTGGACGAGATAGGGCGTATACAGTTCTTTGTAGCCCTGTGCGTCGTGAACATCGAGCATCCATGTAATTAAGGCCCGCTGGAGCCGCGCCCCCATACCGAGCAAGATATAGAAACGCGACCCCGACAGCCGCACACCGCGCTCAAAATCGAGAATACCCAGCGCGGGGCCGAGGTCCCAATGCGGTTTCGGGTCGAAGGCGAAGTCGCGCTTCATCCCCTCTTCCCGCGTGACGATATTTGCGCTGTCGTCCTTACCGACTGGCACATCGTCGAGCGGCAGATTCGGAATCTCGAGCATGACGCGGTCGAGGGCTGCCTTCGCCTCCGCAAGTGCGGGGTCGAGCGTGCCAAGGCGCGTGCCGATCTCCTTGCTGCGTGCGATCAGTGGCGTGCGCTCGGCAGCATCCCGGATTTTCGGGATTTGCTTCGAGATCGTGTTGCGTTCGCCCTGCAATGCTTCCGCTTCGGTTTGCATCGCACGCCACGCGCTGTCCAGCCGCAGCACGTCGTCCACGACAGACGGATCGGCGTACAACTTCCGCAGCCCCTCGCGGACGATATCGGGTTGTTCGCGGATCAATTGCAATGCGAGCATGGCGTCTCTATCTCCCCGGTAGCGGGCGGCTCCCTGCTGCCCCGCATACGCATATACGATCGCGCCGTGTGCAATCGCGCAATCGTGCAGTCGTGCGGGGCAGTATCGCACATCCGCGACCGCCCCGGCGTTAGGAGACGAGTTTTTCCGCACCGGGGAGGAAGGGCAACCATTCGGTCTGCGGACGCTCCGACAGCCGCCGCTGGATACCGTAGTACGCGCCCGCACGCGGTTCGAACGGCGACCGCTTGAGACGCATCCGTGCTTCTTCGGGCGTATTATTACCTTTGCGATGGTTGCATTCTTTGCACGCGGCGGCAAGATTTTCCCACGTATGTGCACCGCCGCGCGATTTGGGCATGACATGATCGAGCGTCAGATCGTGCGATTGCCGACCGCAATACTGGCAAGTGTAATTGTCACGGATAAAAACTTCGCGCCGGGTGAGTTTGACGCGGGGACGGGGGCGGTGAACGAGGTAAACCATGCGGACAACCGAGGGGACGATGAACTCCGCTGTTGAAGTGTGTAAGTGAACATCGTCCTCTTCTTGCAGTACTTCCGCCTTACCGCCGAGGACCAATACGAGGGCGCGGCGGGCATTGCAGATATGTAAAGGCTCGTAGTTCTGGTTCAGCACCAGCACGGGGGTATTCATGGGCGGGACTCCTTCGGATCAACAACGACCGACGTTTCCGCTGCATGTTGGGTCGCACTCCCGCCGCAGTTATGCCGCTACCAGTTATGGGATGTGGCTGGTATGGCACCACACGGAGTGTACGCCCCTCCGCATCCGTTCGCAAGGGGGAAAACCCGCCGCGTCTATAATCGTTTGGTGAATACGGAACAAGGCGGGGTGTTCGAGTGTTTCATCATATGGTAACAATTCGTCATGGACGCCACCACCGGAAGCGGAGTACAATTTCGGGTGTGGGTGTGTAGTGTAAAGGAACCGCCGTGGGCAATTTCTCGTGGATTCTCATCATCCCGATCCTTCTCGTACTCGTGGTCGTCCATGAATTCGGGCATTTCTTCGCCGCCCGCTTTTTCGACGTCAAGGTAGAGGAGTTCGGTGTCGGTTTGCCGCCGCGCATCGTCGGCAAAATGTACAAAGGCACGCTCTGGTCGCTCAACTGGATTCCGCTCGGCGGTTTCGCCCGCATGAAGGACGAAAACAGCGGCGGCGACGCGCCGGATTCGTTTCAGGTCAAACCCGCATACGCCCGCGCGATCATCCTGCTGGCGGGGATCGTCTTCAACCTCGTTTTCGCGGGGCTCATCTTCAGCCTTACCTTCGCTCTGCACGGTAGCCCGACCGGTTCAACAAAAGCCCTCGTCGGCGGTGTCGTGGCAGATTCCCCGGCGCAGGCGGCGGGCTGGCAGCCGGGTGACCAGATTCTCAGCATCGCGGGGCAACCGATCTCTAACCCCGACGAATTGCGTACAGCAGTGAACAAGAACCTCGGTACGCCCGTTGCGGTAGAACTGCTGCGTGGCACGAAATCCGTTCTCACCACGGTTACGCCGCGTGCGAACCCGCCGGAGAAACAGGGCGCACTCGGCATCACCGTCAATACCGAAGCGATATACACCCGCGTACCGATCTGGCAGGCGATCCCGCAAGGGTTCGCGGAAGTTGGGACGGGCATCGTGGCGATTGTCGGTGGGCTAGTCGGGCTGTTTACACAGGTCATCCATGGCACCGGCAATGCCTCCGAGAATCTCTCTGGTCCTATTGGTATCGCGCAAGCGGTCGGGGAAGCAGTGCAGACCGCGACGATTCCCGCGTGGGTCGTCGTGGCACGACTGACCGCGTTCATCTCGATCAACCTCGCGATCTTCAACTTGCTGCCGATCCCCGCGCTGGACGGCGGGCGACTCGTCTTTGTCGTGCTGGAAATGCTGCGGCGTGGCAAGCGCGTCGCACCGGAGCGCGAGGGCATGGTACATCTCGTCGGCATGGCATTGTTGCTTACGCTCTTCGTGCTCGTGGCGTTCCTCGATGTGCAACGCATCATTGACGGACGCTCGATTTTGCCGCGGTAACGACGCATACAGGTTCCGGGGCGGGCGTGGTGCCTGCCCCACGCAGAGGCATATGGGGGTGCAATCATGCTCGAATCCATCGTTCCGATCAGCAACCGGCGGTTTACCCGCCCGATCTTCCTCAAGGACAAAAAAGGCGGGGCGATCCAGATCGGCGGCGGCGCACCGATTATCGTGCAGTCTATGTGCTCCACCGACACGAGCGACAAAGAGACAACGATTAAGCAGATTTACGATCTCGCCCAGAACGGCTGCGAGGTCGTGCGTGTTGCAGTGCCGGACAAAGAAGCCGCCGAGGTGATGCCCGCCATCGTCGCCCGCTCCCCGGTGCCAATTGTCGCGGACATTCACTTCCACTACCAGATGGCGATTGCCGCACTGGAAGCGGGCGTTGCCAAATTGCGCCTCAACCCCGGCAATATCCGTAAGCGGTCGCAGGTGGAAGAAGTTGTCCGCCTCGCGCAGCGCAAAGAAGTGCCGATCCGCATCGGCGTCAATCACGGTTCGCTGCCGCCTATCCTGCCCGGTCAGGAGCATATGACCGACCCGGAACGGATGGTTGATGTCGCGTTCGGGCATATTCGCATTCTGGAGGAACTCGATTTCCGCGACATCTGCATCTCGCTCAAGGCGTTCGATGTGCCGACGATGGTTGCGGCGTATCGTCTAATGGCGGACCGCTGCGAATATCCGCTGCACTTGGGCGTCACCGAAGCCGGCACTGCGCGTGCCGGTTCGATCCGCTCCGCAGTCGGCATGGGAATACTACTCGAAGGCGGCATCGGTGACACAATCCGTGTGTCGCTCGCTGATAACCCGGTCGAGGAAGTTTACACCGCCTTTGAAATCCTCAAGTCGCTCGGCTTGCGGCAGAAAGGCACGACGCTCGTCGCCTGCCCTTCGTGCGGGCGCGTCGAGATTGATGTGCTGCAACTCGCCGCGCAGGTAGACGAATACATCAAGAATATCCAGACGCCCATCAAAGTCGCCGTGATGGGTTGCCCGGTCAACGGTCCCGGCGAGGCACGAGATGCCGATGTCGGTGTCGCGGGCGGGCGGGAGAAGGGCGTCATCTTCCGGCACGGCGAGATTGTCCGCTCCGGCGTGCCGGAGAGCGATCTCTTCCGGGCGATCTGCGAAGAAATTGACAAAGTAGTGCGCGAACACGAAGAAGCGGACGCGAAAGACCTCGTCCCCGCCGGATAATACAGCGCAGTGGAAGGTCGCAAGGGGAACGGGAACTGCCTCCCGTTCCCCTATTTCTATAAACCATGTACAGGGAAATGCAGACTGACAACGAGAATCGCCCGCCATCCGTCACAAAATGGGCAAGTTTCACGATAATATGTATGTCTTCAAGAGATTTATATTGCGAGTTGTTTTGCTATATGGACGCATATAGGAGCGAGAAAATGACAGCGCGACCACCTTTGCTGGATATTGTGGAAGAGCTTCGGGGGCAGCGCGTCGTTCTCCGCCGTGCGGGAGACGCGGACGCGGAGGAGATGTTTACGATCATCCGCGATTCCGCCGAGCGCATCAAACAATGGATGCCGTGGCCGGATAGCCATAAAACAATCGAGGATACCCGCGAGTTCATCCGCCGCAGCGCGAGCGATTGGATGTTACACAGCAGTATGGGATACACTCTCTTCGAGCGGGAAAGTGGCGTGATGCTCGGTGGCATCGGGTTCCATGTCCATGACTGGCAGATCGCCGCATTTGAGATCGGGTATTGGCTCAGTGATACCGCCGAGGGACACGGATACGCGAGTGAAGCGGTACGCGTGCTGACCACCTATCTGTTCGATTCCCTCGGGGCACGACGCATCATGATCGGGTGCGATGCGCGGAATAGTCGAAGTAGCCGTGTCCCGGAACGGCTCGGGTACGTGCTGGAAGGGTGTCTGCGTGGTGACCGCCCCGATGTAGACGGGAACCCGCGCGATTCGCTGATCTGGGCGATGCTGCCCGATGATTACCGGCGGGCGCGTAGCCAGTGGACGGACGCACGCATATCGGTCACGCAACAGGAGAACGGGGCGCAGCAGATTGGCGACACTCGCCGTTTCGACAATGTGGGGAGCGCAAGGGCGGTACGCTGACCTCGGTGAGATGGTAGACGGTGTCCGGGCGGCAGGCGGCACACGCATCGAGATCAATTACATGCCCACGCGGGAGCAGCTTGCACAGTTGCTTGCCCGCCCCGATCTCGTGGTGAGCAGCGTCCACAATTTCTGCCCGCGCCCCACCAACGCCGATGCTTCGCGCATCCCCGACCCCGATCTCGCATCCCCGGACGCCGCCGAACGCGCCCATGCCGTCGCACTTACCCGCGCAACGCTTGATCTCGCGGCGCGGGTCGGCGCGGATGCGATTGTCGTCCACGCAGGCGATCTCGTCGTCGCGCCAGATGACGAAGCACGGCTCGAAGGTTTGTATCGTGCGGGGCAGTCGGAGACGGACGAATACGCCACGCTGCGCGGGCAGATAGCGGCGGCACGACGTCTGGCGGGTTGGTCCCGGTTGCACACATTATCGGGCAGTTTGGTCGAGATCGTGGCGTATGCCGAGGCGGTCGGTGTGCGTGTCGGGATCGAATCGCGGCAGGATTACCGCGATCTCCTTTCGTTGCTGGAATTGCAGTATCTGCTGTCGTACCTCCCCTCCCCGATGATCGGCTACTGGCACGATACCGGACATGCCCAGCGTCAGGAAAATCTCGGCTTCTTTTCGCATCGGGCATGGCTCGATACATTCCACGACCGGCTTGTTGGCTTCCATTTGCACGATTGCAACGGGCTGCGCGATCATCTTATCCCCGGTCGGGGTCGCATAGACTGGGCAATGGTTGTATCCTACCTGCGACCGGACACTATTCCCTCATGCGAGTTCGACTACTACGAGGAAGTCGCAGATATCCGCGAAGGGCTGAATTTCCTACGTACACAAGGGTTTGAGCAGGGAGGAGCGACATGAAACTTATCATCCAGATTCCCTGCTACAACGAGGAAGAGACGCTGCCTGCGGTGCTAGCGGATATCCCGGCGCACATCGAGGGCATTGACGAGATCGAAACGCTGGTTATTGACGACGGCAGCCGCGACCGCACTGCGATCATCGCCGGGATGCTTGCCACGCATGTCGTGCGCCATGCAGGGAACAAAGGGCTTGCTGCCGCCTTTCAGACAGGGCTGGATGCGTGCCTTGCCCACGGTGCAGATATCATTGTGAACACCGACGGCGATCACCAATACAGCGGCGCGGATATTCCCCGCCTCGTCAAGCCGATTCTCGATGGGGACTGCGAGATGGTGATTGGAGACCGTCAGCCCGCACAACTGGAGCATTTCTCTGCACGCAAGAAGCGGCTACAGGCGGTTGGGTCGTGGACGATGCGGAAGTTTAGCGGCACCAACATCCCTGATGCGCCGAGCGGCTTTCGGGCGATCTCGCGCGATGCGGCCTTGCGGCTCAATGTCGTCACGAAATATACCTACACCCTCGAAACGCTCATCCAAGCAGGCAAGAAGAATATCGTCCTCGGTAGCGTGCCGATTACCTCAAACAAGACACGCCCGTCACGCCTGTTTCCGAATATCTGGAGTTACATCAAGAAGTCCGCCGCAACGATGCTTCGCATCTGGGCGATGTATGAGCCGCTCAAGACTTTCGCTTTCTTTGCGAGTTTCTTCTTCATTGCGGGGCTAGCATTGATCGGGCGGTTCGGGTACTTCTATGTCGTGGTGGGGCATAAAGGGGAGCGGCATATTCAGTCGCTTATCATTGCACTCATTTTGGTGATGATCGGCGCGGTGCTATCGGCAGTCGCGCTGATGGCGGACCTGATCGCCAATAACCGCCGCCTCATCGAAAACAATCTCTACCGCACCAAGAAGATAGAGTACGACCTGCACCGCCTCATCCGTTCCGGAAGTAGTACGCTTTCCGATGCGGTGCGCTCCCCCGAACTCAAAGAGCGCGACCGCCTCGATTAGCCCCCCCCCCCACAAACAGCCGGTGTCTGCATCTACCCCTTACCCGACCGTAGCGGTGCGCCGCTGCCGGACGAGCGCGGCAAGATCAACGATCTCCCCGACCATCTGGCGAAGCCGATGCTCGGTCGCGTCGTCGTGCACGGCAACTGCGGCGGCGTCCAGTTTGTCCTTCGGGGCGATCACAGTCGTCGAGACAGTGAGGCCGTTCAGCGTGCGTGCTGTGTGATAGAGCGCGTTGACGGCATTCATCGCGCCCGCGCCGCCCATGCCGAGCAGCCCGACGACGCGCCCGCTGAGATAGCGCGGCTGGTCGCCTCCGAGGAATTCCAGCGCATCAAGCACATTCTTTACCGCGCCCGATACCGTGCCGTGATACGTCGGGGAACAGAGAATCAGGGCATCTGCCGCCCGCACCTGCGCTAGCAATTGCGGCAACGACGCCGGATATGCTTCCAGCGGCAAGGACGGGTCGTAGACTGGCAGCGCGAGCATACGGACATCCGCGAGATCGGTCTCCGCGCCCGCCTCTTGCGCGTATTTCAGTGCCACCTTCAGCGCAACGAGGCTCATCGAGCCTTCGCGCATACTGCCACCAATACCGAGAATACGCACCGGCTGCTCGCTCATCTTTTGCCTACTTTCCACATATACATACTTGCACGAAACATTCAGACCGCCTACACCTTTACAACTGACGCGAGCATAGCAGAACGGTGCAAATAAAGCAAGTATTCGCTCTCTTTATTTACATCGTCTCACGCTGCGCGTATACTACCCGCAGCCGTCTGTCTCTACCGAAGGAGCATCTGTGTCGTTCGCTGCCCCGCATCTGCCGGAATCTCGCCGCGCCATCATCGCATACCTGAAGCGGTGCGGCGGTGCGGCGACCGATGAACTCGCGGCGGCGGCGGGGATCACCGTGAGCGGGGCGCGGCAACATCTCGTCGCCTTGGAGCATGACGGGTTGGTGCTGCACGACGCCGAGCGAGACGGGCGCGGCCGCCCGCGTTTCGTCTATCATCTTACGCCCGCCGCGGACGCACTATTTCCCCGCACCTACGCCGATCTCGCCAACGAATTGCTCACCTATGTGGGCGATGACGACCCCGCCGCGCTCGCCCGCATTTTTGACCGGCGCGGCGAACGGCGTCTCGCGGACGCGCAACGTCGCCTCGCGGGGTTGTCCTTCGTGGCACAGGTCGCGGAACTCGCCTGCATCCTCGACGAAGACGGCTACCTCACCACATGGGAGGCACTGCCGGACGGCGCGTATTGCATAGTGGAACACAATTGTGCGATTTTCGCAGTGGCACGCACGACCCCGCATGCCTGCCGCACCGAACTTGCGTTTCTCCGCGCCGCGCTCCCCGATGCACAGGTGACACGCATCGCGCATATGATCGCGGGCGGGCATCTCTGCGCGTATCATATCGTGCCATCACTGCACACCGACGACGCAATGCTCCCGTAGCCCGCGACCGCCGACCGCTTCTCCGAGGAGGTTTTCCCATGACCGCGCCCCCGCACGATACACTGTTCGTTAACGGCACCGCGCTCACGATGAACCCGACGCATCCCGAAGCCGAAGCCGTGCTTGTGCGCGGGGACCGCATTGCAGCGGTTGGGTCCGTGGGGGATATGCAATCTCTCGCGGCACCGGGGGCGCGAGTCGTGGACCTTGCGGGACAAACGCTCATTCCCGGCTTCAACGAGGCACACAATCACATGGTTGGTTTCGGGCTGGCACTGGGCCAAGTAGATTGTCGCGCCCCCGATTGCGGCACGATTGCCGAGATGCAGCGGCGCATCGAGGCGCAGGCGGAGCGCACCCGCCCCGGCGAATGGGTACAGGGGCGCGGCTACGACGATCAATCGCTTGCGGAGCGTCGCCACCCGACGCGCCACGATCTCGACGCCATCGCCCCCGACCATCCCGTCGTGATCGTCAACGCCAGCGGGCATCTGTGCGTCGCCAATAGCCGCGCCCTCGCCCTCGCGGGTATCACGCGGGATACGTCGCCCCCGGAAGGCGGCGGGATCGTCCACGATGCAGACGGCGAACCGACCGGGTTGCTGCTCGAACAGGCGCAACAACTCGTAACCGGTTTGCTCCCGCCGCTCACCCGCGATGCAGTCGTTGCGGCACTGGCACGCTGCGCCCGCGCCTATCTCGCAGCGGGTATCACGAGCAGCGCGGATGCCAGCGTCGCCGATCCGATGTGGGTGGATGCGCATCAGCGAGCGTCGGCGAGCGGCGCGAACCCGCTGCGAACCTCGCTAATGCTGCGTGAATCGCTCTTGCCGCACCTCGCCGGGGCGGGTTTTCGTACCGGGTTCGGCAACGACCGCCTCCGGTGCGGACCGATCAAACTATTCATAGATGGCAGCCTCATCGGGCGTACCGCTGCGGTATCGCAGCCCTTTTTGCATGATCCCGACCCTGCAAACCTCGGCTTGACGATGATGGGAGACGATGTATTCCAGCGATATGTCATGGACGCGCACGCGGCGGGCTGGCAAGTAGCGGTTCATGCGATCGGCGACCGGGGTATCGAGATGGTGCTCGATGCCTACGAGCGGGCAGTCGCCGCGCATCCCCGCCCCGATCACCGCCACCGCATCGAGCATTGCGGCATCCTGCGCCCCGACTTGATCGCTCGCATCGCTGCACTCGGTGTCGTGGTCGTGACGCAGCCGGTATTCATTACGGAATACGGGGACTCGTTCATCAAACACCTCGGCGCGGAGCGTGCCGCTCTCACGTATCCCTTCCGTTCGCTGCTCGCCGAGGGGATCGCCACCGTGTTCAGTTCCGATTGCCCAGTCTCCGCATTCGAGCCACTCAAAAGCATCGAAGTGAGCGTGACCGAGCGCACAGGCAGTGGTGCGGACTACGCCCCGCAGGAGGCGTTGTCCGTCATCGAAGCCATCCATGCATACACGGTTATGGGCGCGTACGCGACCTTCGAGGAACACACGAAAGGTGCCATCGCGCCGGGGATGCTGGCAGATTTCGCGCTGCTCGGTGCAGACCCGCGCACCGTCCCACCCGATGAACTCTCTCGCATTCCCGTCACGCAGACATGGATCGGCGGCGAACTGGTATGGGAAGCGTAAGAGAGCGAAATACTACGGTAATCCCGACGTGCAACAGCTAGCGAGGCAATGCCGAAGGACATTCCCGCCTGATGTCAGATTGGTGGAGAGAGAAAGAATAACGCGATCCGCGGTGACCCGCCTACGGCGTCGGGGCATTCTTGAACATATGCCCCATGTGACCGGTCTCAGTAAAGACGACGCGCTCACAGATATTCGTGACGCGGTCGCCGATGCGTTCGA
Source organism: Thermomicrobiales bacterium (assembly GCA_038230615.1). GTDB lineage: Bacteria > Chloroflexota > Chloroflexia > Thermomicrobiales > JALYUS01 > JBBRMX01. Next base: position 13,544 of record JBBRMX010000009.1, on the reverse strand, counting down.
TATTGTGCGCCGCCCAGAGCAACAATGTCGCCTGTTGGATCGTACGCGGGTCTTGCAGCATGAATGTCAGCAACTCACGGTAGACTTGATTATATAGCGCGTCTACCTCGTCGTCTTCAGCAGCGACCCGGCGGGCGACCGCGCTGTCATGATCCGCGAAGGCTTGCAGGGCGCGGCGCAACATATCGGTCGCCTTGTCCGCCATGCGGGGAACATCAATCAGCGGCTTCATCAACTGTTCGTCCCCGATCATCAGCGAGATCGTCGCAATGCCCTCGGCATGGTCGCCCATCCGCTCGAGATCGGTGATGATATTGAGAATCGCCGCGACAGCCCAGAGATCATGGACGAGCGGCTGCTGCGTGGCGATCAACAAGAGTGCGTGTTCCTCGGTGCGGAAACGCAGTTCGTTGATTTGCACATCTTCCTCGATGATGCGTCGTGCGAGCGAGGCATCGCGCGAACGCAATGCCTCCACCGAACGCTGGATCGCCTTCTCTACCATGCTACCGAGAATCAATACCTCGGCATGGAGGTCTTTTAGCCCTTGATCGAGCGCGATACGCACAGCCAGCCTCTTCTTGCCTCATCCAGTATCACACAGCGATAACATACCACAAATAGTGCCAGAGGCGAGGCACCCCTTAGCCGAACCGCCCGGTAATGTATTCTTCGGTGCGCTTATCCTTCGGCTGCGTGAAGATTTCGCTGGTCGGGCTGTACTCGACCAGTCGTCCGGAGCGGTCTTCGAGGTTCGTGTTGCCGAGCATGAATGCAGTCATGTCACTCACCCGCGCCGCCTGCTGCATATTATGCGTCACGATCACGATGGTATACGACGCCCGCAGTTCACGCATCAGGTCTTCCACCTTGAGCGTTGAAATCGGGTCGAGTGCGCTCGCGGGTTCATCCATCAGGATTACTTCCGGCTGCACTGCGATGGTGCGGGCGATGCAAAGCCGCTGCTGTTGTCCACCGGAGAGCGACAACCCGCTCTGCTTCATCTTGTCTTTCACTTCGTCCCACAACGCTGCCTGTTCGAGGCTGCGCTGCACGATCTCGGAGAGTTTCTTGTGGTCGCGCATCCCATGCAACTTGGGGCCATACGCCACATTATCGAAGATACTCATCGGGAAGGGGTTCGGACGCTGGAAAACCATGCCGATGCGCTTGCGAAGCAGCACCGTATCGGTGTTGTCGCCATAGACCGACTGCGTATTGAGCACGATATTTCCCTCGGTATGCACGCCGGGGATGAGATCGTTCATACGGTTGATCGAGCGCAGCAATGTAGACTTGCCGCACCCGGACGGCCCGATGATCGCCGTGATTTCGCGCTCCCGAATGTCCATCTGCACATCTGCGATGGCGCGGAATGAGCCATAAAACAGGCTGAAATTCTCCACCTTGATCGCTACATTGCGCGTCCCGACATCAGTTGCGGCCGCGACGGTCGCCACTTTCGGCGGTGTGGGTGCCACAACGGGCTTCGTCAGTTCTTTCTCAATCGGATTGGTTACCATGTTCCCACCTCCCCATCACTGGCTTTTAAGTCGCGGTGATCCGCTTGTACAACTGTCTGCCGAGATACCGCGCTGCGACATTGAAGATCAGCACACTAACGATCAGCACCGCCGACGCTCCGTCCGCGATCTGCCGGAAGTCTGGCACCAGTCCCTCGGAGTTGATCTTCCAAATATGCACCGCAAGGGTCTCAGCGGGGCGGTTCAGCGCGAGGGGGGATGTCGCATTCCAGATCGAAATGTCTCCCCAGTTGAGTGAGCTGCTCGACTGCCCTGCGGTGAACAGCAATGCCGCCGCCTCGCCGAAGATACGCCCCGCAGTCAGGATGATACCCGTAATCAGTCCCGGAATCGCAGCAGGGATAATCACTGTGCGGATGGATTGCCAGCGCGTCATACCGAGCGCGAGGCTGCCCTCCCGCAATCCCTGCGGCACCGCACGAATCGAGTTTTCCGTCACGCGCTCGATGATCGGCAGATTGAACACCGTGAGTGCGAGCGCACCCGCCAGCACCGAGAACCCGAAGTGGAATGTCTGCACAAAGAGCAGCAACCCGAACAACCCGACGATGATCGAGGGCAACGACGCCAGCGTTTCCGTGGCGAGCCGGATGCCTTCGGTCACTTTGTTTGCGGGGGCAAACTCCGACATATACACGCCCGCGCCTAGTCCAAGCGGGATCGTGATCACCATCGTCAGCAGCAGCAGGTAGAACGAATTCCACAACTCCGGCCCAATGCCGCCGCCTGCCGTAATCGAAGGAGCGGCAGTCAGGAAGTGCCACGAGATGTGTGACACGCCCTTCACGAGCAAATAGAGCAGGAACGACGCAAGCAACCCGACAATCCCCACCGAGAAAGCCCAGATAACGCCGGTAGCGATGCGATCTGTCGTACGAGCGTTCATTTGTACACCTTCCGACTGCTAATCACGCGGATAGCGACGATCAGCACGAGCGCGATTAGCAGCAGCAACATCGCCATAGACCACAGCGAGTTGTTCCACTTCGTCCCGCCGACCGTGTTACCCATGTCGAGCGTGATGATGCTTGTGAGCGTCGAGGCGCGGTCGGTGAGCGACTTCGGAATGATCGGCGTGTTGCCGATCACCATCTGCACCGCCAGTGCCTCGCCAATCGAACGGGCAATACCGAGAATCACCGCTGTGAGCAGACCGGGCAATGCCGCAGGAAGCAGCACGCGGGAGATCGTCTGCCAGCGCGTCGCGCCCAGACCGAACGATGCTTCTTTCAATCCCACCGGCAAGGCACGGATACTGTCCGTCGCAACGGTCGTGATCGTCGGCAGTGCCATGATCGCCAGCACGATTGCGCCCGCCAACAGGCTAAAGCCCAAACCGCCGCCCCGGTTACGGATGAATGGTACCAGCACGCTCAACCCTGCCCACCCATAGACCACCGACGGGATACCGACGAACAACTCGACCGCAGGCTGCAAGACGCTCTGCGCCCACTTCGGTCCGATTTCGGTGAGAAAGAGCGCGGCGGCGATGCTCAACGGCGCACTGACGAGAATCGAGAGGATCGTGACCAGCAGCGACCCGACGATGAATGTCGCCGCGCCCAGCGTCGGCGGAGATTCGTCCGGTTGCCATGTTGTATCGAACAAGAATTGCGTAATCGGCACTTTATTGATGAAAAAAGTCGCTAATCCCTTTGATCCGATGAAGAAGAGGATGGCGAGAATTGTCACGACGAGCAACCCGGCGCACGCACCGAAGACGATGAAGGTCGCACGATTTGCGAACCGCCGCTTACTCGTGAGATCAAGGGACCCAACTGCGGGAAACGTCAGCGAACTCGGGCGCAGCGTCTGCTCTGCCATAGTTTTTCCTTACGTGGGCAAAGGGGCAAAGGAAGCCGGCGCACGCACAGGTGCTGCCGGCTTCCCCGAACAGTACACGTTACGGGGTGTGCTTTGCCTTCACGAGCGTCGCCGGGATGTACCCAAGCTGGGGAACGACAGTCTTCTGAATGTCGTCTGACATAATATAGTCAATGAACGCCTTCGCCAGCCCCGTCGCATCGCCCTTGGTATACATGTGACCGTACGACCAGATCGGGTAGGAATCGTCCGAGATATTCTCGACAGACGGGTCCTTACCATTGAACTTGAGCGGCTTGAGGTCCTTATTGGTTGTGAAGTAGGCAAGACCGAGGTAGCCAATCGCACCGGGGGTGTCCTTGATCGCCTGCGACACTGCGCCGGAGGAGTCTTCGGTCAGCGCGATACCCTGCGCCTCGGACGCGCCCTTCAGTCCGTACTTCTTGAAGGTGGCGCGGGTACCGGAGGACGACGGGCGGTTGACGACGACGATTTTCAGATCACTGCCGCCAACTTCTTTCCAGTTGGTCGCCTTGCCCGTGAAGATGCTGATGACCTGATCCTGCGTCAGCGACGTGACCGTCACCATCGGGTTTACCGCCATCGCGAATGCCTGCACGACCACTTGGTAATCCTTGAGCATCTTGGCATCAATGCCGTCGCGCTCCTCGGCGAAGATGTCCGAGTTGCCGATGGTCGCGCCACCGCCGAAGACCTGCGTAAGACCGGTGCCGGAGCCACCGCCCTGTACTTGGATCTTGCCGTTCGCGCACTTGGTGCTGTATGCCTTCGCGGCTGCCTCGATGAGCGGCTGCAACGCGGTCGAACCGAGGGATACAATCGAGCCATCCACGCACATCGCGGGACCGACCGGGTTCCCACCCGCTGCCGAAGCAGGTGCGGTTGTTCCCGTCACGGCAGATGCTGCCGATGCGGTCGTCGGTCGCGCCGCAGATGCCGCCGCTGGGGCGGTCGTCGCGGAGACCGGCGCGGTCGCAGCCGCCGGTGCAGTCGTTGCCGCAGCGGGGGCAGTTGTCGCGCCTGCAGGAGCCGTCGTCGCGCCTGTGGGAGCCGTCGTCGCAGCAACGGAGGCAGTCGTCGCCTTCACTGCAGTTGCTGCGGGTGCAACGGTCGCCGTTGCATCCGTACCACCGCACGCCGCGAGGATTGCCGTGCCTGCGCTGACTGCAAAGCCCGTGAGAAGCATCCGACGATTCAGGGAAATCCGCTCAATACCCACCGGTAGTGTCCTCCTACTTCATTAATCGCTGTAACAAACGCGCTACCAACCAGCGCGCACACGATTACGACTAAACCCTATCAAGCGTCCATCAGCGTATTGTTAGGATGAGGTTATCGTTCGATGATAGTACCGCGATGCATTCAGTCTCCGGTTGCCCGGAGCGCAGAAACGTTCGTGGATGCAGGAAGATGCATCATGAAGCGCGATCCCTTGCCGATGACGCTCTCGACGCCCACCGCACCTTGATGTGCCAGCGCAACATGCTTGACAATTGCCAGCCCTAGCCCGGTGCCGCTGCCGGAACGGGCGCGGTCTTCTTTGTAGAATCGCTCGAACAGCCTCGGCAGATGTTCGGACGCGATGCCCGTACCGGTATCCTGCACCCACAATGTCAGTTGATCGCCGCTCCGCACCGCGCCCGCGCAAACGCTCCCGCCCTGCGGCGTAAACTTCACTGCGTTGTGAATCAGGTTCACCAATGCCCCTTCGAGCATCCGGCGGTCGCCGAGAACCGGCGGCAAATCGGGCGACAAATCAACACCGAGTGTCACATTTGCCCGTTCTGCCTGCGCTTCGAGGCGGTCCACCGCATCCTGCACGAGCGCGGCGACATCGAGCGGCACGAGATTCGGCTGCTCCCGCCCAGATTCGATCCGGGCAAGATCGAGCAACTCGCGCACCAGTTGCGTCATCTCGTCCACTTCGCGGATCACCTTCTGCAAGCGGTCTTCCGCCATGCCCGGCACATCCAGCCCACCATCGAGCAAGGTTTCGACATAGAGCCGGATACTGCCGAGCGGCGTTCGCAGTTCGTGCGAGACATTGGCGACGAACTCTCGCCGCACGGTCTGGAGATGCTGAATCTCGGTCACATCGCGGGCAAGCAACAACCCATTGCCGTCCGCATCGTCCATCGGCACGACAACGACGCGCACAATGCGTCCCGTGCTGGCAAGTTCTACCCTGCCCTCTTGCCGCACGCGGGAGCGCAAGCCCCACCGGACGAGCTGCGCGATCTCGTGGTCGCCCGTCATCTCGATTACACGCCGCCCGCGCACCGTGACGAAACTGCTCGGAAAGAGCGCGAGCGCGGCGGCATTGACGGAGCGCACTTCTTCGGTCGGCCCGACGACGATTACCGCGTCATCGAGTGCGCCAAGCACGGTTTGCAGGCGGTCATGCTCCGCTTCGAGCACTGCCATGCGGGACTCTGCCCGTACGGACTGCGTGCGCAGCAGATCGCGGGCAACCGCAAGTTGCACCCGTGCTGCCCCCTCGCGCCGCCACAGCACAAAGGCAAGCACAAATCCGACCATTGCAAGTATCGCGGCAACCCAGACCATCCGTGCCTCTTATCCCTCGAAGCGGTAGCCGTATCCGCGCACCGTGACGAGCCGCGTCGGGTTTGCGGGGTCTTCTTCCACTTTTTCGCGCAACTGACGCATATGGACATCCACCGTGCGCGGGTCCCCGTAATAGTCTACGCCCCACACATTATCGAGCAGTTGTTGGCGTGAGAGCGCGATACCGCGATTGCGTACGAGATACGTGAGCAGATCGAACTCGCGCGGGCGCAGCGGCACCTCGGTGCCATTCAGCATTACACGCCGCTCCTGCGGCAGCACCGTAAGATTGCCGGAGGGCAGCCCCTCGGTGCGCGGGATCGTCGCGCTGTTGGCGACGGGCGCGGGTTCGGCATCGCCCGCTTCGCGCCGCCGCAGCACCGCCCGTACCCGCGCCAGCAACTCGCGCAACCCGAACGGCTTCGTCACGTAATCGTCTGCGCCCAATTCCAGCCCGACAACTTTGTCGGTCTCGTCATCTCGCGCCGTAAGCATGATAACTGGCACATCGCTCTCGCGCCGCAATTCGCGGCAGACCTTGAATCCGTCCATCCCCGGCAGCATCACATCGAGGATGATGAGGTCGGGCTTCTCTGCCCGTGCGACACGCAATCCCATCTGCCCGTCCGTGGCCGTCAATACCCGATACCCTTGTCGCTCCAGCGAAAAACGGAGCGATTCCAGAAACGGCATTTCGTCGTCTACCACAAGGATCGTGGCGGTGTCGGTCGGTGTGGTGAGCGATGCTTCTGCAGTGTGCGACATTGGTGTGTATCCCTCCTGTTGTCTTTCGGTCATCCGTTCGCTGCGACAAAGCGACAAAGTTCTTCCACCACACGTTCGGGGCATTCGAGCATCGGCAGATGCCCCACTCCTGCCAGCCAGACCAGTTCCGCACGGGGCAGCAGTGCCGCCGCCCGCCGCGCATCGCCGGGATCCACGGTACGGTCAGCAGTGCCGTGCAAGATCAGCACTGGCATCGGCAGTACTGCCAACCGTGCCGCCGCATCACTCGACGGCAGATCGAGCATATCCGCGCTTTTACCGATGGCAACGAGAGCGCGGGGGGTCGCGGGGTCCGCAAAGAAGGCGGTGGTATCTGCCATCATCGCCTCCGGCACCGCCACCTGTGCAGGAATTACCCGCCGCACAAACCACGGCAGATACCGCCCGACGAGCCGCGTCATCCCGCGCATCAGCGGCTCCGATGCCCATGTGCCATAGTGCGCGGGGTGTTCCAGATACCCGTCACTGCTCACCAGCACAAGGCGCGATACCCATTCCGGGCAGGTCGCCGCCACATAACTGGCAATCTTCCCCCCGAACGAATGCCCCACGAGTGTTACACGCGCTACACCGAGTTCCCGTACGAACCGCGTGAGGAAATCCGCGTAGAATTGCAGAGAGTAGAGGAGCGGCGGCTTATCGGCATGTCCGAACGGCGGCAGATCGAGCGCAATTACCTCCGCACACGCGGCGAGCGGCGCAATGACTGGCTCCCAGTGCGACCACGCGCCCATCATGCCGTGCAGCAGCAGCACCGTCTCGCCCTGCCCCGCACGCACATACCGCACGCGGATTCCGTCCACCGAAAGCGTGTGCGGTGTCAACGCGGTATCATCGAGTTGTGACCGTGGTGTTACCTGCATACGCGCCGCACATCCTCCTCTCCCAGAAGTCTAACACCGCACACGTTATCGCTTTGTGATAAGAAGATGATCTTTCACTGGTGCATTCTGCCTGTGGCATTGCGAACGTGCGGCGTGGTCGGCTATGCTCCCGCTCAATACCGCAGAATGTGGGAGGGATCGCATATGACACGTCATAATGATCGTCCGCGCACCGAGACTTGCACAGGTCTCTGCCGCATCGCCAGCGAGTGCGGCGCATGACGGAGATGCCCGCAATTTGTATCGTCGGGAGCGCGTCGTGGGATACATTGCTGCCGGTGGATCGCTACCCCGCCGAGGGCGAATAGTGCATCGCCACGAGCGAATTGGAGCAACCGGGCGGCACTTCCACCAACACCGCCGTTGCGCTTGCCCGGCTCGGTGCGCCGCCCCGCTTCGCCGGGATGGTCGGCGACGATTGGCGCGGCGCGAAACTGCGCGAGGGGCTAGAAACCGCCGGGGTATATTGCGACCTGCTCGGGACGCGAGCGGGACAGGACAGCGACCGTTCGATTATCACGATCAGCCCCGGTGGGAGCCGCACGATCTTCTGGATCAAGGGCGCGATGTTACGCCACGGCGACCCGCTCGATCTGCCCCATGTCTTCGCGCATCGTCTCGTCTACATAGATGTAGTGGATGTCCCGCTCTGGCAGAACATCCTCGATGCCCGCGAGTATCTGCGAGAGAGCGAGGGCGATGCCCCACCACTCTTTGGGCAGGCGGTATACCTCGCGGGTGTCCTCGCGCCGGACGACGCCCTCGCGCTCGTCACACGGCACGAGTACTTCGTCGGCGGCGAATGGGAATGGCAACTTATGACCGGCACGACCGACCACCCCGCGATGCTCGACCGCATCGCGGCGACATTCCCCGGTACGCAACTCCGCGCCGCCATCATTACGCAGGGCGCGGCGGGCTGCACGGTCGTCACACCGCATGGCACCTTCACACAACCTGCCTTCCCCGTGGATGTGCTCGACACCACCGGCGCGGGCGATGCGTTCGCCGCAGGGTGGGCATATGGTCTCACCCACGGGTGGAATATCCGCCAGTGCGCCCGCTTCGCCTGTGCCGTCGGGGGCTTAGCGACACGGGCGATGGGGGCGCAAACATCGCTCCCGTCGCTCGCCGAGGCGTCACGCCTGACCAATCTCGCCTGACCAACCGCGCCGAACGGTTCAGACCGCCAGCACCGCCGCTGTCGTGAGATTTTCGATACCGTCTTCGGTAAACACCACGAGGTCTTCGATGCGGACGCCGCCCCACCCTTCGAGATAAATCCCCGGCTCAATCGTGAGGGTCATGCCGGGGGCAACGACATCCTCGCTCGTGATGCGTGCGCTCGGTGCCTCGTGTACCTGCAAGCCGATGCCGTGACCGAGCGAGTGAATGAACTTGTCCTCGTAGCCGCCTTCTTTGATGACCGTGCGGGCGGCGGCATCGAGGTCCTTGCCGAGCATCCCCGGCTTGGCGACTTCTTCCGTGTGGCGCATCGCCCGTAGCACAATATCGTAGATGGTGCGGAACTGCGCGTCCGGTTCCCCCACAATTACGGTGCGCGTGAGATCGCCGCTGTACCCCTCGTACATCGCGCCCATATCAATCACAATCGGTTCGCCCTCGCGGATAGCGTAGTCGCTCGTGCTGTGGTGAGGGCGTGCGCCGTTCGGCCCTGCCCCCACGATCGTGGAGAAGCCCAACCCCTCACCGCCGTTCGCACGCACCGCTTTTTCCAGTTCCCACGCTACTTCTTTCTCGGTCATCCCCGCTACGATGCGTGCGGATACCTCGGTAAACGCGGCAACCGTGATCGCCTGCGCTCTGCGAAGGAGCGCGATCTCGTCCGCATCCTTGATGCTCCGCAACTTCGTCACCAGATCGCCGACCGGCACGAGTTCCGTCGCCGTCAGGGTCTCACCGAGCCATTTGTGCGTGGCAAACAGCACGGAGGCTTCCTCGAAACCGAGGCGAGCAATCGCGTGCTTCGTCGCCACTTCCTGCATCTGCGTGTTCGCTTCCTCTTGCGTGCGGTAGCCGAACACCTCGTAGTCCGGCGATTCCGCCCGCGCCTGCCCCGCATTCATCGCACTGACACGCAGATAGGCAGCGTCCGGCGTTACCAGCACCGCCCCGGCGGATTCGTTCGGCAGGTGGTCATGCCCGGTGTAGCCGGTGAGATACCGGCGATTGTACGGATGTGTCGTATACAACGCCGGAATATCCGCCGCCGCCATCGCCGCCCGCAACCGCGCCAACCGCTGCTCATGGATCGCTGCCATCGTCTCTCCCCCTTCGGTCATCCATCGCGAACAATGCAAGAGAGCCATTGAACCGCAAAGACGCGACGAGCGCAAAGAAATCGCCCCAAAGCATGAATCTTTGCGCACTCTGTGTTGCGGTGATTCTTCGTGGGTTAGTGAGAGACCACGGGCAGATGTGCGTTCGCTTGCACCGTTTAGTTGCCCGGTGTTTCCGCGAATGTCATCGCAAGATAGTCCACCGCGAGCAGGTAGCCATACCAGCCAAGTCCCGCGATTTGCCCCCGGCAGACCGCCGAGATGACTGACATGTGCCGGAACTCCTCGCGCTTGTGGATATTGGAGATGTGGATTTCGATGATCGGGCAGGAGAGGAGCGCGAGCGCGTCGCGGACGGCATAACTGTAGTGTGTCCACGCGCCCGCATTGATAACGACACCGTCCACCCGCGCCGCAAGCGCGGCATGGATCGCGTCAACCATCACGCCCTCGTGATTGGTCTGGAGCGTGTCCGCGGTGATGTCGTGCGTCGCCGCCCGCGCCACGATTGCGGCATCAATGTCCGCGAGGGTCGTCGTGCCGTAAATACTCGGCTCCCGCGTGCCGAGCGTGTTCAGGTTGGGGCCGTGCAATACCTGTATCGTCCGCGCCATTATCCCCTCCGGGGGAGGAACAAGGAGCAACGAACAAAGAACAAGAGGAAATATGCATTCTCTCGTCCCTTGTTTCGTGCTTCTCGTTCCTTCCCTACTGCACCCACCCGCGTACGCGGAGGACTTCGCTGCCCAGTAGCCCGACTTGTACTTTGGTTTCCGGTGTCGTCGCGGCGGCATTAAGTTCGAGGCGGACACGCTGGAAATACTGCACCGTCTTACCGTTTTCGGTCAGTTCCTCGCTGATGGGGTAGCCGAAGATGCCGAGGCCGTTCGGTGTCGCCTCCCAGTATTGCCGGAACGCGCTACCGAGCGTGTGCCGCGTCTCCGGGAAATACCGTTTGTCCCCCGTCGCAGCGGCGGCACTAACGGGCGAATTGGCGGGCGATCCGAGACTGCCTGCCGTGCCGGTCCCTACAGACGCGCTCCCCGCGATACCCGGTGTCCCCGCAACCGGTGACCCCGATGCGGCAACCGGCGCGGCAGCAGGCGAGTTGCCGGGATACCGGCTGTTGAATATCTCGGTGCCGAGCGTGCCAAGCGCGACACTCGCGGTATCGGAGTGATACTCCATACGGGCGCGTTCAAAATACTGCACGGTATACACCTTGTCGTCGGCGGGATTGCGCTCGGTAAATTCCTCGGTCAGCGGCAACCCGAAGCGGGCGAGGCCACCGTTACTGTCGTAGAACGCCTTGAGTGCGTTCGAGAGGTTATGACCCGTCTCGGCGAAATAGGTATGGCTTGGTGTCGTGTCGCCGGTAGAGGCGACACGGGCAGCGGGCGTGTCACCGCGCCGCAGCACATCGTACACACCGGGGTCTTCCTGCCCGATACGCCACGTACCGAAGCCCGCAATACCCACTTCCTTCACGACCTTCAACTTCGCATCGAAGGTCGCCGCGCTCTCGAACCACGCTTCGTGTTTGTTGCCGTCTTCGTCGGTGTAGCGCACGACTTCGCTCTGGCTTGCCGGGTCGAGTGTACGGATCGCGCCCGGTTTCTGTACGCGGGTCAGGGCATTGTTGTACGTGATCGCTTTCGCGGTGCCGCCCGTCGTGATGTTCCAGTCGTAGCCATAGAGCGGGACACCGAGCAGACTTTTCTGCGCCCCGAAGGTGGACGCGGCAAACTTCGCCACATCGCGCACCCAATCTATCGGCGCGACCGGTCCGGGATCGCCGCCCGCGTAGTGATAGTCGTACGCCATCAACAGCACATAATCCACCGAAGGCGCGAGGGCGGCGTAGTCGAACGCGCCTCCGTAGCCACCTTTGGAATCCTGCGCCTTGCCGACGACCGCTTGCGTAATCAGTTTCCCGGATGGGCGCACCTTCGCAGCGATGCGCGACATCAGGTCGGTCAGATAGGGGCGGTCGGCAGGCACCACATCCTCGATGTCCACATTGATGCCGTCGTAATTGCGTGGCACGACGAGATCAGCAATCGTGCTCGCCAGTTTTTCCCGCGCTTCCGGGGTATTGATGAACGGGGTAAACTCCGCGTTGTGTGCGTCGTTCTTGACCATCGGCACGATCTTGACGCGGTTCTGCCGCAGTATCTGGTTCGTTTCCGGCTCATCGAAACTCTTGATTGTGCCGTCTTTCTGAATAGCAAAATAATAGGGCGATACCATCGTATACGCCCCCATATTCGCCAAGAGTGCAGTGTAAGAATCTTTCGCGTATGTGACGTAGTACCCCCAATGCACGAGGGGTGCGGCATCGGCAGGGGTCGGGTTGCCGATGCTCCCGCCGAGCGTGGCACACACGAAAAGCACCGCCATCACTACGGAGGACAAACGGCGTGCGGGGGTGTACGAAGCGTTCACAGCGGGGGTTCCCTCCCGAAAGCAGATAAATAGACTCCATGCATGGTATGCACGTACAGTTCTTACGTCAAGTGGCTGCATGATTATCCGCCGCAAACCGCGCAAGATGCAACAGGGCAAGCGCGAAACCGATCTGTGCAAAGACGCGAGTAGAGAGCACAATTGCCCGCCCTACCCCCTCCTACGTGGCGAAGGTCGCGCCGAGAACGCCCGCCTGATTGCCGGAAATGAAGCAGACCGCCACGAAGAAAACGCCGCTCACACAGGCGACAGCACGCGCCCCGCGAACCCCGCGAGATCGGGGACAGTCATGTCCGCGCGATTATCGTCGCGCTCCTCCCCCTTGAGATTGAGCCAGCAGGTGCGGATGCCGAGGCGATACGGTGTTTCCACATCGAAACGGTACGAATCACCAACATGGAGCAAATCAGCGGGCGCGACCGCCAACGTGTCGAGCGCACAGGCGTAAATACCGTCATGCGATTTGTAATACCCACACGACGCCGAGGTAATGACGGCAGCGAAATCACCCGACATCCCCCAATCATCGAGGCACCAGAGCAGAAACGGATGATAGATCGCGCTAGAGATTACCGCCAGCGGCACGCCTGCCCCCGCCAGCGCACGCACCGCCTCGATAATACCGGGGCGCGGGCGGGCATCATCGCGCACCGCCATGAACACGCCGTTCACCGCCGCCGCAACGTCGGCATCCGTACGTTCGATCCCCACGGCACGCAGGGCATGGTGCGCCCCGGCGAGTGCGTCCTGCTCGATGCCGCTCTGCTGCACCCCGGCACGCATCGCGCGATAGGCAGCCGTCGCCGTGTCGCGCATCGCATCGTCTGCGCGGACGCCGAGCGCATCGAGCATCCGCACCGGCAACTCGCGCACTTCCAACTGGAACCACGCCGGCGCAATTGCAATCGTGTCGTGGAAATCAAATGAGACGGCGCGGGGCAGTCGCGGCATTGGCTACAGCCCCGGAATGCCCAGACCGCCCGTCAGACCGCCCATTTTCCCCTGCGCCTCGGCATCCGCCTTGCCCATCGCGTCGTTGACGGCGGCGACGATCATGTCTTCGAGCAGTTCGAGATCGTCGGGGTCAATCGCATCGGGCTTGATCGCAATACCGCGCATCTCTTTCAGCGCAGTCACCTGCACCGTCACCAGCC
>JBBRMX010000008.1:0-33590 GCA_038230615.1 Thermomicrobiales bacterium | reverse complement strand
CCGCGATCATGGTCGGCAGCGGGCGCGGCGCGGCGCATGGCATCCTACTCAAGGGCGGCGACAGCCTTGAGCGTGTTCGCCGCGTGGATACCGTCGTCTTTGATAAGACCGGCACGCTGACACGCGGCGAACCGGATGTGACCGATATTGCCCCCGCCGCCGGTTGGACCGCGCACGATCTATTGCGTCTCGCCGCCATTGCGGAGAGCGGCTCCGAGCATCCGCTCGCCCGCGCACTCGTTCGCCGCGCCGCTGCGGATGGATTGGACACCGCTGCGACGGTCGCCGATTTTACCGCTGTAGAAGGCGGCATCCGCGCTACAGTGGAAGGGAACGCGGTCTTGATCGGCAATGCTCGCGTGCTAGAAGAAGCGGGTGTTGATCTCGCTGCTCTCCGCACGCAGTACGCCACCCTGCTCCGCGATGCGAAGAGCCTGATGTTCGTCGCGGTCGGCGGGGCAGCGGCAGGAATGATCGCCGTTGCGGATACGGTCAAGCCGACCGCTGCCGAGGCCGTCCGTACCCTGCGTCACCTCGGCATCGAAACAGTGATGCTGACGGGGGACAACCGACAGGTTGCGGAGGCTATCGCCCGCGAAGTCGGCATCACCACCGTGATGGCGGACGCCCGCCCCGCAGACAAAGCGGCGGCGGTACGCGACCTCCAAGCACAGGGCAAACGGGTGGCGATGGTTGGCGATGGCATCAATGACGCCATCGTACTGGCGCAGGCAGACGCCGGTATCGCCATGGGAACCGGAACTGACGTGGCGATGGCGGCGGCAGACATTACGCTCGTGCGCGGCGATGTGCGCGGCGTCGCGGAGGCAATTGACCTCGCCCGCCGCACGATGCGAACGATCCGGCAGAATCTCGGCTGGGCATTCGGCTACAATATCGTGCTCATCCCGCTGGCGATCACGGGCAAACTCAACCCCGTTTTCGCAGCAGTGGCGATGGCATTATCGTCGGTCACGGTGCTGTGCAATGCGCTCCGGTTGCGCGGCACGCGCAGCAGCCAGTTCGTGGCGGCGGCGGTGCTGCTTGTCGCATTCACCGTCGTCGGGTTCGGGGCGTATCGCGGTGTGTCAGGGCAAGGATCAGCCTTCGGCGCGGCATCGTATGCGTGGGCACCGGATGAAGTACACATGGCGATGGTCGGGCAGCGCACCACCGATGAGATGCCCCACGTCTTCCGCAATGGCGTCAAGACCGTTCCCGTCGGCACGACAATCACCTTCATCAACGACGACACGCACGCCCACAATGTCATGAGCGGGCGATGGGTAGATACAGGCGAGATTGCCCCGCACTCGCACCCCGCGACGGGCGATGCGGGCATCGCGCACACGACCACCACAGATCTCTCGCTTCGTGCCGCCGATTTGGACGGGCGATTCGCCAGCCCGGTGCTGCAAACGGGCGAACGGTGGCAATATACCTTCACGACACCGGGGTATTACATGTATGTGTGCACGCTCCACCCCGGCATGGACGGCGTCATTTACGTCAAATAGTGGGCGATAGTTCGGATGTGAGGCGCGTGCCTCGCATGTACACACTGGAGGGTTTCGGCACATGACAATGGCAACGGAAATGATTACGATGACGGCACCGGACATCTCATGCGAACATTGTGTCGCAACTGTGAAGAAGACCGCAGGGCAGTTCCCCGGCGTTCATGCGGTGGATGCAAGCGCGGAAACGAAGATCATCACCCTTACCTACGAACCGGGGACAACCGACCTTCCCGCAATTGAAAACGCACTCGCGGACGAAGGCTACCCCATCGCCAAGTAACCGCCGCGCAGCATGAAACCGGGGCGTCTCTTGTGAGAGACGCCCCGGTTTCGTGCGTCTGTGGGAGAATAGTGCGGGAACGATACGGCGGTTTTGTGGGCAGGCGCGACAACGTCACATGAGCGGGGAGGATGTGCAGTGGTCCGACAACTGTTCCGTCTCCGTCCGCGCACGCACCGCTTCTTGTGTGCAGCCCTGCTCGGTGTCATGCTGCTCGTGGGATGTGGCGGCGAAAGCCTCTCCGACCGCCTGCGGGACGGCGACCTTGCCGCAACCCTGACCGCCGCGCCCCCTGCAAACGCAGCGGCTGCTCCCGCGATACCCACTCCCCCCGGCGCGACACCAGCGACATCAAACCCCGCCGCGACATCGCGCCCGATCTCGTTCCCGGCCACCGCTGCGGGTCGGAGTACCGCAACGATTTCTCCATCGCGGGACCGCGTGAGCGAGGGAGTACGCGTCACCGGGGCGGATCGCTGGCAGGCGGCAGGGTTTACCGGGTCGGGCGTGCGCGTCGGGGTAATCGAATGGACATTCAACGAGACGGATACCTACCTGAACGGCGCGACGGTCACCGCGAAATCGTTCCGTGCGGACGGCAAGACGGTAGTAACGAACGAGGCAGAACTGCCGTACGGACAATTGCACGGCACCGCAACCGCCGAAATCGTCCACGAGATGGCACCGGACGCCGCACTCTATCTTGCAGTCATCACGCAAGACCCCGCCAGTTTCGTACAGGCGATAGACTGGCTCACCGATACGGCGCGGGTGCAGATCATCTCGTTTTCCGGCGGATGGTATAGCGGCTACGGGAGAGACGGCACCAGCCCGATGGCGCAAGCGGTAGATCGCGCCAAAGCAGCGGGTGTCTTTGTCGTGCTCAGCGGTGGCAACAAAGGATCGGGCGCGGTCGGTTCAGAATCCGAAGAAGGGCATTTCCGCGCCACCTACGCCGATACCGACGGCGACGGCTATCACGATTTCGCCCCGCCCGGCGGCGGCAAAGGCATCAACGGCATGACGATCCGTGTCGGTGGCGGTATCCTGCGGCTGCAACTCGATTGGGGCGGCGACAAAAACCCGACCGCTGCCTACCGTTTCAGCCTCACTGATACCGATAACATGACTGTTGCCACCTCAGATCTGGCGGAGACCTCCGATACCCACACACGCTACCAGCGGCTGGAAGTGCAGTTGCCACGCGGCGCATATGCCCTCCACATCAAAAAAGAGACGCCGAACACGCCCGATCTGCCGCTGGACATCTTCTTTAGCGGAGCGCAGTTCCCGCAAATCACGCCGGACGGGAGCCTCAATATCCCGGCAGACGCACGCGGCTCGGTCGCGGTCGGATCGGTCAACTGGCGCACTGACCAAGTTGCCGCCTATGCCTCGCAGGGGCCGACCCGCGACGGACGCACAAAGCCAGACCTCTACGGACCAGATTGCACCGCGAGCCGCGTATACAGCACTTTTGGTGGCGACTTCTGCGGCGCGAGCGCGGCAACACCCCATGTCGCGGGAGCGGCAGCCCTCGTTAAGGGCGCATTCCCGGACGCCACGCCGGACGACATTTTCCGCTGGCTGAAGACCTACGGGAAGCCGCTACCGAACGGCTCCGTGCGCGTCGAACTCGGTCCCCTACCGCCACACGGCTAACAGTTCTTTACGTTTTTGATTCAGATGCGCTTCACGATGCAGCGGGAGGTATGGACGATGGCGGTAACGGCAGGCGCGGTAATTATCGGCGGTGGGTGCATCGGGACAAGCATCGCGCTGCATCTGGCGCGGGCGGGGGTGCGCGATGTGTTGCTGCTCGAACGCCGCTACCTGTGCGCGGGGACAACCGGGCAGAGCGGCGCGATCATCCGGCAGCATTATTCTCACGCCTTCACCGCAGCGATGGCGCGAGACAGCCTCCACATCTTCCGGCACTGGGACGAGACCATCGGCGCAGGCGACCCACGCTTTGAGGAAGTTGGGGTTCTCGTCACTGTGGGCGAGGGCGACACCGACGGATTGCGGGCAAATGTGGCGATGCAGCAGGGCATCGGAATCGAAACGCACCTACTCGCACCGGACGACCTCCACCGATTGGAACCACGCCTGCATACGGACGATATCGCCCTCGCCTGCTGGGAGCCGACCGCCGGCTATGCCGATCCCGTTGCCACCGTTCATGCATTTGCGGCGGCTGCCCGCGATGCGGGCGCGACGATCCGCGAAGGGGTCACCGTGCGCGACGTATTGCACACAAACGGGCGCGTCACGGGCGTGGCAACAGATGCGGGCGATATTCACGCCCCCATCGTGGTGAACGCTGCAAATATCTGGGGGGCAGCGTTGCTGCAACAGGTCGGCGTTGCATTGCCGCTCGTGCCGAGCCGTCACCCGATGGCGGCATTGCGCCGTCCCGCCGATTTTGGCGCGGTGCATCCGGTCGTGCTCGATATGTGCCGCAATACCTATCTGCTCCCGCGCTGGGGGGCGATCACGCTCGTGGGGTCGCTAGCGGGCGAGGACGACCATGTGCATACCGACCCCGACGGTTATGAACCGGGCGTGAGCCACGCCGAAATCGCCCGCTTCCATGCGGAAGGCGCGACGCGAATGCCTGCCCTCGCGAGGGCAGTGATACAGGGTGGCTTCGCAGGCATCTACGACGGTACCGCCGACGCACACCCGGTGTTGGATGCAGTGCCGGGAGTGGACGGGTACTATTGCGCCCTCGGATTTAGCGGGCATGGGTTCAAACTCTCGCCAGTTTTCGGGGCATTGCTGGCGCGGCGTATCATCGGCGGCACCGACGCCGCGCCGGAGTTGCATCCGTTGCGCTACGCCCGTTTCGCGGAGGGCGATACCATCGGGACACAATATACTGCCGGGGTGCTTGCGTAGAACTCGTTGCATTCTCGGACGAAATGCAGGACAATCCCTACAGCATCGCTGTATATTTAGTGAAATAGGAAGAATCTTGCGAAGCAAACAGACGGGAGCGCGACGATGACGCACCATACGCACACAGGGACGATGCGGGCGTTGCGCGTCTGGGCGACTGCGCTGCTGTTCCTTACGCTCTCGGTCACATTCGCATACGAAGCATACCGCACCGATGCACAGATGCCGGAAGGTCCGGTCTTTCAGTCGTTGACAATCTCCGGTACGACCATCGCAACAGGCGGCACCGTCACTATCACCGCCCGCATCACCGATGCATACTCCGATATCGGGGAGCAGCCGTCCATCGCGTATCGTCAGCCGAACGGCGACGACGGCCCGTTTGCGTTCTTCTCACGCATCTCCGGTACCCCACGAGATGGCACGTATGAGGCGGTCGTACCGATTTCGCCGTTCTATCCCGCTGGTACGTACCCTGTGAAAGAAGTGCGAGCGTTCGATATCGAGGGCAAAGTTGCGTCGCTCATCCCGCCGACCGCGCCGACGACAACGCTCGCGCTCAACGTGTCGCGTAGCACTGCGCCGCGCCCCACCACCGCAGCAATTGCCGCGACCAGTACCCCTACCCCGCGCCTGCTTGCGACAATCACCGTCGCGCCCCGCGCCGCGACGATTGCCCCCGCCCCTGCTGCCGCACCGCAACTGACTGCGACGACGGCCCGACCGACCGATACCCCTCGCCCCGCCGCGCCGCCACCCGCAACCGCGACCCCTGTGCGCCCTGCAACTGCAACTGTTGGGACTGTGCCGCCGAAGCCGAGTGCCACTATGCCACCCGCCCCGGCTGTGGCACCCGTGCCGACACAACCCGCGCCAGTGATCGCCGCAGAGTTCCGCGACATCACGCTTTCGGGCGACACCGTTGCGCCGGGTAGTACGGTCGGGGTGACGGTGCATATCGTCAGCAAAATCGAGATTACCAACTACCCGCTCGTAATCTACACCGCGCCGAGCGGTAATCCGGGGCCGCTGGCGTACCTCACACGCATCGCGGGGGACGGCAGAGACGGCACCTACCACGCCACACTGTTCGTGTCGCGCAATGCAGCGGCGGGGTTGTATACCCTGCGCGAACTGCGGGCGACCGGCACCGACGGCAGCGACATTATTTACATCGTTCCCAGCCCGCCCCCGCCAGACGGCGCATTCACGGTGAAGCGGTAAGCATATCGCTTCTTTCGTTCGTTGCTCCCCGATACTACCGCACGACTGGCGTAAAACACGCTACGCCTTGCGTGCCAGCAACAGCACGGACGAACCAAACGGCAATTGCCGCACCCGCCGCAACAAACCCCGCTCGATTCGCAGAACGCCGAGCAGCGTGCGATTGATCGGTGCGGCGGGCGGGGTGATGTCGGAATGAGCGGTCGCGGCGTCCCGTACACGGCGACGGGAGAGTTGTCGCACCAGCCACACGGCGGGCGTTACCGCCATGTTCCAGTACGAGATGCGCTCCACCGCGAAGCCGTGCCGCTCAACCAGCCTGCGTGCCTCCGCAACGGTGTAGCGGCGGGCGGTGCGGACAGCGACATCGTGCTCCCCCGCGAGCGATGCGAACGCGGGAAGATTGAGCACGAGCCGCCCGCCCGGTTTGAGCACGCGATAGAGTTCGTCCAATGCCGCTGCCTCGATCTCGACGCCCGCATCAGAAATAACATCGAGCGAGACCGCCGCATCGAATCGCCCGCCCGCGAACGGGAGCGCGGTGAGCGATGCCTGCGCTACGTTGCCCCCCCGCGCTCGTGAGAGCCGGACGGCGTGCGGCGAAAGGTCTATCCCGACCGCCGCACCACACTGACCGAGACGGGCGAGCATATCACCGGTGCCGCACCCGGCATCGAGCACCGTGTATCCCGGTCGTGGTGGTGCGCCGGACGCGCCGAGCCATTCCAGCACATACTCGCGCAGCCCGACATACCACCACAGCACGGTTTCGCTGGCGAACATTGCATCGTGCTCGTCGGTACGCCAGTCCGACGAGCCGCCACGCATACCCGATTGCCCGCTCACCGCGCACCATCAGGGACGAGGCGTGTGATATGCGGGGCACGGGCGGCGACCGAGGCGGCATCGGTGCCGAACGGATGGTAGCGCACCTGCGACCACCGCGCCGCCTGATCGCGGTAGTGGGGCGAACGCGGGTTACCCGATTGTCCAGCGGTATTCGATGCCAGCGCACCCGTGTCGCCGGACGGGTCTGCGAGGTCCACGAGCAACCGGAACGACGCCCCGCTAATCACATCGTAGGGCGCAGCAAGATTGTAATACGCGCAGTTCACGGTGTTGCACTCGCCGCCAATAGGAATCGGGCCGACATTCACGAGTTTGCCGAGGGCGGGTGCGCCCATCGCTATCGGGTGTTGAAAGGTGACGCGATGCACTGCGCCCCACTCCCATTCCGCCGGATACGGCCCGATTTGTTCGCGTAGCCATCCAACCGCATCGGTAAATGCGGAGCGAAGGACAGTCTCGCGGGCCTCGCCGTGTGCGAACCAGCCGATGTCGTCCGCGAGAAAGAGGCGGTCAGGTAATGCCCAGTGCGCCTCGCCCATAAACTTGCTCATGAGGTCTTCGGTCATTTCGGGCGAGAACCGCGCACGCAGTACGCGCCGCAACCAGTGAACGTAGGTTACTTCCCAGATCGCCGCGCCGGGACTGTCCACTTCCGCGAACCCATCCCACGCCCGCAATACCTCGATCGCTGCCTGCTCGGTCTCGCTCCACGCTACGCCGCTCCGGTCGAGCAGGTCGAGCAGCACAGGGCGCAACGGCTCGGCATGGAGGACGTAGGTGTCCGCTTGTATGCGGCGCATATCTTCCATCGTCAGTTCCGTGCGATTTTCGAGCAGCTGCACGATGCGCCGCTGCCGGAAGGGTGAGACATACACCCCCGGCAACGGGTACGGGTAGTCGTCGGCAGGAATGCGCGTGTTTGCGGTGGCGATGAATCCTTCCGGCGGGTCAATGCGGTGCGGTAACTCCGCGAACGGCACAAATCCCTGCCACTCGTGTGCGCCGTCCCACCCCGGCACGGGGCGTTCGCCACACCCGTCCGGGCGGATTGGCACTTTCCCGACATACTGGTACGCGATATGTCCCTCGGTGTCCGCGAAGACCATATTGAGTGACGGGATACTGATGCCCGCGCACGCGCTGCGAAACTCCGCAACGGTGTTCGCACGCATCAGGTCAAGCAGCCCGGTGATTTCGTCCGCTTCTTCGTGTCCGACCCACCGCAGGGCGAGTTTGCGAACCTCGTCCTTCGCCTCGCCTGTGCCGGTGATGACCGGGCCGTGCCGCGTGATGAGTGTCTCGTGCGCCACCGCGTCGGTGCGCCCTTTGACGGGAATCACATCCATCCAGCGCGTCACCTCGGCATACCCGTCTTCGGTGCGATAGCGCAGGCGGCTGTCGGGATCATCGAATTGCTCGATATAGAGTTCGGTCTGCACGAGCATAGATGCCGTGATGCCCCATGCGACATGGTCGTTATGCCCGATGGCAATGCCGGGGATGCCGGGAATCGTCGCGCCCGCCGCATTGATGCCGGGTCCGGTGAGGTGGCATTCGTACCAGACGGACGGCAAGGTAAAACCGAGGTGCGGGTCGTTCGCCAAGAGCGGCTTGCCCGACGCGGTACGGATGCCCGCTACCGCCCAGTTGTTGCTCCCCGGTTGGGTCGGCTCGATCCCTGCGACATCGGCGAGGGTCTGCGTGACGCGCCCCATCCGTTCGAGCAGGTCGCGGTACGAATCGGACGGCACGACAGGGTCGGAGCGGCGTAGCACATCACCGTAATAATGTGCTGCCAGTTCTTCCCCGATGGCATTGCTTACGCGGTCACGCTGGAGGAGTTTATCGAGATAATTGTCGAGGTTCCAGCCCATCATCTTCAGCATTGCAATCGAGGCAGCGGGTTCCCACGGGATCGGGTGATACCGCCCGACCAGAAATTCCACACCGGGGTACGTGCCGTTGCCCGCAATGTACGCATTGACGCCCGCCGCGAAACAGTCCAGCGCGGTCTTCGTCTCGCCATCGGGGAGCCGCGCTGCCGACGCTTTCGCAGACCGCCACAACCCGATGGAGCACATCATCTGATCGGCTTCAAGCCCCGCTGCGCCGACAATCTCGGAGAGCCGCCCGCGTGTGACGCGATGAAGAATATCTAGTTGCCAAAGGCGATCTTGGGCAGTGGCGTAGCCGAAGCCGTACATCAGATCGGGCGTGCTGGCGGCGCGAATGTGCGGGATCCCTTGTGCGTCCCGCCGTATCTCTATCGGTTCGGCAACACCGGGGAGCGCAACCAGCCGCTCGAAATCGCCACGGTCGCGCAAACGCGCCGCCACTACAGCTGCCCCTGCCGCGATGCCTACCGCCGCTCCCAGTTGTTTTTTCGTCGGCACGCTGCGCCCCTTCGTTGTTCGGTTTGGTCGTCTTTGCCCGCTTTCAAGGGTACCGCCCCCGCCCGCGCGCGACAAGCACAGTTTCGACACGGGGGCAGTGCGTACAACCGTACCGCCCCGTGCGCGACAAGCACAATCCGTGGGGTGTTGCTCTTCACAGACCACAAGGGGCGTGCTACACTGCAGAGGGCGGACGCATACGTACAATAGGTACGAGCGTCAGATATTTCCCCCCATGCAACAGAATCAATTATCTGGGAGTTTGCTTCGTGGCGGACATCAAGTGGCTAGGTCATGCCTGTTTTCGCGTCAAGAGCCGTGAGGGAACGGTGCTGCTCGATCCCACTGCACACGGGATGAGTGTGAATGTGAACAAGCAACGCGCCGACATCGTGACGCTGTCTGATGCGACAGCGGACCAGAAAGCCCTCGGTGTGATCGAAGGTGAGCCGACATTTGTCGCGGGGCCGGGAGAGTACGAAGTGAGCGATGTCTTCGTCACGGGCATCCGCACCGCCGGTCTCAAGAAGACCTTCAATACGGTCTATCTCGTGGAGATAGATGAGATGATCTTCGGTCATCTCGGGTATCCCGGTGGCGCACTTACGACCGCGCAAGTCGAGGCAATGGGCAATGTAGATGTGTTGTTCGCCCCGGTAGGGAGTGCCGCGTTCCCGCTCGCGCAGGTGACAGAAGCCATCGGGCAGATCGAGCCACGCATGGTAATTCCAATGCAGTATGGGCAAGACGATGCAGGCGTCCGCGCCCTTTCGGAGTTTGTCGCCGCGCTCGGCAAGACCGATGTGCCGCGTGACGACAAACTGATTATTCGCAAGGGAAATCTGCCCGACACAATGGGCGTGACTGTTCTCGACTTGTAGCGCGGGCGGCACCGGGTGAGTGCCGAGCGCGAGACATGGCGGCGGGGGAGACGATGCACGCAGCACCCAGTGCTGCGCGACGAGGGGAGCGCAGAATGCCCAAGTTTATCTTCGTGACAGGCGGGGTGGTGTCATCGGTCGGCAAAGGCATCGCGGTCGCCTCTATCGGGCGACTGCTCAAGAGCCGGGGTATTTCCGTCTCGATCATCAAGCTCGACCCGTACCTGAATGTGGACCCCGGCACGATGTCGCCCTACCAGCACGGCGAAGTCTTCGTGACCGACGACGGCGCGGAAACCGACCTCGACCTCGGACATTACGAGCGGTTCATTGACGAATCGCTCACGCGGGCGTCGAATGTCACAACGGGGCAGATTTACAATATTGTGCTCTCCAAGGAGCGGCACGGCGATTATCTCGGCGGCACCGTGCAGGTCATCCCGCACGTCACAAACGAGATCAAAGCCCGCATCCATGCGGTCGCAGAATCCCACCCGCAACGCCCCGATGTCGTGATTGCGGAAGTTGGCGGCACCGTCGGCGACATCGAGAGTTTGCCGTTTCTGGAAGCGATCCGGCAGATGCGAAAGGATGCAGGGCGCGGCAACACTCTGTATATCCATGTCACCCTGTTGCCGAAAGTCGGGGCGACGAACGAACTGAAGACCAAGCCAACGCAGCATTCCGTGAAGGAACTGCGCTCCATCGGAATCAACCCGGATGTCATCATCTGTCGCTCGGATTACCCCGTGCCGGACGATGTGAAAGAGAAAGTCGCGCTGTTCGGGGACGTGGAAGACCGCGCCGTGATCCCGCTTACCACCGTGGATTCGATCTACGAAGTGCCGCTGGTGCTGGAAGAATCCGGGCTAGGCGATTATCTGGTAGAAGCACTGCGGTTGCCCGCCCTGCCCGCCGATCTCACCGAGTGGCGCAACCTCGTGGCGGAGATCAAAAGCGACCGCCCGACGGTCCGCATCGCGCTCGTCGGCAAGTACGTCGCGCTGCGGGATGCGTATATCTCTATTGCGGAGGCATTGCATCATGCCGCCCTCGCCAACGGCTGCGCGGTGGATATTGACTGGGTGGATTCCGAAGACCTCGAAGGCGAAGACCCTGCCCGTGTGCTGCGAAATGTGGACGGCATACTTGTCGCTCCCGGTTTTGGGCCGCGTGGCACCGAGGGCAAAGTCATCGCGGCGCGGTATGCGCGGGAACACATGATCCCCTTCTTCGGCATCTGCTACGGAATGCAGATGGCGGTTGCGGAGACCGCTCGCAATTTGTGCGAACTCCCCGGTGCGAACAGCGTGGAGATTGACCCCGCGACACCAAACCCCGTCATCCATCTCATGCCCGACCAACGGTCTATTGTAGATATGGGCGGGACGATGCGCCTCGGTCAGTGGCCCTGCGCCCTCGTGGAAGGGACAAAGGCTGCCGAAGCCTACGGCACAAACTTTGTCACCGAGCGGCACCGCCACCGCTACGAGATCAACAACGAATACCGCCCAATCCTCGAGGAACACGGGTTTATCGTATCCGGCACCTCACCGCAGGGGCGGCTGGTAGAAATCATGGAGCGGGTAGATCATCCGTGGTTCGTCGGGGTGCAATTTCATCCGGAGTTCGGCTCCCGCCCGACGCGCCCGCACCCGCTTTTCAGGGCATTCGTGCGGGCAGCGAGCGAAACACCGCGTGAAGGCACACAACGCCCCCTCCTGTTGGAAGAGCGCGATCTTGTCGGGCAGCCAACGGGCGGCGGAGATTAGACACGATTTGCGGGAGATTGCCGCTATTGCGTCGTGGGACGGTGGCTGCTACACTTTGTCCGCTTCCGGGCGGTATGTCCGGGGATGGGATAGAAGCGATGGACCCGAAAACGCTGCGAATGTTTGCGCTGGCATCGCAACTCGGTTTCAGTCTCGCGGCACCGCTAGTATTCTTTATTGGTGGGGGCATTCTGCTCGACCGCAAAGTTGGCACAACGCCGCTTTTTCTCTTGGTCGGGGTGATCTTAGGGATGATCGGTGCCGGGTATGGTCTGTGGGACGTGGTGAAACGTTTTCCAACCGAGCAGATACGTCGTCGCCCGCCGTCGAAACGGCCCGAATGATGGCCTGACTGAATAGCAGCGTCCATCGCAACCTGTCCGACGCCGTACAGGGAGTGTACCGAAGCAAAGGAGCTACGGATGGACCCGATCTTCGCAATTGACCTACCCAAGATCAGCATCGCTGCGGAAGAACTCTTTCGTATCGGGCCGCTCAGTGTGACAAACTCACTGCTGATGATGTTCATCGTAATGGCTGCCCTCGTCATCTTCTTCGCCCTCGCGTGCCGCAATTTGCAGGAGATTCCGGGGCGACGGCAGGCAGCAGTCGAATTCACTATCGAAAGCCTGCTCAATTTCGCGGCTGCCACCTCCGGCAATCGCCCGCTCGCACGGCGCGTCTTCCCGCTCCTTGCGACGCTCTTCCTCTATATCATTATCGGTAATTACTCTGGCTTGCTTCCCGGCATTGGCTCGATCACGGTGACGAAAGATGTCGTCGTTCCTGCCACGGAAATCGCAAGCATGAATGCCGAGCAACAGTCGCACCTCACCAAGAATGCGGACGGCACATTTAGCCAACTGGAAAAGGTGCCGATCTTCCGTTCGCCCAACGCCGACCTGAATATGACACTCTCGATGGCACTAATCGTCGTCGTACTTGTGCAGGTGCTCGGTGTGCAAGCAAACGGGTTTGGGTACTTCAAGGAGTTCCTCAACCCGATTCACACCATCGGGGAGTTCTCACGCATCTTGTCGCTCTCGCTGCGGTTGTTCGGCAACATTTTCGGCGGCGAAGTGCTCGTGACCGTGATGTACGCACTCACATATGTGGTAGTGCCGACGCTGTTCTTGGGGCTGGAACTCTTCTTCGGTTTCATTCAAGCACTCATTTTCACAGTGCTGACAGTGATCTTCATTTCGCTGGCGGTCACGGGGCATGGCGACCATGCAGACGGCAATCACGCCACCGAGAGCAAAGACGGTCATGCAAACGAACTGGCGGACTCGTTCTCGCCGGGGGACTAACGACGGAACCGACCGGGGTGATGGACACCTCGGAGGGGATATAGATGGGGATGGCGCGGCAACGGAGCCTGCGTCTGTGGATGGATTCAAGGAGGAATACACGTGGCGTTCGATGCGGAAACAGCAAAGCGGCTTGGCGCGAGCATCGCAATTGGCGTGGGCGCAATTGGCCCCGGTGTCGGTATCGGTATGGCAGTGTCGGGCGCAGTGCAGGCGATTGGCCGCAACCCCGAAGCAGCCGGTGAAATTCGTACCACGATGATTATCGGTGCGGCACTTGCAGAAGCGGTCGCGATTTACGCGCTCGTCATCGCGCTCGTGCTTGCCTTCACGTAGGTCTGTGCTGTCGCGCGTAGCCGGCATATCGGTGCGACCGGTGCGCTGGATACGCGCATCGGTCGTTTTCTTGCAGGGCATCCCGCCTGCGAGATTGCCAGAGGGAAGCGAGCACCGCAATGAGCGCACTCGGAATTAACGTCGTTACGATCATTTGTCAGATCATCGCATTCATCTTGCTGATCGTGTTGCTTAATCGCTTTGCGTATAAGCCTGTCCTCACGCTGCTCGATGCCCGCGCCAACCGCGTGCGCGAAAGCCTCGAAGCAGCAGAGCGGGCGCGGCAAGAAGTGGTCGAGGCAAGCAAGCAGGGCGTGGAAGAATTGCAGGCTGCCCGCTTGCAGGCGCAGGATATCGTTGCCCGCGCCCGCGAACAGAGCGAGCAGACCGTCGCGCTGTCCCGAACCGCCGCCCGCGAAGAGGCGGAGAAGATCAAGGTGCAGTTCGAGCAGCAGTTGGCTGCCGAGCAGCAGCGTGCGCGTGACGAACTGCGGCAGGAAGTGGCGGACCTCGCCATTCTCGCCGCCAGCCGCGTCGTGCGCCGCGCCCTGAACGAAGACCAGCACCGCCAGTTGATTAACGAGACGTTGCAGGAAGCCCTTGCTGACCAGCAGGGCAGCCGCGCCGCCGACTGAGAGCGAGGGACGGAGTATGCCAGTAACTGCGGCTTCCCGCCGCTACGCACAAGCGGTGTTCGATATGGGCAAGGAGCAGGGTACGCTCGCCACGTGGAATCTCGATTTAGGCATTATCCGCGAGACCCTGCTCTCGGACCCACAAGTCATGACGATTCTTGCCAGTCCCGATGTCTCGCTTGTGGAGAAACGTCGGTTCACCGACCAGATGTTTGCGGGCGATATCTCGCAGCTGGCGCGGAATCTCGTGGAGTTGCTTCTCGGACGCGGACGGGTCGGGATTCTGCCCGATGTGCAGGAAGCATTCGATGAACTCTATCTGGCGGAACAGGGAATTGCCTTCGCAGATGTGACCACGGCGGTGCCGCTCGATCCTGCGGAAGAGTTGCATATCGTCGAAATGTTGACCAAGATGACGGGGAAAACGATCAAGATTCGCACACATGTTGACCCCGAAATTCTCGGTGGCGTCAAAGCGCAGGTCGGGGACCAGCTCATTGACGGCACAGTAAAGACCCGGCTCGAACAACTACGGAGCCGTCTCAAAGCAGCGGTGTAGGAGGTTTTCTCATGGCCGTACGTTCTGCGGAAATCCGCGACATCATCAAGAAGGAGATCGCCGACTTCGGGCAAGAAGCGACGATCTCCAATGTCGGTAGCGTCATGGAGGTCGGCGACGGTATCGCCCGTGTGTACGGCCTTTCGGGTGTGCAGGCAAGCGAACTGGTTGAGTTCACCGACAGCAAGGGCAAGATTATCACCGGCATGGCGTTGAACTTGGAAGAGGACAATGTCGGCGTGATTATCCTCGGTGACTATACGGGCATCGAGGAAGGCAACTCCGTTCGCAGCACCGGCAACATCGCCCGTGTGCCGGTCGGTGATGGTCTGATTGGGCGTGTCGTGAACGCGCTCGGTGAGCCGCTCGACGGCAAAGGCCCGATCAAGTCTGATAAATACCGACCCATCGAGCGGGTTGCTCCCGGCGTTATCACGCGCAAGTCGGTGACGACGCCTGTGCAGACGGGGTTGAAGGCGATTGACGCGATCATCCCGATTGGTCGTGGACAGCGCGAACTCATCATCGGCGACCGTCAGACGGGCAAAACCGCCGTGGCGATTGACACGATCATCAACCAGAAGGGGCAGAACCGTCTCTGCATCTATGTCGCCATCGGGCAGAAGCAGAGCCAAGTCGCGCAGGTCGTGGCGACGCTGGAGAAGTACGGCGCGATGGAATACACCACCGTTGTCGCCGTGACCGCAGCGCAGCCCGCGCCGCAGTGGTTTATCGCGCCGTACGCCGGGTGTGCCATCGGCGAGGAGTTCATGGAGAGTGGGCGCGACGCGCTCATCATCTACGATGACCTTTCCAAGCACGCATGGGCGTACCGGCAAGTTTCCCTTCTGCTCCGCCGCCCGCCGGGACGCGAAGCATACCCCGGCGATGTCTTCTACCTGCACAGCCGCCTGCTCGAACGCGCTGCCCGCCTCAATGAGGAGTACGGTGGTGGTTCGCTCACCGCACTGCCAATCATCGAGACCCAGGCGAACGACATCGCCGCCTACATCCCGACAAATGTGATCTCGATCACCGATGGGCAGTTGTTCCTTGAGTCCGACCTGTTCAATGCCGGTGTGCGTCCCGCCATCAATGTCGGTCTGTCCGTCTCCCGCGTAGGGTCGTCGGCGCAGACGAAGGCGATGAAGAAAGTCGCAGGACGCATCAAGGGCGAACTGGCACAATTCCGCGAACTGGCGGCGTTCGCGCAGTTTGCCTCCGACCTCGATAAGTCCACTAAGGCACAAATTGACCGTGGGCAACGGCTGACGGAGTTGCTGAAGCAGCCGCAGTATCAGCCTCAACCGCTCGCCGCGCAGGTCGTGAGCATTTTCGCCGCCGTGAATAACTACATGGACGATGTACCGGTGAACCAGGTGCGGGCGTTCGAGTCGCAGTTGCTCGAATACATGGACACGGTGCATGTTGCTCTGCTCAAGACGATCCAAGACGAGAAGGACCTTTCGCCGGATACGACGAAAGCCCTGAGTGCCGCAATCGAGGAATTCAAGCGCGGCTCGACATTCGGGCAGGCGAAATAACGTCATCCCTTAGCCCCCTCTCGAATGGGAGGGGGAACGAGAAAGGCAACGACTGATGCCGAGTGAACGCGATATCCGGCGGCGCATCCGCTCCGTCCGCAATGTCTCGCAGATCACGCGGGCGATGGAGATGGTTGCCGCCTCCAAGATGCGGCGGGCGCAGATGCGCGTGTCGGCGTCTCGCCCGTACAGCGAGAAGCTGCGTGCGATGCTCGCCGATGTTGCTGCCCTCGCCACCGGGGAAGAGGCGCAACAGTATCCGCTCCTGCGGAAACGCCCGATCAAGCACGCGATTGTGATCCTTGTCACAGGAGATCGTGGGTTGGCGGGCAGCCTAAACTCCAATGTCATCCGCCGCGCTACCCGCTACCTCATTGACGAGGCGCAGACCGAAGGCATTGATGCACACATCATTGCGGTCGGGCGCAAAGGGCGCGATTTCATACGCCGATTCGGGCGTCCGCTTGATGCGGAATTCATACAGATCGGCGACCGCCCCACAATCACCGACATCGCACCCATCGCTCGTATTGCGATTGACGAATACACGAATGAGCGGACCGACGCGGTCTATATCGTGTACACCAAATTCATTAACACGCTCACGCAGCGGCCCGAACTCGTGCAGATTCTGCCTATCGAGCCGCCCGCTCAATCCGAGATGGCGCAATACTCCGAGTATCTCTTCGAGCCAAGCGCGGCGGCGGTACTTGAGCAAATCCTGCCGCGCTTCGTCGAGATTTCGGTTTATCAGGCGATCCTCGAATCCATTGCGAGCTACTACAGTTCGCAGATGGTCGCCATGCGGAACGCGACGGACAATGCGAAGTCGTTCATTTCCGATCTGCGCCTCGCCTTGAACAAGGCGCGGCAAACGCGCATCACGAACGAAGTCGCCGAGATCAGCGCGGGCGCGAACGCCCTCAACGACGCGGCGGGCTAAACGCGCAGGACTATCGTACAAAGAGACGACCGCTACCGTTGCTCTTTGTACCTCTCGACTTTCTACTTGTTGCTTGCTCCGAGGAGGTTTCGATGACAGCGACCGCAGAAAGCCCGCAGAAAGCGCATATCGGCGCGACGGGCAAGATTGTGCAGATTCAGGGCGCGGTAATTGACGTGAATTTCCCGCCCGACCAGTTGCCGGAAATCTACAATGCCATCCATACACAGATGCCGGACGGCACGACACTTGTACTGGAGACGCAGCAGCATCTCGGCAACGACACCGTTCGCACCGTGGCGATGAGCACCACCGACGGCTTGCGCCGTGGGCAGGCTGCCATAGATCAAGGCGAACCGATCAGTGTTCCGGTCGGTCCCGAAACGCTCGGTCGTATCTTCAATGTGACGGGCGACACGATTGACAACCGCGGCCCGGTGAATACCACGCTGCGTTTCTCGATCCACCGCGAAGCCCCGACCTTCGAGGAGCAGACTACGCAGGTCGAGGTCTTCGAGACAGGCATCAAGGTTATTGACCTTATCGCCCCCTTCACCAAGGGCGGCAAGATGGGTCTGTTCGGCGGCGCAGGCACCGGCAAAACCGTTATTTTGCAGGAACTGATCCGCAACATTGCCGCCGAGCACGGCGGCTACTCGGTGTTCGCCGGTGTGGGCGAGCGTTCCCGCGAGGGCAACGACCTCTATCACGAAATGACGGACTCCGGCGTCATTGACAAGACCGTGATGGTCTTCGGGCAGATGAACGAGCCGCCCGGTGCGCGTCTGCGCGTCGGTCTCACGGGCGTGACGATGGCGGAATACTTCCGCGATGTCGAGGGGCGCGACGTGCTGCTCTTCATTGACAACATCTTCCGCTTCGTGCAGGCAGGCTCGGAAGTTTCCGCATTGCTCGGTCGGATGCCGAGTGCCGTGGGTTACCAGCCGACGCTGGCGTCTGAGATGGGGCAGTTGCAGGAGCGCATTACCTCGACGAAAAAGGGTTCGATTACCTCCGTGCAGGCAATCTATGTTCCCGCCGACGACTACACCGACCCCGCCCCGGCAACGACCTTCGCCCATCTCGACGGCTCGGTAAGCCTTGAGCGCGGCTTGGCGGAGCAGGCACTCTTCCCCGCCGTTGACCCGCTTGCCAGCACCTCCCGCATCCTTGATCCGCTCATCGTGGGCGAGGAGCATTACCGCACCGCCCGCGAAGTGCAGCAGGTGTTGCAGCGGTACAAGGACTTGCAAGACATTATCGCCATCCTCGGCATCGAAGAGTTATCCGAAGACGACAAACTGACGGTGGCACGCGCCCGCAAGATTCAGCGGTTCCTCACGCAGCCCTTCTTCGTCGCAGAAGTCTTCACCGGTCTGCCGGGACAGTATGTCAGCCGTGATGACACGGTGCGCGGCTTCCGCGAGATTCTCGACGGCAAGCATGACAACCTCTCAGAGCAGGCGTTCTACAATGTCGGCACTATTGAGAGTGCGATTGAGAAGTTCAACAAGTCGCAGGGCTGATTCGTAGGACTGAAGACGACGGGTACTGGCTTTTGTGCCTCGTCCCGTCGCCCTCAGTTCTCAGTCCTCAGTCCTTCGGAGGGGTGAATGGCAACGCTGAACTTCGAACTGGTTACGGCAGATCGCGTCCTCGCCACCGAGGAAGATGTTGACGCCGTGACCGCACCGGGAACAGAGGGGCAACTCGGCGTCCTGCCGAGACACGTGCCGCTCATCACCACCCTCAAAGCGGGCGAACTGCGTATCCGCAAGGGTGGGCAAGAGACATATTTCGCGGTCTCCGGCGGGTTTATGGAAGTGACGCCGGATAAAGTGCTCGTGCTTGCCGACTCTGCCGAGCGCAGCGACGAGATTGATATTGCCCGTGCCGAAGAAGCACGCCGCCGCGCACAGGAGCGCGTCGAGCGCAATGCGGACGGTGTAGACACTGCCCGCGCCAATGCCGCGATGCAGCGTGCGCTCATCCGCTTGCGGGTGGGAGAGCGCAGCGGACGCCGCCGCTCGACACCAGTGAACTGACACGGGGCGCAGGGAGCAAACGGGTGAACCCACAGTTCGCCCGTTTTTTTGTGTCCGTGGGGTCGCCCTCTTCGCTCGATGCCGTGTACAATGCACCATAGAAGAAGGCGTTATGTAGACCGTCTACCGCATCCTTCTCGAAGGGGGCATGACCGAATGAACGGAGAAGCAATCTCAATCCGGGGCGGTATCCCCCTGCGTGGCGATGTGACCATCGGCGGTGCGAAAAATGCCGCCTTGCCGATGATGGCAGCGTGCCTGCTTACCGAAGATGTCTGCACACTTGAAAATGTGCCGAATCTTGCGGATGTCGAGACGATGGCGGAATTGCTGCGCCACCTCGGCGCGACAGTGGATAGTGACCCTGCCAATCATCGCGTGACGATCTGCGCGAAAAATATTGATCGTGTCCATGCGCCGATTGATCTGGTCGAGCGGATGCGGGCATCGTTTCTCGTCACCGGCGCACTGCTAGCACGGACGGGCGAAATGTCGAGTGCGGTGCCGGGAGGGTGTAAACTCGGTTCACGCCCGGTAGATGTAGACGTGAGCGGTTTCGAGCGGCTCGGCGCGAAAGTTGCCTTCGAGGACGACGGATATCATGCCACCGCTGCACGACTGCACGGCACCGAAATCTACTTGGATTATCCCTCCAACACCGGCACGGAAAACTTGATGATGGCGGCGTGCCTCGCGGAAGGCGACACGACTATCATCAATGCTGCGCCAGAACCGGAAGTTGCCGCCCTCGGTGATTTCCTCAACCGGATGGGGGCGCATGTACGGGGCATTGGTACCCAGACGATCCGCATTCGCGGGCGGCGGCAATTGTTCGGCGGCCATGGTGTGGTCATCCCAGACCGCATCGAAGCGGGAACATTTGCTTTTACCGCTGCTGCAACGAGAGGCGATGTGACACTGCACGCCGGGACTATCGCAGAGTTCGACACCGACGCGCTTCTCCCCGTCATCCACAAACTGCGCGAGGCGGGTGTGACGGTACAGATGGTAGATACCCGTTCGCTGCGGGTGACAGCGGGAAGATTGCTGAAAGCGGTGAATATCCAAGCCCTCCCCTTCCCCGGTTTCCCGACCGATCTGCAAGCACCGTTCGCCGCGCTGATGACGCAAGCGACTGGCAATAGCGACATTTATGAGCGCGTCTTCGACGACCGCCTACGCTACGTGACCGAGTTGCAGAAACTCGGCGCGGAGATCAATGTACATTCCAAGGTGCGGGCAGTCGTTCACGGCCCGACGCGATTGCGCGGCACGGACGTTCACGCGCTCGATCTGCGTTGCAATGCCGCGCTCGTGGTCGCAGCCCTCGCTGCCGACGGCACGACGACGATCCACGATTCGCACCACTTGCGACGCGGATACGAGAAGATGCTCGAAAAGATGAGCAGCCTCGGTGCCGTCGCAACCTTCGATACTTCCCTCGATCCCATCGCGGTGGGATAAACGCGGGAGAGTAACGAGTGGCGAGGAATGAATAACGAGCGAACTATGCCAGTATCTATCTCGCTGTTCGCTACGCATTCCTCGTTCCTTTTCACCCCGCACACGCTCCTAACTTGACATATACTGTGCAGGCACGTCTTTGCGGCGTGCGTGCCTTGTGTGCGAAGGGAAAACGGGTTGCCAAAACAAATCGGGATTGATCTTGGGACGGCGAACGTCCTGGTGTATATGCGTGGCAAAGGTATCGTCATCAATGAGCCGTCTGTCGTCGCTATCGGCACGCGGGATGGGCGCGTTAAGGCAGTGGGTGCCGAGGCACGGGAGATGATCGGGCGACACCCAGAGACGATCGAAGTCGTGCGTCCGATGCGCGACGGCGTGATCGCAGACTACATCGTCACGCAAGAGATGCTGAAGTATTTCATCGCCAAGTCGTGCGGGCGGTTCTCGCTCGTCAAGCCGGAAGTGATGATCTGCATCCCGGCGGGCGTAACAGGCGTCGAGACCCGCGCGGTGCGCGATGCCGCCCTGCACGCGGGCGCACGCAAAGCGTATCTCATTCAAGAACCGCTCGCCGCCGCAATTGGCGCACGCATCCCCGTCGCGGACCCCTCCGGCAATATGGTGATTGACATCGGCGGCGGCACAACCGAGGTTGCGGTAATCTCGCTCAATGGCATCGTCGTCGCCCGCTCGATCCGTGTAGGCGGCAACAAATTCGATGAAGCCATCGCCAACTACATCAAACGCAAATACAACCTTGCCATCGGCGAACGCACCGCAGAAGAGATCAAACTGCTGATGGGGAGCGCGATGCCATTGGACGAGGATGTCATTATGGATGTGCGCGGGCGCGATCAGGTGCGCGGGCTACCCCGTACAATCCAGATTCACGCGAATGAGATCACCGAGGCCCTCACCGAGCCACTCGAAGCGATCATCGGCGCGGTACGCGGTGTCTTGGAGGAGACCCCGCCCGAACTCTCCAGCGACATTATCGATAAGGGAATGATCCTCACCGGCGGCGGCGCATTGCTCCGCAACCTGAGCGAATTGCTCACCGAAGTCACCAATGTGCCGTGCTACGTCGCGGAAGACCCGCTCTCGTGCGTCGCTATCGGCACTGGTCTTGCCCTCGAACACCTCGATGTGCTCCGCGACAGCCTCGACACGATGTAGGGTGCGGCGAATCCTTTCCCGATCAGGGTGTAGGGATATTCGCGGCGTGAAGCAGCACTTTCCAATCGGTGGGGCGCGGCGGGACGGGTTGCCCGTTGCCGCTCAGCCATGTGACGAGCAGCAGAGTCTCGTCCGGGCGATTGAGCAGCAGTGTGTGCCGCCCGACCAGCGTCGCATACTGCCCGTAATGCACCGGGTCGTGCAGCGCGGCGAGTTCGGCGGTCAGCGTGTCGCGCTCCTGCATTGCAGCATCAAGTTGCGACTGCCGATCCGCCACCTCGCCTGCGAGTTGATTCGCGGCGCGTTCCTGCCCGATATACCCAGACGCCGCATAGATCGTGAGTGCCGCCAACGCAAGCACCACAAAGGGACGTTGCAGCCGTCGCCCGATCTCGCGCAGTTGTTCACCCAGTTCCGCAAATGCCATCGCGCTTGCCCTCGCTCCTGACGTAGCCCGTACGTACAGTATGCGAGATTATGCATTACGTCAAGTGCGCGGTCTATTTTTCACCCGATCTCAGACAAGGTCGGGTTTGCGCTCCCGCCACGGCGTCGCCTGCTCGTAGGCATGCGCGACCCGCAAACAGACTTCTTCACCGAGCGCAGGCCCCATGATCTGCAACGAGATTGGTAGATTGCCCTTGAAGCCACAGGTGAGCGCGATACCGGGAATGCCCGCCATATTCGCCGGAATCGTAAACAGGTCACAGAGATACATCGCCAGCGGGTCTTGCGCCTTCTCGCCGATGGGAAAGGCGACGGTCGGCGAGGTTGCCGTGACAATCGCGTCCACCCGCGTGAACGCTTCATCGAACTCCTGCTTGATGAGCGTGCGCGTCTTCTGCGCCCGCACATAATAGGCATCGTAGTAGCCGGACGAGAGCGCATACGTGCCGAGCATGATGCGCCGTTTCACCTCCGGCCCGAACCCCTCGCCGCGTGTCATCTCGTACGAATCGCGCAGGTCGCCTGCCGGGTGCGAGTAACCATATTTCACGCCGTCGAAGCGGCTAAGGTTTGCGGAACACTCAGCGGGGGCGACAATGTAGTAGGTCGCCAACGCGTATTTGGTGCTCGGCAGCGAGATCGGTACGATCTCCGCGCCCATCACTTCCAGTTGGGCAATCGCTGCCCGGA
Organism: Thermomicrobiales bacterium; assembly: GCA_038230615.1. Lineage (GTDB taxonomy): Bacteria > Chloroflexota > Chloroflexia > Thermomicrobiales > JALYUS01 > JBBRMX01. The sequence goes on along the minus strand of JBBRMX010000008.1, from coordinate 10,618 downwards.
CGGCGGTTTCGACAACGGGATCAATCCCCGCGACGAAGTATTCTGCCGGTACACCGAGCCGTAACCCGCGCACATCACCCGTCAGGGCGGCGCGGTAATCCGGAACGGCGGCAGGAAGGCTCGTGCTATCGCGCGGGTCGTGTCCCGCAATCGCGCCGAGCATGATTGCGGCATCTTCCACTGTGCGCGTAAAAGGTCCGATCTGATCAAGGCTGCTCGCAAAGGCGATCAACCCATAGCGCGACACCCGCCCGTAGGTAGGCTTCAACCCGACCACGCCGCAGAAGCCCGCCGGTTGGCGGATACTGCCGCCCGTGTCGGAACCGAGCGACGCCATCGCTTCCCGCGCTGCGACCGATGCCGCCGACCCGCCCGATGACCCGCCGGGAACCGTCGAGAGATCCCACGGGTTGTGTGTCGGGCCATACGCGCTATTCTCGGTGCTCGACCCCATCGCAAATTCGTCAGTATTCGTTTTACCCACAAAAACCGCGCCCTGCGCTCGCATCCGCTCCACTACCGTCGCATCGAACGGCGAACGGTAGCCCGCAAGCATCTTGCTGCCCGCCGTCGTCGGGGCATCAGTCGTCACCAGCACATCTTTCAGCGCAATGGGAATCCCCGTCAGCGGCGCGACATCGCCGGAGGCAATACGGCGATCTGCTCCCGCTGCCTGCGCTCGTGCCCCGTCCGCCATCCGATACAGGAAAGCATGGACACGCTCGTCCACCGCCGCGATGCGCGTCAGATGTGCCTCGGTGAGTTCGGCGGCGGTGAGTTCGCGGCGGTCGAGCAGTGCACGGGCTTCCGCGAGAGAAAAATCAATCAGTTCGTTCGCCGTCGCGGTCATCTATTCTTCCTCCAACACGGCGTCCACCTCGATGAACCCTTCATCGGAACGCGGCACATTGGCGAGCAGTGTCGCATTCGACAGCGACGGTTGGACGACATCGTCACGCAACACACTCGTGAGCGGGATTACCTGCGCGGTCGGTGCGACTGCAGCGACATCCACTTCCTGCAATTGGTTGATCGCATCGAGGATACTGTTCAGTTGCCCGCGCAGTCGCTCCAGTTCGTCCGGCGCAAACCGGAGATACGCGAGTGCCGCGACATGTCGCACCTCGTCCAATGTCAGTTCCGCCACCGCTGCGCCTCCTGTCATCCCACCGACCGCCCGAAATCATGCGATATGGTAGCACGTTTTCGCCGCTTCGCTGCCCGCCGTAGACGTTACCCCCTCGGCGCGGTGGGCGTAGTATCCGTAGACCCGCCCGCGCAGCTCGTTCGCGCGTGCTGCAATCCGCGCATGAGCACATTCGCGAAATTGCAATCGCGGTGGATAATCTGCCGTGGGAGATGCGACGGAAGGCGGCTACCCGATCACAAACTTCTGATGCCGGACAAGAATACTCTGCAACATTCCCTGCCCGATCAGCAACACCCACAGTTGCGTGCCGCCGTACGAAATAAATGGCAACGGCACCCCTGTAACGGGCAACATACGGGCATTCATGCCAATATTGACGACGATCTGAAAGAACACCTGCGCGGCGATGCCAATAGCGAGAAACCGCCCGAAACTGTCACCTGCCATTGTGACGACTTTCAGATACCGCCAGATGAGCATGAAAAAAAGCGTGAGCAACGCAAGGCAGCCGAGAAACCCGAACATTGCCGCCGCGTGTGCAAAGATGAAGTCAGTCGTCCGCACCTTGAGGAAATCGTACCCACTCTGGAAACTACCGTTGATGCCGTTGCCCGTCGCGCCGCCGCTGCCGATAGAGTTCTGCGCCTGAATAATATTGTATCCCTCGCCCCGAATATTCTTCGGGCTGCTCGGATCGAGGAACGCATCGAGGCGGTTGCGCTGGTATTCCGGCAATTTCTCCCACAACACATACCCTGTCGGGATGCCGACTGCCGCGAGGAGGACAAAATAGATCGGGCGCGTCTTGGAAATGCTCATCATCCCCGCCCAGATCGCAAACAGCACAAGTGCCGTGCCAAGGTCAGGCTGCCGATAGATCAGGAGCGCAGGAATTACCACGATCACCAGCGACAACACAAAATTGTACCATCGCGCCATTGCGGTATCGCGGTTGCTGATGAATGCCGCCAACGCAATCGCCACCGCCAGTTTTGCAACCTCGGATGGCTGAAAAAGGATGAACCGAAAATCGAACCAGCGGCGTGCGCCGCCGATTACCGTCCCCGCCACGAGCACACCACCGAGCAACAGCAACGATATCCCGTAGATAATCGGGGAAAGCCGCTGTAACACGCGGTAATCGAGCAGCGCGACCAGTGCTGCCATCCCGCAGCCGAGTACGAAGAAGACAAATTGCCGCACCGCGAGATTGCCGGAGAGGAGCGACCCGCCGCCGTCCGCGCTGTACACCGCGATCAGCCCGAACGCCACCAGCAGCAGTGTCACGACGACCATGTACAAATCGAAATAGCGTGTCCGGGCGCGGTCGAGGATGCCCGCGCTTGCCGTCATTACCGCCATGTGTGCCGTGCCACTGCCGCCGAGAATGCCCGTCCGGGGAAATAATAGTCAGCCATCGTCTATCGCGCTCCGTTGACTGCCCGCTGCGGTCTGCGTGTTGCCGACTACAGAACGGTGTTGCCGTTGATCTCGATATGAAAGCGGCAGCCGAGGAACTCCGCCGCACGCTTGGACTGTAGCATACGCGGCAGGAAGATTTCAAAGTAATCGAGTACGCTCGACATTGTAGTGTCAATCGTCAGTTCGAGCGTAATCGTCTTCTGATCGGCATCCACGCGCAAAAAACTCGATTCCACCGCATAATTTACGCGGTCGTGCGCGTCGAAGGTTGCAATATCCGTGTTCCGCACGCGGGAGCGATGCACATCGGATTTGTCCGCGATAATCAATGCGGCACAGACCGCATGGACTGGCTCGGCAAGCCCGCCGCCATCGTCGCCGTGGCTGCCAATCGCCCCCATCACAATCGCGATGTCACCCATCGGCATTCCGAGCCGCTGCAAGATCGGCATCGCCATCACCGCGCCGTGGTTCGGATGCCCACGCCGGTTCACGACATTGCCGATGTCGTGCATGATCCCCGCAACTGCCGCAAGTTCCTGCGTGTGTTCATCGAACCCAAGCAACCGCAGCACATTCCGTGCGATCCGCGCCACCAGCGTCACATGCCGCAACCCGTGTTCGGTGTAGCCAATCACACCGAGGTTGCGGTTCGCGTGGTCAATTAATGTGCGGACATCGGCATCGTGCTCCACCGTCGCAAACGTCACGGGCATTGCGTCCGCTGTCGTTGCGGGAGTGGTCGCTACCGGGGTCGGCGGTACGGTTGCCGCCTGCGGTGTCACTGGCTTGCGCGGCACCACACGCACCGTTGCCGTCTCGCCGTTTGTCTTCGCCGTCACTTCGGTGACGGTACGTCTCGTCGTTGCCATTCGTTCGCTAATCCCTTCATACCTGTGCTCCGCGCCATTACGCGGCGGCACTCAACACGACATAATACCACACTTTACCGATTCTTTGGTATTTCCTCTCTCTCCGGCAGCCCGAACAGCACATATGCATTGTGTGTCGTTGCGGCGGCGATTGCTGCCGGAGAGACGCCGCGCAGTGCCGCAATCCGTTCCGCAACGAGGGCGACCCGCGCCGGTTCGTTGCGTGTGCCGCGATGCGGGTGCGGTGGCAGATAGGGGCTATCGGTCTCAATCACGATCCGTTCCAGCGGCACGATTTGTACCGCCGCGTGGAGATCGGCGGCATTCTTGAATGTCACCGGACCACCGATACCGAGGTGCAATCCGAGTGCGAGCAACTCCCCTGCCAGCCGTTCGCCGCCATTGAAAGCGTGCAGCACGCCCCGAATTGCGCCGTGTGCCGCCGCATCTTCCCGCAGGATCGCCAGCAGATCGTCCTCCGCCGCACGATGATGAATGACCACTGGCTTGCCCAGTTCCCGTGCCAGTGCGAGATGGGCGCGAAACGAGGCCTGTTGCAATGCCGGCGCGGCATGATCGCGGTAGTAATCCAGCCCTGTCTCGCCCACCGCCACCGCTTTCGGGTGCGACTGCACGCGGCGCAATGCCGGGAGAACCGCTGCATCCCATGTATCCGCGTCGTTCGGGTGCAAACCAAGGCACGCGAAAATCCCCGCGTGTGCCTCGGCAAGCGCGAGTGTCGTCGCCCACGTCGCGGCGTTGTACCCGACATTGACAATCGTGCGCACACCCGCATCTGTCGTTCGTAGAAGCACTGCGTCGCGGTCGTCCGCGAACTGCGGGCTGTCTATGTGTGCGTGGCTATCGGTCAGTGTATACTCGTCCATCTGCTGGCATCCCTCCTGCATAATGAGTACTAGTGTGCGCGTCACGATCACCTCGTGCAAGCACCGACCGATGAATGCAATCCGGATACCTAGTGTTGGTGGGAGGGGTGGGACGATGGCAACTATGACGCCGGACACGCGAATCGCACATTCGGGCGAGACACGTACCGCGCAATCGCAGCACGACACGACACGCAAACAGCCAAAGCCGAAGATAGACATCAAAGAAGTTGTGACCGCCACCTTTAAGGACTTCTCGCAGGACGATTGCTCCGGTATGGCGGCGGAATCTGCATACCATATCCTGTTCTCGATCTTCCCGCTGCTGATCTTTAGCGCGTCCATGTCCGCCATCTTCGACCGTATCTACAAGCTCGGGCTGTTCGGCAAAGTAACCGACCAACTCTACGCTCGCCTTCCCGCAGAAGCAGCAACCACGCTTAAGGGACCGCTTACGGACGTGCTCGGCAACCAGAGCGGCGCGTTGCTCTCGTTCGGCATTCTCACCGCGCTCTGGTCAGGTTCGGCAGTGATGAGCACATTCATCAAGTCGCTCAACCGGGCGTACGATGTCGAAGAAACCCGCAAATTCTGGCAACGTAAGCTGCTGGAGATCGGGCTGACGCTCTTTCTGGGCGTCGTTGTCGTCGCCGCCTTCGTCGCTATCGTCTTTGGTGGCATGATCGGCCATCTCATCGCGGTACGCATCGGCGCGACAGAGATCTTCACCTTCGTCTGGAACCTCGCCCGGTGGGTGTTGGTGCTCGTCTTCATCAGCCTCGCGCTGGCGGTGCTCTACTGGATTGGGCCGAATGTCAAGCAGCAGTTCAAGTGGATCTCCCCCGGGGCGATTGTCGCCACTATCGTATGGGTACTGGCCATCCTCGGCTTCGGTCTCTATGTCACGAAATTCGGCTCGTACAACAAGACCTATGGCACGCTCGGCGGCGTGATCGTGCTGTTACTCGTTTTCTATCTCTCGTCACTTATCGTCATGCTCGGCGCGGAACTGAACAGCGAACTCGGCAAGCGGTACGACGATAAAGTTATTCAGGACATCGCCGACAACCCCGATAAAGACAAGGGCGAAACGATCTACGCCGAGAAAGCACCGGGCAAGAAACCCGAAGAACGCGAGACCGATCTGAAGGGCGCGGAAGTCCGCAGCGGCAACGCATACGACAATACGTCCGCAACGACCCGCAACGACCCCAAGAAGACGGGCAAAGACGATCCCGATACCATCAATGCCGCTGTGCAGGATGACGACGACGCTACATCCCCCTCGGCGCAGGCGCGTCAGCGGGCGAAGATCGCCCATTACGGCACTGGCAAACGTGAGGACACGCCCGAGAAACCCGACGCCAATGCCCCCTATCGCATGACCGCCTCCGGCACGCCGCTGACACAGGGACCGCCCCCGAAAGCGAAAAATCTTGTCGGCGTAGCACTTATGGCGGTCGGTGCAGTCGCCCTTGCCGCGAAGAACATGGGCAAGCGGGGATAAAACCTGCGCTGCACAAAGCCCCTCACCTTACAGATGGTGAGGGGCTTTCTCTGGGTCTGCGGTCGCAGCCTGCTATTTCACTGTCACGCTCTTGGCAAGATTGCGCGGCTTATCGGTGTCATGTCCGCGCAGCACGGCGAGATGGTATCCGAGCAGTTGTGCAGGGATGACATTCACCAATGCGGCAGCGTCACCCACATCCATCACCGGGATATGCACATCGAACGCCTCGTTACCCTCCGGCGAGACCCCGATGATGAAGCCACCCCGCGCCCGCATCTCCATCGCATTGCTGAGAATATCCGCACGGGTCTCGTCGTTCGGCGCGAAGACAAGGCAGGGCGTTCCGCGCTCGATGAGGGCGATGACGCCATGTTTCAGTTCGCCCGCCGCAAACCCCTCGGCGTGCATATACGAGACTTCTTTGATTTTCAGGGCAGATTCCAACGCAGTCGGGTATGACAATCCCCGCCCGACGACGAACAGATGCTGCTTGCCGACAATGTGCGCCGCCACATCACGCACCGTTGCGGCGCACGCCCCGTGGAGCGCATCGTCAATCGCTTCCGCTGCTGCCCCAAGCAATGCTTGCCCCTCATCCTGCCGCCCCGCGACCCCGTAGGCGGTGAGGAGCAGCAGTGCGAGTTTCGCCATATATGCCTTCGTTGAAAGGACGCACTGCTCCGGTCCCGCCGTCAGCGGTACGACGAAATCTGCCATCCGCGCCAGCGTGGAGCCGTGGACATTGACAAGCGCAGCGATCTGCGCCCCGCGCCGCTGCGCCGCCTGCACGCCCTCGATGATGTCCGCCGTCTCGCCGCTCTGCGAGAGCGCAATCACGAGCGAACGCGGTGTGATGAATTGCTCGTGATACTTGAACTCGCTGCCGAGCACGAAATTAATGTGCCGGTGCGCGATGTGCGAGAAAAAATACGTGCCGGAAAGTGCGGCATACGACGCCGTGCCGCAGCCGAGCAGAAACGCCCCGTATGATCCCTCGATGCGCGTCGCAAGGTCCGCGACGAGCGCGGCGTGATCGGTAGCGAGGCGGGCGACGAGTGCGGGTTGCTCGTCCATCTCTTTGGACATGAAATCCGGGTACGCACCGAGTTCGGCATCGGCGGGATGCCATGTAACCCGCTCGATGGTCACGGGGAGTGGGGTGCCATCGTCGAGGCGAGACAGTGTAACTCCCTGTGGCGTCATCGTCGCTACCTCGCGGTCATTGAGATAGACCACGCGGTCGGTGTACGGCAGGAGTGCAACGACATCCGACGCGATGTACGCCGCCCCCTCCCCTACCCCAACCACGAGCGGCGAAATGTTCTTCACCGCCACCAGTTCCTGCGTGCCGGTCTGCATCACAATGATCGCGCCAAGCCCGTCGAGTTGTGCGAAGGCGCGGCGTACCGCCCATGTAAGATCGCCGTCCGGGTTGTCGGGGTGTGCGAGTGCTTCCTCCACGAGATGCACGATTACTTCCGTGTCCGTCTCGGAGCGGAACTGATGCCCTCGCGCACGCAGCCCGTTTTTCAACTCGATGTAGTTCTCCACGATGCCGTTGTGAATCAGGGCGATACGCCCGTCTTCGGTGAGGTGCGGGTGGGCGTTTTCCTGTGTCACGCCGCCGTGTGTCGCCCACCGTGTATGCCCAAAACCGATCGTGCCGGGGGGCAAATCCGTCTGCGCCTGCCCGATCTTCCCGACGCGCTTGTCTACCGCGATTGCGCCGCCCGCACCCACCGCCACGCCCCACGAATCGTAGCCGCGATATTCTAGTTTTCGCAGCGCGGCGAGCGTCATCCCCGGCACATCAATCGCATGGTCCGGCGCACCCACATAGCCAAATATTCCGCACATTGTCTTTCCCCTTCTCGCGCACAGCGCAGTCTCCGCGCCGCACATGCGTGCGCGGCAATTCCGGGGCATGGAGAAATTGCGGGGAAGTCTTTCGGTGCACACCGGGCGGGGTTTGTCGGGGCATCGCTGCGCCGGTTTGTTCCGCTCCGTGACGACTGTGCCAGCCGGGGGGCAACCCGCCGAATCGTTCGATATGCCCCCTCCTCGTCACCCCGTCGCCTCCACGACCGGGCCGGGCGCTACTCGTTGTTTCGCCGTCTCCCGTCTCACCATGCCGCCCCCAGTATGCGAAGGTGGCTGCGCCCTGTCAAACCACCCGGACGGAACCGAAAGAATCATTGCAGCGTCATCGTATTGATGACATATTTGCTATACTGAAGTCTGCACATGATCGAGAAAGCGAGGGATGTGATGAGTACAAACCCGCCGCAACAACCATACGGAGCACCGCCACCCGAAACGGGGTATCAGCCGGTGCCACCGCAACCGCCCTACGGACAACCGCAGCCCACTCCATACGGGCAGCCGCCTCTTTCGTATGGGCAGCCTCCCTACGGGCAATCCCCGCCTCCCTATGCAAGCACGATCCCGCCGTATGACCCGCAGTACGGCAACCCGGGCTATCCGTGGACGCCGCCGCCGCAGTACGCCAGTTTTGGGCAACGGTTACTCGCCGTGCTGATTGATTCGCTTATCCTCAGCGCGATCTTGGTCGTCCTCGGTCTCCTGAGCGTCCCGCTGTTTATCAGCAGCGTCTCTACATCCACCGACCGCTTCGGTGCCCAGACGACCGACATCACCAACAGTGCATTGTTCGCGCTCGGCATCGTGATCGTCTCCGTTGCGTTCCTCGTGGCATTCCTGTACGAGCCGCTCCTGATGGCGCGAAAAGGCGACGCGCACGGGCAGACATTCGGCAGGCGGGTGGCGAAAATCCGCGTCACATCCATGCAGGGTGGACCAGTCGGCACCGGGCAAATCTGGCTGCGCTTCTTCATGAAGAGCCTGATCTCCGGCAGCATCTTTTATCTGGGCTATCTCTGGATGCTTTGGGACCCCCAGCGGCAGACATGGCACGATAAAATCGCCAATACGTATGTCGTGCAGGCATGACGAGACGCAGGGAGGGAGATGGGGAGCAGCGCACAAGTATGCGGGTAGTGATGCGTGGCGATATGGGTCGTCCGGGATTGTGGGTCTAGCGAAGGAGAGGTTGGGGAATGTCGTACCAGCAGCCACCGGGCGGGCAACCGCCGAACAATCCGTACGGGCAGCCGCCGCAGGGGGGTGGCTACCCGCCGCAGCCCCCACAGGGCTACGGGCAGCCGCCGCAACAACCGGGGCAAGGTGGCTATAGCCAGCCCCCCCCGCCGCAAGGCTACGGGCAACCGCCGCGTCCGCCCGCCGGTGCACCCTACGGGCAGCCACCGCAACAACCGGGTCAAGGCGGCTACCCGCCGCAGGATCGCCCCACGCAGGGCTACGGGCAACCACCGCAGGCACCGCCCGCAGGCAATCCCTACGGGCAGCCTCCCGCGAACCCGTATGCACAGCCGCCGCAGGGTCAGGGAGGCTACCCGCCGCCCACCTACGGGCAACCGCCGCAGCAGCAACCCGGTTTCGTCCCTCCCTATGGGCAACCTGCGCCGTATCAGGGTGCGCCGGGTGGCGGCTATTACCAACAGCAGTCCACGACGGTCTATGCCGAGTGGTGGCGTCGGTTTCTGTCCTATCTCATTGATGGCGTGGCGGTTGCGGTCGTCAGCAATATTATCGGTGCGTTGTTGCGGAGCAGCGGCGTGAGCACGCTGGTCGGTCTCCTCCTCGGTGCCGCCTACTACACGATCCTGAATGTCCAGTGGAATGGGCAGACGCTCGGCGCGAAAGCCTTGGGCATCCGCATCGTCTCGGCGGACGGCGCACCGATCAATTACGGACAGATGGTCATACGATATCTCATGTCGCTTGTCTCCGGTCTCGCTCTCGGCATCGGCTATCTCTGGCTCTTCTGGGACCCGAACCGCCAGACGTGGCACGACAAAGTTGCCAAGACCTACGTGGTCAACGCCTGATCCAACGAAAGGGGCATGGCACGATGTCGTATGCACCACAGAATACCGGGGGCGTCCCGCCATACAACACCCCGTACAATGCAGGCGGGTACGGGCAACCGACTATGGCATATGCGGGGGTCGGCAAACGGTTCGTCGCGGAGATCATTGACGGCATCATCATCGGCATTCCGATTGCGATCATCGCAGGGATCGGTGGCGCAATGAACGCCGCCACGAATGCCGACGGCACAGCGCAGCCCAGTCCCGTCGGCATTGTGCTCATCGTCATCGCCATCATTCTCGGTACGCTCTACGAGCCGCTGATGACCGCCCGTAAAGGCGCACGTAACGGGCAGACCATCGGCAAGGGCCTCATGGGTGTGCGTGTTGTCCGCACCGATGGCGCACCCGTTACGGCGGGTACTTCGTGGCTGCGTTTTATCATCAAGCAGCTCATCTCCGGCTCGGTCTTGTACCTCGGCTTCCTCTGGGCGTTGTGGGACAAGAACAAGCAGACATGGCACGACAAAATTGCGAACACCTACGTGGTGAACGCCTAGCCGGTTCGCTGGCACGTCGTGTACACACGAAACGGCGCGGGCGCAGGGGAACATTCCCGCGCCCGCGCCGTCTTTCTTTGTGAAGGAGTATCCTTATACACGAGACCTTCAACACACGGCAGAGGTTTTGCACATGGAAAATGTCTTTTTGGTCTGTTTTCTCGTCGGGTTGGGGCTGTCGGTTGCGTCGCTGGTGTTCGGCGGCCATCTGACGCATCTCGGTCATGCGGGCGGGCATGTAGCGCACGGCGGGCATGGCGCGTCCGGCGCGAACAGCGACGGCGGCATGCATCTCCCCGGTTTCCT